>JAGFXO010000173.1 GCA_017861285.1 Geobacteraceae bacterium | reverse complement strand
CGAAACGGCCTTACGTAATCATCGACGCGCCCGGGCACAAGCAGTTCCTGAAGAACATGATCACCGGAGCCTCCAGCGCTGATGCCGCCATCCTGCTGGTTGACGGAGCGGAAGGGGTGCGGGAGCAGACCCGGCGCCATGCCTATGTCCTGTCCCTCCTGGGCATCCGCCAGGTGGTGGTGACTGTCAACAAGCTCGATATGGTTGGCTACGACAGGAAGATATTCCGTCAGGTGGAGAACGAAATCCGTGCATTCCTCCATTCGGTAGGGATTGTCCCCTCCCACGTGATCCCGTTGTCGGCCCGAGAGGGGGAAAATATGGCGAAGCGTTTGGGCAATACCCCCTGGTATGCTGGCCCCACCGTGCTGGAGGCACTGGACACTTTCGAGAACGTCCATGCCGATCGCAGCCTGCCGCTCCGCTTCCCGGTGCAGGATGTCTACAAGTGGGACGACAATAGAATTTACGTGGGAAGAGTTGAAACCGGCGAGATCCGTAAGGGTGAGGAGGTGATCTTTCTTCCGTCAGGAAAGATCACCAGGGTGAAGACGGTGGAGAAGTGGCGGGAACCTGGCCTGTTTTCGGCAGGGGCTGGAGAGAGCATCGGCATCACCACTGAAGACGAGCTTTTTGTGGAGCGGGGTGAGATCGTATCCCGGCGGACCAACGCCCCGGTCAGGACCCGGGAAATCAAGGCGAGCATCTTCTGGCTCGCCGACCGACCCTTCTTGGCGGGAAAGACCTATATCCTGAAACTGGCAACCGCGGAGGTGCCCGCCACTGCTGTCGCTATCGAGGAGCGGCTTGACTCGTCCTCCCTGGAGGTGACCGAGCGGCATGCGAGGGAACTCCTTGCCACCGAGGTAGGGAACGTGGTCTTCGCCCTGAAGAACGAAATTGCGGCCGACCTTTACAGCGAGAATATCGCTCTCGGCCGTTTTGTCATCGAGGACGGCACCCTGATATCCGGCGGCGGCATCATCCGAAGCATTACTTCAGATGCAGGAATTACCGCCCAGACCATCCACCTTGACGAGAGCTTCATCATCGGTGACGATGGCAGTTTCGTCGACCTGACACGGGAGCGGGGAGAGGTCGATTTCTACGTTACCACCCACTTCGTCGATTACCTGGCAGCCGGGAACCGGGTACTGTTCCGGCTCCGGGATCCGCGACAAATAGAACCTGTTGCCCTCATGGCCTTCGAGCACGACCTGAACTTCAACTTCAGCCGGGAAGGAGACAGGGTAAACCTTATTCTCTACCGAAATGCTAAAGAACAAAAGCGGGAGGAGTTTGAGTTTGTGAGCCTTTAACTGTCTCTGATGTGCTGGTTTCCGAGACCTGATCGAAAAGGGGTGAGTGACCACGAAGCGGGGAAATCAGGCATAATTTATGAGCCGGATGGCCTCCATTGATTATATGATGTAACATTCTGTAATAATACATTTTATTAGTTCCTGGCGACAGCTAGCGCTACTAGAAGCCGGTAATCGTACCGCCATAGAACCGAAAGGTTTGTGGAGGAAATTTACCGGCTTTTTTGTTGGTTTAGATTTCTTTTCAAAATTATACTTGACAAAAATAATATAAAAATATATCTATAAAACACACAAAATAAGTCATAAAAAATAATTAAAAAATATATGATTTATGTGCAAAAATATGAAGTAAATAAAGTATTACACTCGTTAAGTAGTAAACAAATGAAACAGGGAGGAAACTATGAAATCGAAGACGTTTGGAAAAGTACTCGCATTACTGACTGTAGTTCTGGGGATCAGCGTTCCTGCCCTGGCCGGGGCGGAGGTTAACCTGCTGAACGTTTCCTATGACCCTACCAGGGAATTGTACCAGGATTTCAACGCTGCATTTGCCAAGCACTGGAAGGCGAAGAGCGGTCAAAGTGTGGTTATCAAACAGTCCCACGGAGGATCCGGCAAACAGGCCCGCGCCGTCATCGACGGGCTTGAGGCGGATGTTGTGACCCTGGCCCTTGCCTACGATGTGGACGCAATCCATGAAAAAGCCGGGCTGATTCCTAAAAACTGGCAGAGCCGCCTTCCCCACAACAGCGCTCCATATACTTCAACCATCGTCTTTCTGGTTCGCAAGGGAAATCCGAAAAAGATCAAGGACTGGGACGATCTGGTCAAGCCGGGCATCTCGGTGATCACCCCCAATCCGAAGACCTCCGGCGGGGCCCGTTGGAATTACCTCGCTGCCTGGGGCTATGCGTTGAAAAAGAACGGCAACAGCAATTCCAAGGCGCAGGATTTTGTCGGCCGCCTCTTCAAAAATGTTCCAGTGCTTGACTCCGGAGCCCGAGGGTCTACCACCACCTTTGTTCAGCGGGGTATCGGTGATGTCCTTCTTGCATGGGAGAACGAGGCATACCTTGCCATCAACGAACTGGGGCCGGACAAGTTCGAGATCGTGACCCCGTCCCTCAGCATCCTTGCCGAGCCTACGGTAGCCCTGGTGGACAAAGTAGTGGACAAACACGGCACACGCGCCGCCGCACAGGCCTATCTTGAATATCTCTACTCCGCTGAAGGGCAGGAGATTGCGGCAAAGAACTATTACCGTCCGACACTGAAGTCCGTGGCCGTCAAATACCGCAAGCAGTTCGGCAAAGTCAACCTCTTTACCATCGATAAGCAGTTCGGCGGTTGGCAGAAAGCACAGAAGACCCACTTTGCCGATGGCGGTGTTTTCGATCAGATTTATCAACCAAAAAAATAATAACAATTGATCGTAGGGGCAGACCTATGTGTCTGCCCAACGATTCCTGGGCGAACACACGGGTTCGCCCCTACGGACGGCAGGAGGTTCATCATGACGGCACTCATCGTCGGGGGTGATTACATAGAGCCCATTGAGAAAATCATCAACGATCGAGGCGTACGTAAAATCGAGCACTGGACTGGTCGTAAAGCGGGTGACCTCAAAAAGATAGTGCCCAAGGACACGAGGCTCGTAGTTCTGTTGTGCGACTACCTGAACCACGGGTTGGCGAAAAAAGTGCGGGGTGATGCAAACCGGCTTGGGCTCCCGGTTATCTATTGTCGTCGTTCCCTCGGTCAATTCTGTGAAAAGCTGGATGAGGTCCTGGAAAATGGTTGTTTTGTCCTCGGTGGCAAGGCCCCCGAGACATGCTGCGATGACTGCCCTCTGACCAGGAAAGTGAATAAATGACACAAAAAGGAAGAACTGCCTGATGTTTCCAACTGCGACGAAAAAAAATGTACTACCAGGTTTTCGTCTAACGCTCGGCTACACGGTTTTCTATCTCAGCCTGATCGTTATTATCCCGTTATCCACGGTTATCTTCAAGACCGCATCTCTCTCCTGGGGAGGATTTCTGGAAGCGGTGACGACACCCCGGGTGCTGGCGTCATTCCGCCTGACCTTCGGGACCGCCATTCTCGCGGCCTTGGTCAACTCTGTGTTCGGTCTACTTACAGCCTGGGTTCTGGTACGGTACCGGATCACGGGGAAAAGGGTTGTGGATGCGCTGGTGGATCTGCCTTTCGCCCTGCCAACGGCAGTGGCCGGCATCACCCTGGCGACGCTTTACGCCCCTGCCGGCTGGATCGGCCGCTACCTGGAGCCGTTAGGGATCAAGGTCGCCTATTCTCCCCTTGGGATCCTGGTTGCCATGACCTTCATCGGGCTTCCTTTCGTGGTGCGGACCGTCCAGCCTGTTTTGGAAGAACTGGAGACGGAGTTGGAAGAAGCCGCGGCATGCCTCGGAGCCAACCGTCTGCAGACTTTCATCAGGGTAATCTTTCCCGTCCTGGTGCCTCCGCTTATCACCGGGTTCGCGCTTGCCTTCGCCAGGGCGGTAGGGGAATACGGCTCGATCATCTTCATTGCCGGCAATATGCCGATGATTTCGGAGATAACCCCGCTTCTCATCATTACCAAGCTGGAACAGTACGATTACGCCGGCGCCACTGCCATCGCCTCGGTGATGCTCGGGGCATCGTTTCTCATCCTGTTCGTCGTGAACCTGCTTCAGTGGTGGAGCAGAAGATGTTCAGAAAGATAAGAGGGGGAAGGATTGTATGCACCTACCGGGTGGCCTGACAAAGAATGAGAAAAAAGGCGCGTCGCACACGAGGCTGACGGAACC
>JAGFXO010000172.1 GCA_017861285.1 Geobacteraceae bacterium | reverse complement strand
AGCTTTTGCCATTGCAGGAATTGTATAGGCATACTCGAAACCAGCGCCGTATTGCCGTTGGTAATATTCTCTAATCTGCTCGCGCTCAAGATCGTAATTCGGCAACGGGGGGCCGATTACAAAAGCCCCGATCACCATCTCCCCCGCGTAGTCCATTCCTTCCGAGAATGAGCCTCCCTGCGCTGCAAAGACAATCGTTGGAACGCTCTGTGCGCGTAGATGATCAAGGATTGCCTCTACGTCCGAAGCCTTCATGTTCCGTTCTTGCCTGATCACGGTAAATCCTTCAGGAGGTTTGAAGAGAGCGAACACCCTCTCCAGGAACTGGAAGCTGGGGAAGAAGGCGAAATAATTTCCCCGTCGCAATGCCGATATCCTGTATATGGCATCGGCGATCTTGGAATAGTTACGCTCACGATGTGCGTACTTGGTAGAGATTTGTGGAATGATCAAGAGTTTGCGATGATCTTTTGGGAAGGGTGTTTGAAATTCCGCTGTCCTCACTGTATCGCTAACCAGCCCGGAAAGCTTAGCATAATAATCAAATGGCTTTAGCGTTGCCGAGAACGCCACCACCTGCTCGTATTCTTCATAGCAATCCTCAAGCATTGCCGAGGCATCGCAACAGGTTATCTTTACTATGCCGCCAGTCGTATGCGGATGAAACGTGGCGAAGAACTCCTGTCTACCAGGATCAACAACGTACTCCAAGGTTTCCGTGAAATCAGACCAGTAAAAACAAAGTCGCAGGATTACGTCCTGGGGCTGTATTTCCACATCGGAGTCAAGATACTGAAAGAGGAAGGCATGCAGCTTCGAATCCTGTTCAAGAAACTGGTCGAGAGGGGGATCTATCTTCATCGGTTTTGTATTTTCATCACGCCGGCAGGAGGAAACAACCCGAATGCAACCGTCGAGCAACTTCTCTGCCTCCCGTCGAAAGAGCGGAGGTACTTTCCGTATCTCTTCACGCATATTATCGAGCATAACGGATGAGAGCATTGGGGAATAGTAATCCATGGCCCGGGCGGGAAGATTGTGGGCTTCATCAATCACGAGGTTGGGCTTCCCCGTCTGGTCAATGCCAGCGGCGGTAATGCGGCCGAACGCAGAGCGCGGAGCAAAGACGTAATTGTAATCGCAGATGACAATGTCGGCCTCCTGGGCACTGTCGAACTGCAATTCAAAAGGGCAGACCTGATATTTTTCGCCCAGGTTGCGAAACGTGCGCGCCTTTAACTTCCTTTTTTTTGCCAGAATATCATGAATACCATGATTATAAACTTTTGCGTAATAATCACGGGCATATTCACAATATTCGGGATTGCACAACGGCTCGTTCTTGAAGCAGATTTTGTTTTTTGCCGTGATTGAGAGAGATTTCAAGTGCGAACCCGTCCCTTGAAAACGCGTGACAGCATCTTCAGCTACCGAGTGTTGGCTGTTTTTTGGTGTGACGTACACCACTTTTTGGCCCCTGCTTAGTGCTTCCTTCAGCACGGGATAGAGAACTCCAACGGTTTTCCCCAGTCCTGTCGGGGCCTGGATGAGCATCGGGTTGCCCTCTGTCATTCCCTGTTCGATCTCATGCATGAGTCCGATCTGGGCGGGACGTGGGTTTTCGAATGGAAACATGAAAGCAGAGGAAATCTTCCGTCGCCTGGTGGCACGCTTCTCGGCTTGTCTGGTTTCTATTACAAGTTCATCGAGACGTTGCTCAAGCCATGTTTCGTAACGAGCGAGATCGAATTCGTGTTCGAGATCCTCGAACTCTCCATTTCGCGAAGAGACGAGATGAAACGACAGCTTGGGAAGTTGCTGGCATTCGCACCAATAAAAGTAGCCGTAAGTTTGAAGTTGCAGACAGTACGGATGGTTCATCGGGTTGTTTGCAAGTCTACGCGTAAGCTTCCGGAGATTAAAACTGGACTTTATTTCCTCAATTCTTGGAGGATCGTGCCTGAAAATTCCGTCCATTCGTCCATCGATCCGGAATTGATATCCCCCCCTGTCGAACAGGCCACTGACCGGAACTTCGGCTTGGTACGAATCATCGGCTTTGGCTCTTTTTTTCTGCACGCGGACGTGGATTTCATGACCCTCGGTAGCTGAGCGTCCATACCCTGAATATGCTTCAATGCTTCCGGTTCGTGGTACCGGTAATGCAAAATCCAGGATCGAGATGGTAATGGGTTTCATCGCAACTTTCACACTTTACAGGCAAAATATTAAGGGTTTAGGCAGCTCAAATTTGCCGGCCAAGCTGCACTCCAGCCAGTAACCTTGGGGCGGCACGGCATTCAGGAGTAAAATATAACCCTAAATATATAGGATTTTTCTGGTAATATAAAGACCAGACGCGGAAAAGTAATTTCTGGCTGCAATAAGTTTTTCAGAAGGGCTGTATGGCCGGCAATTTGCCACCCGTCGGAAAAGAAGAGCGCCTTGTGGCTAGGTTGCTGAAGTGGCCCTAATTGCGTACGGAAGGGCATTTCCCAACTGGGAGCAGCAGCAACTTCCGAAACTCGAAGGTGTATCCAATCTCTTGGTAATAAGTTCCGACCAGTCTTTCATCAACAAGTTGACTTCCAAGCTGGATCGGTCAATAAACTGGTCGGTTACCATTTCAGACGGTACCCTGTACATAGATATTGGAGATGAGACATTCGAAACAGTTCTTCAAAAACGGATAGGCATCAGATGAGTACATCAAAATCCAGAAACAACAAGATAGGGCCCTTGAACCCCCTGGAGGCGGAGATTGCCATTACAGCGCTCCATGCCACGGGAGACTTCAAGGTACTCCGCAAACTCGACATGGAGAACGAAACCCGCTTTACAAGAAAGCCCGTTGAAAACTCACGGATAGCCCTTTGCCTGGATACCGAGACAACCGGCCTGGACCACACCGAGGACAAGGTCATTGAGTTGGGAATCGTTGCGTTTGAATTCAATCCAGCGACAGGGGAAATCATCAGGATCACCGAGCGGCATGAGGGATTTGAAGATCCGGGTGAGCCACTATCAGAAGAGATAAAAGAAATTACGGGCATCACCGATGAAATGGTGATTGGGCAAGCTTTTGACGATGACATGGTCGTTGCCCTTGCCAAGAAGGCGAGCCTGGTGATTGCGCACAATGCGGCTTTCGACCGGAAGTTCGTCGAGTCTCGCTTTCCACTATTTGCGACTCTTCCTTGGGCGTGTTCCGTTTCTCAGATTGACTGGCAAGCAGAACGGATTTCTGCCCGCTCCCTTGAGTGCCTTCTCTACAAGTGTGGTGGATATTACATCAATGCACATCGGGCTTTGGAGGATGCCGAGGGGGTTCTGGGTCTGTTGCTTGGCCAACTTCCCGTCAGTGGCACCCCGATTTTCAAGCACCTGCTTGAAAAATCAAACGAGATAACTTCAAAGATCTGTGCAGTCAAAGCTCCGTACGATAAGAAGGATATCTTGAAGCAACGCGGTTATCGCTGGAATGACGGGTCAAAGGGGGACTGTAAGTCGTGGTGGACAATGATACCTTATGAGGAAGAGCAAAAAGAGTTGGATTTCCTTGCTCAGGAAATTTACCTAAGAGGCAAAACGGATTCTGTCGAAATAAGGAGAATTGATGCGTTATCGAGATTTTCTGTCCGAGAGGAATAATACGGGAGTCGTTCTTGATGAGTGATTATTTGCTACAACCCCGCAGTGGGGTGGCAGGGGATCCCGATGAGCTGTTGTCGCTGGCCGCAATGAGGATGCCTTTCGGGAAGTACCAAGGCCGTTTGTTAATAGACCTTCCGGAACCCTATGTGGTCTGGTTTGCCAATCAAGGATTTCCGGAAGGTAAGCTGGGCAGGATGCTGCAGGCCGTCTATGAGATCAAGGCCAATGGACTGGAATATCTTTTTGAACCGTTACGAAAAGGGAGGGCGGGCCAATAGTCTCCTGACCGAAACTACACAATCTAATAGTATACGCCGATAAAAAAAATAAAAACAGACTGTTTGTTGCGCTTTTGAATGGATATACTTTATGCAAGGTAGCGCTACCTGAATCAGAAACGACGGTTTTAAAGGAGTGAAATTGTATCGGAAGAAGTTCCATGAAGTAAAGTAGCAATGATAGGAGGACCGCATGAACGAGGACACTCCACCGGGCTATTC
>JAGFXO010000171.1 GCA_017861285.1 Geobacteraceae bacterium | reverse complement strand
ATCTTGGCGAAAGACTATCCACCCGGCAGCCGTCAGGCCGCAGAAACCTTCAACCTGGCGCTGGCCGGCCTGAAGGAAGGGGCGTTCTCCCTGCAGGTCAAGGCGACAAGTTCCGCTCCACGTTTCGGTGCCAACAGAACCACAACCCAGGCCCATTTCTTCACCTTGGAGAACAAACCGCCGGTAGTGGAGGTATTGAGCGTAGCCCATAATATCACACAGGGAGGTGCGGGACTGGTCGTCTACACCGTTTCCAAAGATGTCGAAAAAACCGGGGTAGTATTCGGAGATCAGTTTTTCCCGGGCTACCGACAGGGGGGAAATTTCTACGCATGTCTCTTCCCATTCACCTACGATACGGACCCCGGCAAGTATGTACCCAGGGTGATAGCGGTCGACCGGGCAGGCAACGAGCGGTTGATGGGAATCAACTATCACCTGATTGCCAAAACCTTTTCAACTGACCGGATCAATCTGACCGATTCCTTCCTGGAAAAGATTGCCGCCGAGTTCAAGGACAAGTTCCCGCAGGCGGCAACTCCCCTGGAGATATTCCTCAAGGCCAACAGGGACCAGCGGCAGCAGGACCGCAAGTTGATCTATGACTATGGCCGGAAGACCTCGCCGGTGCCGCTCTGGCAGGGAACTTTTCTACGCATGCCGAACGCCGCCCCTCTCGGCGGCTTCGCACAGTTCCGCACCTATGTATACCAGGGTAAAGAGGTTGACCGGCAGACGCATCTCGGGTTCGACCTGGCCTCGCTGGCCCACGCCGCAGTGCCGGCCGCCAACCGCGGAAAAGTCGTCTTTGCCGGCGACTTCGGAATCTATGGACAGTGCATCATTATCGATCACGGGCTGGGGTTGCAGACCATCTACGGGCATCTGAGCGGGATCGGCGTCAAGCCGGGTGACAATGTGGAAATGGGACAGATTATCGGCAATACCGGAGCCACCGGAATGGCCGGCGGGGACCATCTCCATTTTGAAGTGAACGTCTCCGGGCAGTCGGTCAACCCGATCGAATGGTGGGATTCGCACTGGATAAAAAATAACATAACCGGCAAGCTCGAAATGGGCAAAACGACCGGTTCCAAATGAATGCGCTCTCTGAGAAACCAGCAGTGTAGTTGTGAAGTCTAGCAAGGATGTTATCTGGTCCGGTCAAGAAGCTATAGGGTCAGGCTTGTATTATTTGATAATTCTTATGAACTTCTGCCATGGCTAGAAGACCCATGCAATAGTACAATCCTGCCCCCAAAGGGTTGACAGCAGTAACGCAGGCGAGCCGCAGAATGATGGCTGCTTCCGAAAATGAGAATACGCTTCGAAAACTGTTCGAGTCGGTAAAGGCTGGATTGAAAATGTCCGATGTTGAGACCTGACCCTCGGGCAGGTCCTTTCTGACCCCGCTCATTCGTTGCCGAACAGAGTTCCCCCCAATTCCAGGTGGGTGAGGAGCAGCCTGGTATCGAATTCCAGCTGCTGGTAGGCGGGTTCCATGTGGTGACAAAGCTGGTAGAAGGGCCGACTGTGGTCCTTTTCCTTCAGATGCGCCAACTCGTGCACGACAATCATTCTCAGTAACGCCAGGGGAGCATTTTTGAAAAAGGATGCGATTCTGATTTCATGCTTTGCCTTGAGTTTTGTACCATGAACCCTTGAAATATAGGTGTGCGTGCCAAGTGCCTGGTGGATCGTATGAATCTTTCCATCATAGAGCACCTTACTCAGTGGCGGCGATTTACGCAGAAATTCGTTTTTAATGGCAACGGTAAAGTCGTAGAGCGCTTTCTCGGTGCGGACGTCATGGGGGCAGGGGTATTTACTTGACAGGGTGCTTCCCAGCTTGTCTTGCGTTATCAACTGCTTTACCCTGCTGATTATATGGTCCGAATAACCTGCCAGATATTTCAATTCGTTCACGTTATTCCATTCGTTAGTAAAAATTTCCCTATAAAATTAAGTCCTGGGGTTGTATCCGGTCTTGCCGCTTATGACAACAGAAAAACCCGTTTAGCCGAACTTCTGAAGTCAAAATAACGTTGTTGCTGCTTCTACCTGCTTCTCCAGGAAGGGGTTGAGTGGTTCAAATGAGCGAACTCATCAGGGAATCTGCAGAATCGCCGGCAAGAGCCTCGAGGTTGCTCAGAAATCCGGCGGTCAGCGGTGCATAGATAACCCTCTCCAGCCCGCTGAGCGGGTCGCGGAAAGAAAGCATGAATGCGTGCAGGGCGTCATTGTTGAAACCCTCTAAATTCTTTCCCCCGTACCTTTTGTCGCCGATTAGGGGATGCTTCGCCTCCGCCAGGTGACGGCGTATCTGGTGTGCCGGAAACGAGAACAAGGTAAAGCTTGTCCACCTTGCCCTCCTGGTAGAGTTTGCCGTATATGCCTGCCAGTGACGAGCTTTTCGCGATCATAACCGTTCCTGAAGTCCCCTTGTCGAGGCGGTTTACCGGGTAGAGTTTGCATGCCCTGCTGTCCCGTGATCCAAGGAATTTCATTCCTCTTGCCACAAGATTCTCTTCCCCCTGCTCCGCGGTGCGGTGTACCGGCAAACCGGATTGCTTGTTGAAAATGATTATAGATTCGTCCTCGAATAGGACATCCGGCGCATGAGAAGGGATATCCAGGAAAGTTTTCGTCTTTGCCGTTTCCTTGATGGTGATTACATCCGATGTGCGCAGAATCGTTTCCGGCGGGCATCCGGTTTCATTTCTGGCGACACTTCCTGACTTCACTATTTTATGAAGATAAGACAATGACGCCGTGGGCATAAGGTTCTGCAGGAAGCTTTCAATCCTGCGGCCGTGGTCTGTTGGGTTGATCAGATATCTAAGCATGGCGCGATTATACCGTGCATGGGAAGATGGTGCAACGATGTTTGTTGCCGCTTCTGCCCATGAGCCATCAGTTCTTCGGGAGAAGGACGGGATTCTTCAAGAAATAACCAGATACAAAGCCTGCCCCCTTCTTATGATGTTCACTGCCTCGGTGGTTTCGGACGGTCGTGCATGATAGCTGCAAAACTTATGGTAGAATTGGGGATGAGTCCGGTCTTGCATGTAAACGGTAATTCCTTTCATGCGTTACAGTCATTAACCAACGGATTTCTATCGGGGAAATCTATTCTTTCGATCCATGGTCCCATAGAATCCACAGGGAGTCGAGATGCAAAAAATCATTGTTTCAGCTGAAGAGCAGGTCTGCTGCCCCAAGTGTTCCCACTGTTTTCCGTTGAAGGACGGAATCACGCGGCAGACCCTCGAGCGGTACGAAAACGAATACGACGCTGAATTCAAGAGGCGAGAGGAGGAACTGAAGGGAGAAATCCAGGAGGACATAGAGCGCCGCATGGCCAAAAGTCATGCCTTAGATATCAAGAAGATTCAAGAAGAACTCGCTGACGCGAAGGCAGTGCAGAAAGAGCTTCAGAGCAAGATTGAAGCCGCTCGAATAGAGGCGCGCACCAGGGCAATCAAGGACTATGAAGCCGAGAAAAAGACGCTGCATCAGGACCTCGAGGAGCGGGAGAAGCAAATCGAAAAGTTCAGGGAGAATGAACTCTTGCTGCGAAAAGAGAAAATGCAGCTGGAGGAAGCCCAGCGGAATCTCGAGCTCGAGTTAACGCGCCGGCTTGATGAGGAAAGAATAAAGCTTGAGCAGCAGATCCAGAATACCGAGGCGGAGCGCTTCAGGTTCAAGGAGGCGGAATATCGCAAAAAGATTGAGGATGCCCAGCAGGCCAACGAGGAGCTGAAAAGGAAACTGGAGCAGGGCTCTCAACAACTGCAAGGTGAAGTCCTCGAATTGGAGCTTGAAGAACTCCTGAGAACCAGCTTTCCTCTCGACGTAATAGACCCGGTCCGGAAAGGGGCACGAGGGGCAGATGTGGTCCAAACGGTAATGACCAGAACAGGCCAGGTATGCGGGAAAATCATCTGGGAGACGAAGCGCGCCGAAAACTGGTCGAACAACTGGATTCCAAAGCTCAAGGAAGACCAGCAGGCGGCTGGAGCTGAGCTGGCGGTACTCGTGACCACCACGATGCCGAAGCAGACGCCTGAACCGTTTATTATGCATGAAGGGGTCTGGGTCACCACTATTTCCGCCATGTGCCCGGTGGCGGAAACGCTTCGTGTCATTCTGCTGGAACAACAGAAATCACGTGCCATCAGTGTCGGCAAGAGCGAAAAGATGGAAGCCCTATATGACTATTTGTGCAGTCCCCAGTTCACACAACGTATCAGGGCGGTTGTCGAAGCATACACCGGCATGAAAAAAGACCTGGATTCCGAGCGGGCCGCAATGGAAAGAATCTGGAAAAAGCGAGAAAAACAGATTGAGCGCGTTACAATGAATATGATGGGCATGTGTGGGGAAATTCAGGCAATCTCCCATGATTCCCTCCCGCAACTGCGGGAAATCGGCGAGTTACCCTTTGTGGATGCAGAACAGGAGGCCATTGAGACCTGATGTTTTGATGCGGGTGACCAGAAAAAGGAGGACAAAATGCAGAAGCTTCGTTATGGACTCAGAGTGTTGTGCATGGTGTTGTGTCTGGCGGCTTCATCCGAAGCCCAGGTGAGCATCGGTATCGGGACGCCCAATGTGAGCATTGGCATCAATTTCCCGGTTTATCCTGAACTGGTGCGGATACCGAGCTACCCGGTCTACTACGCGCCGCGGGTCAACGCCAACTATTTCTTCTATGACGGCATGTACTGGGTCTTCACGGGTGACATCTGGTACAGCAGCTTCTGGTACAACGGCCCGTGGAGACCTGTCGCGCCGGAATACTTGCCCTACTACATCCTGCGGGTCCCGGTGCGCTATTACCGGCATCCTCCCGCGTACTTCCGCGGCTGGCAACCCAATGCTCCTCCACGCTGGAACGATCATTGGGGTCCCGGATGGTCTAAGCAGCGAAGCGGCTGGGACCAATGGAACCGCCAGGCTTCCCCGCAACCGGCACCACTGCCTACTTACCAGCGGAAGTATTCAGGAGAACGCTATCCGCAGATGGAACGGCAGCAAAGGATCCACAGCGACCAGTACCGTTATCAGCCGCGCAGTTCCATCGTTCGCGAGCAGTATAAAGGTGGAGGAGGCAAAGGGCAAAGTGGTCCTCCCCACGGCAAGAAGGGCAGGTGAAGGCCGGATTGAAAGTGCCCGCTGGTGGGGCCTCACCTTAAGGCCCCCGGACAACATAAGAAGGATATAATTGAGGCAGCGCTGCTGTTCCAAGGAGGCACCCATGACCTATCCCGACTGCGACATCATTATCGTCGGCACCGGCCCGGCAGGTCTGGGTGCCGCCTTTCATCTCACCGATGTCTCTCCTTCCCTTTCCATTCTCATGGTCGACCGGGGAAAGATCTGCTCAGGCGGCCTGCTGAACGACTGCAAGCAGAACTATACGTACCCGATCGGCTTTGTGGTGGAGAACTGGACCAGGGAAGAGGCCGAGCGGCTCCTTCCGCAGGTGGAGAAACGCTTGCAGCCGGTCTTCAAGGAGAAAATGCACCTGGAGGTCTACCAGCGGCGGGCGGAGCGGATCGGCGTCACTCTGCTCGATATCCGTCAGGCCCATGTTGGTACCGACCGCAGCCTGGTGCTCATCAAGCGCCTCATGGCCGAGCTCGAAAGCCGGGGGGTACGCTTCGCGCTGGAGAGGGAGGTGACCGATGTCTTTGACGACTCCGAGGGCCCGGGAGTGGTCATCAACGGCACGGAAACGGTGCGCGCCGGGAAAGTGATCGTCGCACCCGGACGAAAGGGGTTCAGCTTCCTCCAGCAGGTGATGGAACGCATGGGTATCGAGTACATCGACAACGTGGTCGATGTCGGCATCCGCCTCGAGACAACGGTGAACAACTACGCCATCGTCAATGACTACTACGACCCCAAGTTCCTCTTCCCCGACGGGGTGCGCACCTTCTGCACCAACTCGGGGTATGCCCGGGTGGTGCTCGAGCGGTACCAGGGTTTCAGCCTGGTCAATGGCCATGCCCTCTCGGAAGAACGGGCGGGGAACAACCTGGTGAATTTCGCCCTGCTCAAGACCATCGGCCTGAGAGACCCGGTCCGGAGCGGCCAGCAGATGGCCGTATTTCTCGGGAGGCTGGCCAACGAGATCGGCGGCGGCAAGCCTCTCATGCAGCGGGTGGGGGATTTCCGCATGGGGAAACGCTCCACCGCGGAGACCTTCAACGAGGATCTCTACTCATTTCCCCCCAGTTGCCCGGTCACGGCCGGCGATCTCGGGCTCGCGGTACCCGCCAAGATCATGCGCCACATATGGGCGGCCATGAAGAAGCTTGACACCATTGTTCCCGGCGTCCTTCATCCGAGCACGATCATGTATTACCCTGAGATCAAGATGTATGCGAACAAACCCGCATTCCTCGATAGCCATTTCCGGGTGAGCAGGAACGTCTACATGGTCGGCGACGGCGCCGGAACATCGCGCGGCATAACCGGCGCCTGGGCCAGCGGCATC
>JAGFXO010000170.1 GCA_017861285.1 Geobacteraceae bacterium | reverse complement strand
CACAATCCTTTTATGCGGCAGGATTGAACCGGGCAGAGGTTTGGGGTGGTGTACCGGCCATCCGCTCTGTTTCGCGAATACAGGGTCCTCACCCGCCTTATGCTTTTTTTTGCGGACAGTCCCGTCCCCGGTCGCTGCGCTTTTTGCCCCGTGAGAAACACCGGCTTCCGCCTCATGCACCGCATGACCGGGGCAGACTGCCACGCAGAACTGCAGGGCAAGCAAGGCCGGCAGCAGGAACGAAATCCTTCCCGCTCCTTTTTTTCCCCACCGCACAATAAGGGACAAGACTCCCATCAACTGCCGCAGCATTTTTTGAACTTCTTGCCGCTTCCGCACGGGCAGGGATCGTTTCTGCCCACTTTAGGCTCTCCGCGGATAATTGTTTTCTGAGCCACCGCGGTGCCGTCAGTGAAATACCATCTGTCATTTACCTTTTTGAAGTGGGCAAGTTCATGGTACTGCTTTCTGAGACCTTTTTCCCGGTATGTTGCAATGAACTCCACGTCCCCTTCGCTGTCTTCCTCGCCACCAGCACGGGAATCCAGGATTTCCAGTCCTTCCCACCGGGAGTTTTCGGCCCATATCCTGGTTCCTTTGTGATCGTAGCCCTGCCTGTGGTCGGGATGAGTAGTATCAAAAAGGTAGTCAACCTCTATCTTTACATAGGCGGAGTATCGTGAACGCATTACCTGTTCGGCGGTCTTTGCCGGTACTTTACCTGTAATCAGCGGACTGCAGCAATCTTCATAGGTGCGTCCGGACCCGCACGGGCACATTTCCATTTTCGTTTCCTTTACATAGAATTTACAACATCAGTCACCGCAAAATCTCAATTGTCCCCATCACGACTCGTAGTCAACGGTCACAATGGATTCCGATACCGAGCGCACATGGGGCACCACCGTGTCTGCATGGTATGGATGAACCTGGTACGCCTGGAGGTCCTCCAGCGAATCGAACTTTGTCACCAGGGCCACATCGTATGACCTTGCGGAGCGTATGACGTCAACTCCCGCTTCAAGATGCCGAAGCAGGGGGATTTCACCCTCCATGCTCCGCAACAGTAATGCGGTCTCCTCGACATTTTCACGGGTGGGATCGGCCAGCTTGAAAAAGACGATATGGGTAATCATGAAAAAGCTCCTTTGGAACCACGGCGGCAGTCTCCGGATGTTTCCGGGCACAGGGCGGACAGGTTTCCCATAATATGAACACTGGTATGTTTACATCGTCAGGGCCATTCCTGTCAATGGTTTAACCTCTGGTGGCGGATATCGGACCGCAGGCTCAACCGGATCCGGTTTTGCCGGCAATTTTTACAATACCTTTACATGCAAGATGTGACACGACAGGTACAATAAACAGTATACAGAAACATGGGAACCCATCGAAAACGTTCAAACGGGAGCCATTGCCATGAAGATACTTCTCGTGTACCCCGAATATCCGGATACTTTCTGGAGTTTCCGTCACGCCCTGAAGTTCGTCTCCAAAAAAGCCTGCTATCCTCCTCTCGGACTCATGACCGTAGCGGCCATGCTTCCCGGGAAATGGGAAAAGAAACTCGTCGACATGAACGTGAAACCGCTTTCTGACAGGGATCTGCTCTGGTCCGATTATGTCTTTATCAGCGCCATGACCGTCCAGTCGGAATCCGTAAAAAATGTGCTGTCCCGGTGCAGGCGACTCGGAGTCAGGACCGTTGCCGGAGGGCCCCTGTTTACCGCCAACCCCGAGGATTTCGACGAGGTTGACCATCTGGTGCTCAACGAAGCGGAACTGACGCTTCCCGTTTTTCTGGATGACCTGCGTAACAACAGGGCCCGGCACATCTATACCGCCGACCGGTGGACAGACCTGAAACATTCCCCCATTCCTCTCTGGGAGTTGATCGATACCAGGAAATACGCCGCCATGAATATCCAGTATTCGCGCGGTTGCCCTTTCGACTGCGAGTTCTGCGACATTACCGCCCTGTTCGGGCGAAAGCCGCGGACAAAGTCCGCTGAGCAGATCGTTGCGGAGTTGGAAAGCCTCTATGCAAGGGGCTGGAGCGGCGGGATTTTCTTTGTTGACGATAATTTCATCGGCGACAAAAAGAAACTGAAAAATGACCTCCTCCCGGCCATAATCGGCTGGATGAAGAAAAGGGGCCGGCCTTTCTCCTTTATCACCGAGGCGTCAATCGACCTGGCAGATGATGCGAGATTGATGGAACTGATGGTCGAAGCCGGTTTCGAGGAAGTCTTTATCGGCATCGAGAGCCCGAACGATGAATGCCTCCTCGAAAGTGGCAAGGTACAGAACCGGAACCGGGACCTTCTGAACTGTGTCCGGAGAATACAGAAATCGGGGCTTCAGGTGCAGGCGGGGTTCATTGTCGGATTTGACAGCGACCCTCCGGCGATATTCGAAAGACACATCCGCTTCATCCAGGAGAGCGGCATCGTTACCGCCATGGTCGGTATGCTGACAGCCCTGCGCGGCACAAAACTGTACCACCGCCTGGTCAGCGAAGGCAGAATGCTGGAGGATGCGTCCGGCAACAACACCTCGATTGCCACAAATTTTATTCCGAAAATGAACATGGACTCCCTTATAAATGGGTACCAGAGCATTATCCGCACCATTTATGCGCCAGGCAATTATTACGTGCGCGTAATCCGGTTCCTTCAGGAATTCCAGCCGTTTTCCATGGGGAAATTTCGTTTGAAGCCCGGACACATCGGGGCATTGGTCAAATCGATGCTGGTTCTGGGGATAATAGGAAAAGAAAGGTTCCATTTCTGGAAACTGTTTTTCTGGTCCCTTGTGAGAAGACCGCGTCTCTTCCCGATGGCAATCACCCTGGCCATTTACGGTTTTCACTTTCGCAAGGTCGCTGAGAAGATCTGCTTAGGCCCCAAATAATGGGCTCAGAGCCTGTCAGCATGGATCCCCCTCGGCACACCCGCCATTCGATTGCGTGATTGGTGTACGTGGAGATTGGCTTACTGCCCACTCAAACGGAAATTTTTCTTTTTTGCCGATCATTTGCCATTGGAGATAACCTGCGTCCCCTGACAGGACAATCGGGGCATGCTGATTTGCCGGGAAAAGGTCATCGGGTTTTGCCCCCCTTTGTTGCATGGAGCAATGGCGAATCGACCACCCGGGCCGATCTGGCTTTCAGAGTTCAAGGCTGGCAGCCGGTAATTGCGAAAGCCGCCAAAATGGCAAGAAAAAAAATCCTCATATGGATTGTCATGAAGTAAGCTCCTTATTATACATCTGTAATTGCGAGGCGGTTCTTGTTCGCTATACCCGCTTGCGAGTGGAAAACGGTACCGACTTCAAAAGAAGGGGCCGTTTTACTCGATATGAAAGTCCTTTTCAGCTAATCCGACGTTCTTCTTCATGTTACGGAAACTGATAACCGTAATATCCCTGTTGTGCTCCTCTATGACCAACCGGGAAATTCCGTTTTTCTCGAGAAAAGTGATCTTCAGTTCCTTCACTATCCCCTTTTTTCTGGGAAGAATCCGCAGAATTACGTATTTCCCGCGGGTCTCGGCACGAATATCGACACCGGCAGGAAGTGAGGTCACGGGACGGGCAAGGTAGGCGAACCAGCGTTTCAGGCTCTGCTCGGGGGGCAGGGTAATTTTCTGCCGAACTCCCTCGTTCGGGTACACCACGGTCATCAGGGTATCTTTCAGGACAAGACGGCTGGCATAGGGAGAGTAGAGCTCCATGTAGAAGCTGTCCGGCTTCCTGAAGCGAACCGTGCCGCTTGCCGTCATCCTTTTTTTCATCAGGGATATCTGCTTGTCCTGGGTGATTTCGGCAGTAAAGTCGTTCATCCCCGAAAAGCTGCGGCGAAGCATCTCCAGCCCCTGGAGCGGCGACAAGGATCGTGCGTGGGCATCAGCCTGAAAACCCTGAAAAGCGACAAATATCGCCAGTGTCGCCAGCAGTATTTTTTTTGTTTTCAACAGGTTAGAGATCATGGCGTTCCCACCCCGAGAGTCAGTACAGCCGAAGCTACCCGTCTTCCACCCACTGTCACCTCCCCTTCACACAGGTGAAGCCTGCCGAACGACTTTACGATACTGACAGTTATGCTGAGCCAGTCCCCGGGGCACACACTGTCGGAAAATTCGGCGTGGTCGACAGCAGCGAGAAATCCCCCTTCCTCCTTTTTA
>JAGFXO010000169.1 GCA_017861285.1 Geobacteraceae bacterium | reverse complement strand
ACTTACGCATTATTGAAGGGGTTGAGTGAACAACAAACACTGGCACTTTTCCTGAGGACATTCTGACTCTCAACGAGCAGTTCAGCGCAATGCAAAACAGCTTTCTCGCGAAACATCAGCCTGACCCTTCTCCGCGCCCGACGCGCTACAGGGGGCTTCGCCCGCTTGCGCGCGGGTGAGCTAAAACGATATGCAGAATAAACCTGGCATTATTTTAAACTGTTGGCCAGCCTATATACCATCCGACTAATCACAACGTGCGTCATTTTGTGATATAGACTCTGCCGCCGGTCCGATCACATTTGATTTTTTACCTCGGCCTGAGGTATATTTCCCACCAGTTCTGGCATCTTTACCATTGCGCCTGACCTGAAGCGGACGCTGGTTTGGTTGCGTGGTTCGGATCTCGCCGCCTCTCCAGCGACGTTTCCTTTCACTTGTGTCTCTCTCATCCTGAATTTGCAAAAACCTTCTGCTCAGGAGGTTAATAATGGCACAGGAAAAATTCGCGAGTTGGTTGCTATCAATATGGGACCGATTTATGTCTTCCAGACACCTGATGTGGTTCGTGCTTGTTGCGCTGATTGTGTTCGGCTCGGGCATCCTACCCGCAGACGCGGCGCTGCGCTGCGGCTCGCGGCTGGTCGACGAGGGGGATTCCCGCGATAAACTGCTTAGCGAATGCGGTTCGCCAACGAACGTCGAGGCTTGGGACGAGGGGGAGTACGAGTATTCTTTCCCTCGAAGACACGGTATGTGTCGAGATTTGGACTTACAACTATGGCCCGAGTCGGTTCGTCGATTATGTGCGCATTGAGGACGGAAAGATCCGCCGTATTTACAGCGGCCACTACGGAAACTGGCACTGAGCATTGCACATCATCTCTATGCCGAATCCCGCCATGTTAGCCCATACAATCTCATGAGGATATACGGAGCTAATCTGCAATGATTTTGGATTGTTGGATAATCTAAATATCATCCGACAAATCACAAAATGGCCATTTCTGAGATAGTTTCAGCCAATCTCAGAAACCGATAGCCTCCAGAATCTCCGGAAACCGCAACTAATCTGTAATTCCCTGAAGCGATGCCTTTGATCTGCTAATCTCAATTCCCTTCTGCCCGGATCATGATTCGTTCCAGGCACGCTAAATCAGCCCGAGGGTGCCAATTCGGTTCTCTGAAAGAAGGTATTGACATAAACCGTATATTCTTATCGCCGAGGCAACCATCGCGCTGATGGACAATTGGCGCCATTCGAGCTCTGACGACCAATGCGGGCCGCGCATCCTGCCCTGGAAGGCAGATGCCGTTGAGAACTTGGACCGTTTACATCATACGGAACTCTTTTTTTCCAGGAGCGCTTGGGCTACGATGCCCGAACTGCCACCATGGTCTATAAAGGTAAGGACGATAGCCCATGCTCCCCCGGAGATGGCTGCTGCCACCTTCGACGAGTGGCTGGCGCCCAGTGCCGAAGATTATCTGACCGATCCGTTGTATCCCGACGAAGTGTAAATTTTGAAAGACCCTTCGGCTCGATGTGTAGGGGACTGTCCGAAAACCGGCGAAAACGGGTCTGAGCGGACGGATTTTTATTGACAAGCTCTGAAGCTGGTGCTGCGGGGCTGACTGTGGATAGTGGCAAAGTGCCAGTCCCATATTTTGGGGCAGCCGGGCGGCCGGAACACAATCACACCCACGGGCAACCGCTGAGCCCCAAAAGCGGGTTCTTATCCCTATCCCTCCTTCCCTTATCCCTCCTTATCCCTTTGATAACGAGAAACAGAATGAGTGAGGCGATGAGGTACTTCGGCTCCTTCAGAGCAATGTAAACTCCCAGGAGAATTAGCTGCAGGAATGCATAGAAATACAGGACGTCTCCTTCGGAGAGAGTCGCATTGACTTTGTAGAATGCGTGGCTCCCTTTTCCTGCCAGAAACCATGCCAGAAGCCACAATCCTCTTACGGTTGCCAACCATGTCGATGTTGACAGCAGGAATCTGACTACCGCCCCCAGATACTCATCGTCGAGCTGTAGAAACGAGAACAACAGAAGCGGAAACAGAAGGATCGGCAAGGAGTCGAGAAACAGGGGAACGGGGGCCAGTGGGGTATTCGGGTTGAGAAGCACCAGGATATAGGCCACAAAAGAAAAGATGATGATCGCGATCTCGCCTTTCCCCCACTGAGTCTCGCGTCGCTTTCCGTATCGCCACAACACGGCAGCGAGCAAAAAACAGGCTATCTCAAACATCGGGAGAATCTTCGCAGCGATGACCCGGCGATAGGCGTAATCATTGAGGAGTGTTCCCAGCCCCGACTCCCTGCCGATGGCGTAGAAATCCATGGATGTCCAAATGCTCACCAAAGCGAGCAGTGCCAGAACTATCGAGACTGGCAATCCAATCTCTTTACGCATCTTTTGTCACGTCCCAATGGAAATCGAACTTCATGAGGCCGGTCGGGTATTCGTGATACACGACATCGTTGTTGGCGAAATCCTGGTATTCAAACGCCAGCACATCCTCTTCATAGAACAGCCATTCACGCATCGGTATATCCGAGAAAACGGTCAGGAAGTAATCCCCGTTCTTGAGAACAGACGTGGGAATAGCGCAACTGTTCACATACCTGCCTGGGCCCCGCTTTTCATAATGACGCAGGTCCACATCGGCATCTCCATTTCGCACGAGAATGATTCCCTGATGATTCTTGAGCATGATGCCGACACGGGCACCTTCCACCTCTTTTTGGACGGTGTATTCGACCTGCACATGGATGGCCTCGCCCGATGAGATCTTGGGTGTGACGCGCCGCGTCGCATCCATGACTTTCACAGACTCGAGATGGATTTTTTCCGCTGAAGATGCCGGTTTGGTATTCGTGAATGCTCCGGTCTGGGTCGCCTCCGGCTTCAAGTAGGCGCGGATGACGTCATCCGTCTCCCCAAACACCCTGAGATGGCCCTTCTCCAACAGTGCACACTTCTTGCAGAGCTGGGCGATCGCATCTATATTGTGGCTGACGAAGAGGACCGTCCGCCCCTGATTCTGGGAAACGTCCTTCATCTTGCCCATGCATTTCTTCTGGAACTGAACATCGCCGACCGCCAGAACTTCATCCACAATGAGGACCTCGGGCTCGAGATGGGCCGCAACAGAAAAGGCGAGACGCAGGAACATCCCGCTTGAATAGCGCTTCACCGGCGTATCAACAAACTGGGCCACTTCCGCGAATTCGACGATCTTGTCAAACTTCGTGTCAATTTCAGCCTTCCGCATTCCCAGAATCGCGCCATTCAGGTAGATGTTTTCGCGGCCGGTCAGCTCATAGCTGAACCCGGTGCCCACCTCAAGGAGTGAAGCCACTCTCCCGCGCATTGTCACCCTGCCTTTTGTCGGTTCAGTAATCTTCGAGAGGATCTTCAGCAATGTGCTCTTTCCGGCCCCATTTCTTCCGATGACTCCGATGACATCCCCCTGATCAACGTTGAACGACACATCGCGGAGAGCCCAGATGACATTGTCTTTTTCGGCCACGTGTTTCTTGACGTCAAGGAGTTTTCTGATCTTATGATCAAAGAGATCTCGAAACGTCCGCGCTCCGGTCCCGTAGATGTTTTCGCCAATGATATATCTCTTGCTCAGGTTGTCGATGCTTATCACTGGTTTCGTCATATCACATCCGCAAATTCTTTTTCCATGCGCCTGAAGTTGTAAACCCCGCTCACAAAAGCTATCACGCTGACGGCGGCCGAAAGAATCAGAAGGTTGACCGGGAGATGGGCAACGCCCAGAAGCGAATATCGGAACATCTCGACCACGCCGGTCATGGGGTTGAGCCAGTACAGAACCTCCCATTTGGCCGGGACCTTGTCGCTTGAGTAGCCGACCGGCGTAACCCAGAAAAGGAGCTGGACGACGAAGGGAAATGCCTGTGCAATGTCCCGGTACTTCACACCGAAA
This sequence comes from Geobacteraceae bacterium, assembly GCA_017861285.1. Classification (GTDB taxonomy): domain Bacteria; phylum Desulfobacterota; class Desulfuromonadia; order Geobacterales; family Geobacteraceae; genus CAIWTU01. Next base: position 997 of record JAGFXO010000169.1, on the reverse strand, counting down.
GCGGAGAACCAGAGGCCTACGCCCAAAGCCGCGATGATCCCCCAGAGCAGAGCGAGAGGCAGCGCGAGAATCTGGACGCCAGGGAAGAACTGATAGTATATCATGAAAAGGATGTACACGAGAAACGCGATCCCCAAATCCACAAGGCCACGGAGGACAGCCGCGGCCGGAACGATGAGACGGGGGAAATAGACTTTCGAGATGAGGTTGGTATTCACGATCAAGCTTTGACTGGCACCTGAGAGCCCCTCAGAGAAAAAGTTCCAGGCCAGAATCCCGCACAAAGTGAACAGCGCATACGGGACACCATCGGAAGAGAACCCGGCGAGTCGATTGAAGATGAATGTTAAAACAACCATCGAGACCACGGGACGCGCTATTGCCCACCCTGCGCCTAAGACAGTCTGCTTATAGCGAACCTTCACATCCCGCCAGATAAGGAAATATAAGAGCTCACGATAGTCCCATAGCTCCCTAAGGTTGACCGCAACATAACCGGGGGATGGCTCCAGGATAAGTTCCCTATTCGCATCCATATTTTGACCCAACCTTATTCAAGTGATTTCGATCACATCCCTCACTGGCGCAGAACTTACTGTCAATGCCGAAATCCGGCCGATTTCCGATCTCTCGAGTTCCCCCCTGCCAAATCCAGGCGGAATTGTTCGCCACTATCGCGATAAGAATCAGGCCAGAAGGCTCAGCCAAGTATTGAATAACAAATGCGGCTCAGAATAACAATAAGGGGGGCATCCAGATAGATTGTGTCTCTGAGGTATATCCCAAGGAAATCGATTACCACCACCCTGGTGTTACAGTGACAGCCTATTCTCTGTCCAGTTCTCCTTACTGCTGCAAGTGATATCCAAATGAAATTGCAGCCCGACATGTAGTATGTATATCTAATAAGTGTTTTATCAATAGTCCCGCCGCCAAAAAGGCAAGACTTTACCAGCAAGCTCAGGCCGTCGCAGGATAATCTGATTGTGGTATTTCG
>JAGFXO010000002.1 GCA_017861285.1 Geobacteraceae bacterium | reverse complement strand
GATGTTGGTCATGCTCTATGAATACTATCATATACTCAAGTTGTTGCTGTTAAGAACTTGATTGCTTTGCAGCAAATCACAGAAAAGAAATTATCGTTTTTGTTGTATCAATCATTCAGCACTGAACTGCATTGGCGTTGATTATATCCCATGATTGCAGTAATGGAGATCTTTTTTGCATAGTAATTTCGACATCAAATATTTTCACGGCCTTTTTGAACGGGAGCAATGATAAGATTGTCGGAAGAAGTCTATAACGAACTTCCTTCGGCAAAACGGCGTAGTGTATTCGCTATCGCTTTTTCTGTTGTTCGTGAGCCGATGTTATTGCTTCTTGTCGGAGGTGGTGTTTTCTACTTTCTATTGGGTGATGTTGAGGAAGCACTGATGCTTCTTGGTTTTGTATTCGCAGTCATGGGCATTACGTTCTATCAAGAACGAAAGAGTGAACGAGCTTTGGAAGCATTGCGCGATCTTTCCAGCCCACGTGCTTTGGTTATCCGTGAAAGTGTGGAGAAACGCATCGCTGGACGTGAGGTTGTTCGAGACGATATTCTAGACATAATGGCTGTCAGTAGAAAACAGGAGACCTGCCCCTTGCAAACGTGGGTTATATTGGGAGTAACCAATACAGAGCCACAACCAAGGAGGCAGGTCATGAATAAGAATACCATATTTGTCGGTCTTGATGTTCACAAAAACTCCATTGATGTTGCGCTTGCCGATGCGAGCCGGGCTAGTGAAGCGAGGTTTTACGGCACAATCGGTGGCGATCTTGAATCGCTGCACAAGGTCGTTCGCAAACTGCAAGGCAAAGGCGTCACGCTCCGCTTCGTGTATGAGGCCGGCCCTTGCGGGTACGACATCTATCGCTTTCTGTCAAGACAAGGCTTCGATTGTGTTGTTGCCGCCCCGTCGCTGATTCCCCGCAAGAGCGGCCAGCGGATCAAGAATGACCGACGGGATGCGGTAAATCTGGCCCGTCTGCACCGCTCGGGATAATTGACTGCTATCCATGTGCCCTCAGCGGATGATGAAGCCATGCGGGACCTGACCCGGTTTGATTCGCCAAAACAGTTGATGGCGTATCTGGGACTCGTGCCCAGTGAGCACTCCAGCGGCTCGACAACAAGACGGGGAGGCATTACCAAGACCGGCAATGGCCATGTACGCCGGGTGCTCACGGAAGCAGCCCAGACATACAGCCACCCGGCCCGGGAGAGCCGAAGCCTTGTTGGCCGACTTGACGGCTTGCCGCAAGAGGTCCGCAACATCGCCTGGAAAGCCCAAGTCAGGCTCTGTGGCCGTTTCCGCAGGCTCATTGCGAGAGGGAAGAACCGCAAAAGCGTTGTGACCGCCATCGCCCGCGAGTTATGTGCGTTCATGTGGGCCATTGCCTGTGCACGGTTACCGGAAAAGGCGTAACCGAACAACAATCGCCGTTAAGGAGGAAACCAGGCTCAAAAAACGACAAAAATCCCAGGCCAGAGGCAGAGACGCGATCACGTTCAGGAGAATCCTCGACGGAACTATGTGAATAAGGCATTTGCCGAACTTCCGATTTTAGAGCGAGGCAGCTCGGCGAAGAAGACAAGCCATGCGGTACCCAACCCGCGTATATCAGAGTGATCACACGTCGCCACAAGGTCCCGTCTCTACCTGTAGCCTGGGAGACATGCTTTTAAAAAAACCCTTAATCCGAGGGGTGGGGAATTATTTTCCCTGTTGACTACTGACAGCCATATCAGTTCTTTAGCCGAGGCTGTAGTCCGCTTTATGGCGTCAAAAATAATCATTTCACCTGCCGACCAAAGTCTCTGCCAAAGTCCACGCAGTTCGCAAGGCCCTGTTCATCGGGGTTCCAGAGCCCTTTCAACCCGTCGCCAAGCAACTGGAAACCGCCCTCACGCAGCCGATCCGTTATCATGGCAACCGATTCTCCGCTCCAACCGTATGTCCCGAATGCCGCAGCTTTCTTGTCCTTGAACCCCAGCCCTCTGATTTCTTCGAGAATCCCGGCGATTGCCGAGAGAATGCCACGATTAACCGTTGGGGAGCCAATCAGGACAGCCTTTGATTTGAACACTTCGGTGATGATGTCATTCTTGTCGCTGCGGGCGGCGTTATATATCTTGATAGTCACGTCCTTATCCGCATCATGGATGCCTTTCCCGATTGCTTCTGCCATTCTTCTCGTTCCGTCCCACATGGTGTCATAGATGATCGTAACCTGGTTTTCATGGTAGTTGGCGGCCCATTCCGCGTATTTGGATACGATCTGGAGCGGGTTGTCCCGCCAGATGACGCCGTGGCTGGTGCAGATCATGTCGACCGGCAGGCCCAATCCGACGACTTCCTTGATTTTCCGGTCGACCATTGCGCTGAAAGGCGTCAGGATATTCGCATAGTACTTGATGCATTCCTGGAACAGTTCTGCCTGGTCGACCAGGTCGTTGAACATCAGTTCCGAGGCAAGGTGCTGCCCGAACGCATCGTTGCTGAACAGGATATTGTCTCCGGTCAGGTAGCAGAACATAGTGTCAGGCCAATGAAGCATCGGCGCTTCGATAAAGATGAAATCCTTCGAGCCGATATTCAATCGGTCGCCGGTCTTCACGGTTCTGAAATTCCAGTCCTGGTGATAGTGCCCCTTCAGCGACTTGACGGCATTGGCGGTACAGTAGATGGGGGTGTCGGGGATCAGGCGCATCAGTTCCGGCAAGGCGCCGCTGTGGTCGCTTTCGGCATGATTTGCGATAATGAAGTCAATTTTTTTTAGATCAATTTCTGTTTTAAGGTTTTCGATGAATTCCCTTGCAAACGGTTTCCAAACGGTATCGATCAGCGCCGTTTTTTCATCTCGGACAAGATATGAATTATACGACGAGCCCCTGTGGGTGGAGTATTCTTCACCATGGAACTTGCGGAGTTCCCAATCGATCTTTCCCACCCAAGATATGTTTCCTTTTACCTGAAAACCCATAATAACTCTCCTCCATCAGTGCATGGATAATCCCGCACGTTCGGGAAAATACCCTTTGAGGTGTGTCGTCGGGCATTCTTGCCTTTACTTGTAGGGAATAAACCTGGAACTGTCGACGCCACAATTGGGAAATATCTTTGGTGGTGCAGGGCCGTCGTGTATATACCCGCAAACAAGGCACTGCCATCTTTTGGTTTTTAGCATCGCTTTCTATCTCCATTCTTCCGGCAAGATACTTTCATCACAGATTCGCAGCTTTTGGGAAGAGAATGTTGTTTTCGAGATGCACGTGTTTGTGCAGGTCATCCTCGAACTCCTTGAGTTCCCGATAAGTGACCGTGAAGGTGTTACAGACATCGCCAGGAATTTCATAATCCTTTGCAAGATCACGGATTCTGTGGATTGCGTCACCGACCTCTTCGTGCTCACGATGGAGCTTTACAAGGCCTTCGCTGATTGTTTCGGAATCTTTGGTTTCCGGAACCGCATCAGACTTTCTGGCGCCATCAATACGTTTGATGGCCGGGAAAAACACGTCTTCCTCATAACCAAGGTGGTCCACCAGGTCGGTTACAATCCTGGCGAAGATTTGGGATATTTCTATCACCTCGGGATGTCTGACGCCATGGACGTCTGCTATCTTGCCGGTATGCACGGCAATTTGCCCCATATTCTCTTTAAGATAGGCGTGATGAGTATTGATAATAAAATCGGCGAGGAATGGAAGCTCCCATGCAGCATAGTTTGCACTGCGCTCAAGCAACGTTTCCTTCACGGCTTTGATCTCCCGGAGTATGACGGCAGGCTCGATGCCCTTTTCCCTGCAGATTGCCGAAAGGGCAACCTTGCCGCCGCAGCAGAAATCGATGCCGTGTTTTTCGAAGACACTTGCTGTCCGGTAATCATCCGCGACAATTTCGCCGATAGTTTTGTCTGAGATGCTTATATCTGCCGGTTGTTGTGTCGATGATTCTTTCATGGATCACTCCTTGCTGCGTTTCAGGTTTGTTATGTTGCCTGCGCTTTCCCGGTTTTAATGGTCATGTTTAAGGCCCGGCGTTGCATGCTCCTTGTGGGAGTTCCCCGCGTGATGCCCGGTTGCGCTGCTGGCATCAATGTGCAGTCGCTCCACGTAATGGGTGTATTCAATATATGCTGCTACGAACTCGCGTCCCTTCTGTACACTTTCATCCTTGTGCTTGTACGTCTCAGCTGCCTTTTCGTAGCGCTGGCGGATACCTTGACCAACCGCATCAGTTACCAGCTTGACCACTGCCTCCGCAGAGCCTGCGGCCAATGACTTGTCTGCCTCGGCAATTACCGGTTCCACCGTGCCGGCAGCCTTCAGCCCGGTGAATGGCGCGCCTTCGCCCGCACGATGTATTTTTACCAGGGTCTCGAAAAAATTCGTTTCGGCTGTTTTCTGCTGTTTCTTGCCACGTGCGGCGAGTGCTTTGTTGAACGCAACCTTCACGCTTTTCTCGTCTTTGGACCGTACCCATTTGAGCACCGGAGTGACGTCTTTGGCATCCAACGCCTTTCGGGCATCCTGTATGACCGGACCGTCCAAGGTGTCGCAATGGGCCGCTGAAAAGCTGTACATGCCGAGAGTCAGTATCGCCGCTGCGATTAAGACACAAAAAGATTTGGAAAACCCTGTGATTGCTTTCATCGTCTGTGCCTCCTTCTGGATAGAGATGCTTTGTTATTAAATGTTTTTTGCATTCCTTCTCTAATCTTGGCTTGTTTTTAATGCAATAGACTTCTCAAAGGTCTCCCGGAGATACTTGCCTCAGTTTCCAGATCGAGTTCAAAGTTGCTCTTGTCCAGCGAATGACCGTAAAATTTATGGTTCCGATAATCATAGTGGTAATGGCCGCCGCTTCGGTTTCGGCAGTCGTTGCTCCATGGATACCTTTCACACCGATAATACCCATGGCGGCATTGTTTATCTGCTGTTGCCTTGCTTCGGTAGCTTCCCGTTTCTTTGCGTATATGACTCAGTCCAATTTAAAAGTACGAAATCACAAACTTATTGAAAAGTATATCAGAATGATTCGGAACTTGAAGATGCAAGGTTCTTTGTGACTCGTTTCAAGAAGCCTGGGAGACGCTCCGCAACTATTTTGCAGCAAACCCCAGTAGATGAAATTACCGTACTTACAAGCCGGCATGCAGGACCAGTCTCTCTGCCCCTGATTCGGACACTTTTTAGGCTTTTTTGTGGCATTGCCATTAAATGATAAAATATGGAAGCATCCCAGCATTGATCTTTTTGGATATTGATCAAAGGATAAGCGGGGGAAATAATGTCGGGAGTTTCCGGACCGAAATCGGTCACTGTTGACAAGGAAGTTACAATTCTCACCATCGGACATTCCACACTGCCGGTTGATGAATTCATCGGTCTCCCGCTGACCAATGGTGTTCGAAGACTTGTTGGCGTACGAACAGTACCCAGACCACGACACAACCCACAGTTCAACCGTGACACTCTCCCAGAGATTCTTGCGACGGAAGGCATTGGTTACTCCCATATGCCGGGACTGGGCGGTCTCCGCCACCCCAGAGACGACTCACCGAACAGCGGATAGCGCAATGATTCATTCCGCGGTTTTACGGATTACATGTTGACCAGTGATTCTGAGGATACCATCGAGCAACTGATACAGCTCGGCGGGCAGAAACGCATTGCAGTCATACTATGAGCGAGGTTGACCATGGATGTTCTGATGGACCATATTGTTCTCAATGTAACTAATGTTGAAGAAGAGGTGGAATTTTACGCCTCTCTCTTTGGGTTTATCCCTGAACGGCTGGAATTGTACCATGAAGGCAAAGTACCGTTTCCCTCTGTACGAATCAACTCGGATACCATTATCGACCTTTTTCCCAGGAAAATGTGGGATCGTAAGTATCATGGGGAAAAGACGGAGCCAAACCTCAATCACTTTTGCCTTTCGATAAGTAGAGAGGATTTTGAAAGGCTTTGCGAGCGGCTTGTCGAGCTTGACGTAGCAATTGAACAGGGACCGGTAGAAAGATGGGGCGCACATGGGACCGGGGTATCGATCTATTTCAGCGACCCTGAGCAGAATTTGATCGAGATTCGATATTACGAACGGAAAAACGAATCGTCGGGTTGTTTGCTTGAAACCTGAATTCTTTCGAGTGCCTGGAAGAATTGTGCTGCACTAACGAGACGCACTGTCTCGTGTACGCGTTACCTGTTCTCCGGTGGCCATTGTAGCGCTATGCCCCAACTTTGTCTCTGTAAGTATGGTAACTTTATTAATCTTGATTTTTGGCACATTTCCCCTGAAATTCCTTAAAATTCAGATGTGAAAAAAACACTTATTCTGATAAGTTATGGCAGTTTGTATTTAAAAATCATTTTATGGGGCCATAAAGAAGGATTTTTGCAATAATTGGGGCCAAACTAGATTATTTTATGGGGCCAATTTTCTCGCAACATATTGAATTTTATAGAAGGTAATTTTTACTAATCAGGTACACGTACACTGCTTTCAAGCGAGGATATTCTTGTCTGTCCAGAGCTGAAAAGCCAAGCATCATTCAGAAACTCACAAACCCCTGTCAAGTAGTCTCCCGGGCAGGGGTTTGTGTTGTTATCAGCGATGGAGATGCGAGCGTATTATGGTTACTTTTCCCGCCGGTACGGCCAGGCCATGACGCCGCCTTCCAGCACCTTGACGTTTTCCCAGCCTTCCGCCTCCAGCAGAATGGCCGCTTCGTAACCCCGAAGAGAAATCTTGCAGTAGCAGATGATCTCCCGGTTCTTGTCCGAAGGAAGATCGTCCATCCGATGACGCAAATCTCCGATGGGGATCAGCGTCTCGCCGATACCCAGCCGCATCATATCGTACTCCCCGGGTGTTCGTACGTCGAGAAGGAAGGGCGTTTCTCCCTTGTCCAACTTCTCTTTGAGCTCCACAGCGCCGATTCCTTTGAGCAGTCCCTTTAGCTTGTTCTCCATGAGATGGGCGGTGGCGATAAAGTGATCGATGGCAAGGGAAAAAGGTGGCGCATAGGGGAGGTCCGCATTCACCACGTCGGCGACCTTTAGTTTGCCGAGGAGGGCCACGGCTGCCATGGATATCTGTTTGCCTACATCCCCGGGCCCTGCGCACTGGAGTCCCAGTATCCTGCCCGTTGTTCCGTCAACAACCATTTTGGAGATCAACAGCTTGGCGCCCATGAACTCGGGTTTGTCGAGGCTTGCGTTGATGACCGTGACGATATTCTCGAATCCCTCTTGACGGGCGCGGCTTTCGGACAATCCGGTGGAGCCCGCATTGAAATCGAACACCTTGCAGATGCCGGTATGGAAGGTCCCGGGGAATGTCACGCTGTTGCCGAGCACAGCGTTTTCACCAGCCACCCTGCCTTCCAGATTCGCCAGGTCGCCGAAAGGAGCGCGGGTCTTCTTTCCCGTGATGCGGTGCACAAGCTCCACGCAGTCACCTACGGCGTAGATATCGGGATCGGAAGTCTGCATGTACTCATCAACCAGGATGCCGCCAGTGGTGCCGATCTCCAGTCCCGCGGCCTGGGCAAGGTCGGTGTTGGGAGCGACACCGATGGCCAGAACCGCCAGCTCACAGGGGAGCTCGGTGCCGTTTTCCAGCCTGACTGCCGTCAGACGGCCGTTCTCGCCGATGAATCCGGCCAGCTTGACATCGGTAATGACGTTGGCGGCCTTGCTGCGCACGTGGTTTTCCAGAACCTTGGCCAGTTCCCAGTCCAGGAACATGAGAATCTGGGGCAGCATTTCGATGACCGTGATATCGATGCCGGACAACTGGAGTGCTTCGCATGTCTCGATGCCGATCAGTCCGCCGCCGATTACAACCGCCTTCTTGATGGCGCCCTCGTCGCGTATGCGACGGAGGAAATCGGCATCGCGCATGGACTGGAGGGTTGTAACGCCGTCGAGGTCGATGCCCGGCAGCGGCGGTTTGCGTGCCCTGGCGCCGGTGGCGATGATAAGTTTGTCGTAGGGCACCTCATCCAGCGCGTCGCTTGTGAGATCACGGCACTGAACCGTCCGGCGCTGCCGGTCGATGGACATCACTTCGGTTTCGGTGCGGGCTTTTATCCCCTTGGTGTTCACGAAGAAGTGCGGGTCGCGCACCTCTCCGTATGGAGTGCTGAGGAGAGCGTTACGGTTGTTGAATAAGCCACCGACGAAATAGGGATAGCCGCAGGACGCCATGGACATCTCCGGCGCTTTCTGGATTATGGTGACCTCGGCGCCGGGGTCCAGTCGCTTGGCGCGCGCCGCAGCCTTGGGGCCGGCCGCCGATCCTCCGATAACGACGATCTTCTTGCTCATGGTTTCAATCCTCCTTTGTTTGCATTATTTCTCCATAACCTTCAGTATTTAACCTTCAGCTTGAAAAACGCTCATTTTTCCTGGAGCGCATTCCGGGGGCAGGCTGATACGCAGGCTCCGCAGTGAAGGCAGTCACTGTTCATGACTATATCTCGTTCCCTGGAATGCGCGATGTCATGTCCCATCGGACAGTTCTTTTCGCAGATGCCGCAGCCTGCACATGAAGTCGAAATGGAGAGAGCATGTTTTTCGCCGCCAATGGCGCCCTGGATTGTTCCCATGGGGCAGAATGCGCACCAGGCCCGCGACCGGTAGCGAACTCCCACAACCAGGGCAATCAAGGTCGTTACCATGCAAACCCGCCAGAAGACGGTGCCCCAGTGGGCGGCGCTTCCGATGTCGCTCAACAGTTGGACTATCATGAAGGAAAACAACGCCACCAGCAAACTCCAGCGTAATTTCGGAGTAGTAAGCAGTTTCGGGACCTTCGTTGAACCACCGAGTGGCTTGAACCAGGTGTCGAAAAAGCTTCCCCGCGGACAGAAATTGCCGCAGACGACGCGACCTTTGAGGAAGGAGCCGATAAGGCCAGTGATCATGACGATCGGCACCATGAATCCGAGATAAGGATATTTCCATCCCAATCCCAGCACCAGGACCATGAGAAGGGCGAGGCCCCATTTATAGTTATTTCGGGAAATTGCTTTCGCTGTTGCCATACATGCCTCCTAGAAACATATGAAAAGTAATATATATAATATATAAGATTGTCAATGAATTTTTTAACCACATTCGTGTTCTTATGTCCATGCGGCCTGAAGATCGGGATGTGCATGGGAAAAAATATGATATATAATCATGAAGGTTTAATTCATTTACCGTTGAGGAGGTGCACTCTCTGGAAGTACTTCAGTTTACATGTGCTGCTCTTTCGATTCTTTTTTATGTTGGGACGGGGTTTGCTGCAGATATAATCGAACTTCCTTCCGAAAGCGGGAAGGTCATATTTACTCATAAGAAGCATCAGGAAGCCATTAAAGATTGTGAGGTTTGCCACAAGACAGGACCTGGTTCAATAAAGAAAAGTGGGCAGTTCCGTCCACATAAGCTATGCATAGGTTGTCACGAAAAGAACAAGTCCGGCCCGGTTGACTGTGTGGGTTGTCACAAGACATCAGGCTCATGATCGACGGGTACAGGGAGATACCTTATGAAGTAAGGACTTCTACCTCCGCACGGTAACTGTAGCACCAAAACAAACCTTGTCCTGCGATTGTATGGGAGCCTACTACTTTCGCGCTCTCTATTCAGGCCTGAGGATTCACCCTCTTGAGCATGCAAATCGCTTTTGCATAGCCGCCGTCCATGGCTGCACGTGCAACCGTCTTGAAATTCCCATTGTTCATAGAACATGTTACCGGAAAGGTCTTTTATTCTCTCGACAAGTATGGTAACTTTGATAACCTTGATTTCCTGACGCATTTCCCCTAAAATCCCATAAAATTCAGGCGTGAAATACTCTTCTTATTTTAATATGTTAGGGTGGTTTGTAGAAAAAAACACTTTATGGGGCCAAAAGTGGGATTTTTGCATTAATTGAGGCTCAAAGAGGTTGCGTTATGGAGCGAAATTATTCGTAAGATATTGAATTTTATATAGGATAATTTTCACTAATCTAATCTAGTACCCTTACACGGCAAAAGGCACAGGGCACACGGCAGAGGAAGCGCATCCCTTTAGCCCGCGCTTTTGGCCCGGTAGCCTTCTACGAGGTTTGAATGCTCGAAACCATCAACAAGACTTCCATCAACATCGAAGACGAGATGAAACGCTCCTACATGGACTATGCCATGAGTGTGATCATCGGCCGTGCCCTGCCCGACGTCAGGGACGGGCTGAAGCCGGTGCACCGGCGCTGTCTCTATGCGATGTACGATATGGGGAACGACTGGAACAAGCCGTACAAGAAATCTGCCCGCGTGGTCGGCGACGTGATCGGTAAGTATCATCCCCACGGAGACACGGCCGCCTACGACACCATTGTCAGAATGGCCCAGGACTTTTCGCTCCGCTACCCGCTGGTGGATGGCCAGGGCAACTTCGGCTCCGTGGACGGCGATTCGCCCGCGGCCATGCGCTACACCGAGATCCGAATGTCGCAGCTTGCACATGAACTTCTGGCCGATCTTGACAAGGAGACCGTGGACATGGGGCAGAACTACGACGGCTCCCTCCAGGAACCGCTGGTTCTCCCCGCCAAGTTTCCCAACCTGCTGGTCAATGGTTCGGCCGGGATCGCCGTCGGCATGGCTACCAACATTCCGCCCCACAACCTGCGGGAGGTGATCGACGCAATCATCACCATCATCGGCAATCCGCACCTGACGTTCGAAGAACTTCTGCTCCTGATTCCGGGTCCCGACTTTCCCACCGGCGGTTTCATTTACGGCCGGGAAGGGATAATCCAGGCTTACAGGACCGGCCGGGGAATTATCCAGATGCGGGCCCGGGCCTTTGTGGAAACGCAAAAGAAGACCGAACGCCAGTCGATCATCATCACCGAGATTCCCTACCAGGTGAACAAGGCAAACCTTGTGGCAAAGATTGCCGAACTGGTGAGGGAGAAAAAGATCGAGGGCATCAGCGATATCCGCGATGAATCGGACCGGGACGGCATGAGGATCGTTGTCGAACTGAAACGGGACGAGAATCCCCAGGTGATACTCAACCATCTCTACAAGCAGACACAGATGCAGTCCTCCTTCGGCATCATCATGCTCGCCATCGTCAGCGGCCGGCCGAAAGTATTGACTCTCCGGGAAACCATTAACCTGTTTGTCGACCACCGACGTGAAATCATTACCCGGCGCACCATCTTCGAACTCAAGAAGGCGGAGGCACGAGCCCATATCCTGGAAGGTTTGAAGATTGCCCTTGATTGGCTGGATGCGGTCATTGAACTGATCCGGGCCGCAAAAAACCCGGAAGAAGCCAGGTCCGGCCTCATGGCAGGCAACTTCTCGGATCCTGACTACCTTGCGAAGCTGGGGATACCCGAAGAGAGAAGATCCCCCTATGCGCCGTCCGTTCAGCTTTCGGAGAAGCAGGCCCAGGCTATCCTTGAGATGCGGCTTCAGCGTTTGACCGGTCTGGAGCGGGAAAAGATCCTTCAGGAGTATGCCGAAATCCTCAAAGTAATTGCCCGGCTCAAGGAAATTCTGGGCTCCGAGTCGGAGATTCTCAAGATCATCGTAACCGAACTCACGGAATTGAGGGAGAAGTTCGGTGATGAGCGGCGCACGGAAATCGTTGACAAGACAGCCGAGATTTCCCTTGAGGATACCATTGTCGAAGAGGACATGGTTGTCACCATCAGCCACACCGGTTACATCAAGAGGAGCCCGGCGACCCTCTACCGTGCCCAGCGGCGCGGCGGCAAGGGAAAGACCGGCATGAAAACGAAAGAGGAGGATTTCGTCGAACAGTTGTTTATTGCCTCCAGCAAGGACTTCATTCTCTTCTTCACCGACTCCGGCCGGGTATACCAGATGAAGGTTTACGAAATTCCCGAGGGAAGCAGAACCGCCCGCGGCAAAGCCATTGTTAACCTCCTCAACCTTCAGGAAGGGGAGATGGTGACCGCGATACTGTCGCTCAAGGGTTTCGAAGAAGACTGGTACCTCATGATGGCGACACGGTTCGGTGTAGTCAAGAAGAGCCCGATCAGGGAATATGCCCACATCCGTTCGGGAGGCATCAACGCCGTCAACCTGGATTCGGGTGACAAACTGATCTCCGTAGCCCTGACCGACGGCAAGAGGGACGTGCTTCTTGCCTCAAGGAATGGCAAATCGATCCGTTTCCGGGAAGAGGATGCCCGACCCATGGGACGAATATGCAGGGGTGTGCGCGGTATGACCCTCGAAGGGGACGACGTGGTGATCGGGATGGCAATCGTCAATGAGGCTTATTCGGATTCCACTATCTTCACAGTGACGGAAAACGGGTTCGGCAAACGGACGGACCTGGGAGAATATCGCTTGCAGTCGCGGGGCGGCAAAGGCGTCATCACTATAAAGACCACGGAAAGAAACGGTTGTGTCGTGGATATCAAGCAGGTAACCGATGAGAATGACCTGATGCTCATCACCGACAACGGGAAGATACTGAGGATTCCGGTGGCGGGTTTTTCGGTTATTGGACGGAATACACAGGGTGTCAGGCTCATGGTTACCGAAGAGAACGAAAGAATCGTTGCCGTAGCGAAGCTTGCCGAGAAAGATGAAAGTGATGATGCCGAAGAACTCATCGTGGAAGTGACCGATGAGGCCGATGAAATGGATTCGGATAACGAGTAAGCGACTGGCGGGAACGCGGTATTTCGCAGCGAGAAAAGAATACAATGGAATTTTGCAAAAAAATAGATAAAAGCCTGACCGAACGCCATACTATAGTAAACCTCCTTGAAAGCCTGAAGAAGGAAAACATAACCCTGGAGGAGATGGAAAGGATCGGCGCAAAACTGCAAAAAGCCGGAAAGCGGGCTCTATCGCCGTTGATTCGAAGGCTCTGGCGTGAACAAAACGGCGACCATATCAGCCGGTATGTCTACCTTCTCGATTTCTTTGATGATGAAGTCTGGATCGACCAGATTGCCAGGATCGCCCTTAAACGGAATGATCTGGGAGAGGATGGCAAAGCAGCGCTGCTTTCAGTCCTGGAAGATTACGGGATCGATGTCAACGTCCCCCCCTTCTCGAAACTGCTGGAAGGAATGAACGGACCGCTCGAATTGACCCTTCCAAGGCTTTTTGATAAGGGTGAAGCGGGGACAATCCGCTTCATGGAGGATTTTCTCTCCTATCCGAAGGAAACGCAGGCGGCTGTTGTGCGGTATCTTGCACGGTTGAAAGACCGGCGAGTCCTGTCCCTGTTCGAGATCCTGCTGACATTCGATGACCGGGAAATCGTGCTGGAATCTATCGCCACCCTCGGGAGAGTCCGGGAACGGGGCGCGGCATCATTGCTGAACTCCTTTCATTGCGGTGAAGATGCCGAACTTCGGGAGATGGCAGCCAGGAGTCTGCGGAGACTCTCCTTCCTCGGAATTACCCCGGAGCCGCCCCCTGAAAATGCCGCATGCACGGCAACGTTTTCTTCTTCCGTCAGTTCGGTTGATGGCTCAGGGAGCCGAACTCTCCGTGTTTCCCGTCAGGGTGCGGATGGACGGCTGGATGTTCTTTTCATGCAGTTTCATGATATGAAAGGCATGGTCGATGCTCTGGGTTACAGCAATATTTCCAGAGAGAAACATGATTCGTTGTTGTCGGATGTGGTTGGTGAAGAGGTCTTGATGGAAATCGATGCCGATTATGCCGCACTTCTCATTGGCGATGCCCTCTTCATGAACAGATGCAACGAGACTCACCTGCCCCCCGAGTTTTACGTGCTGCGGGGCTTCCTGCCAGCCGCAGCCCTCACTCCCGATTCCTATGCTCCGGTTTTTAACGATTATAACCTGGAGAGGCTGGCGGACAGCAGTGAGCTTTTGGAACAAAGCGGCAGCCTGTTTGAGGAAGAATATTTCGACGGATGGTTTACAGCCGACAGCAGGCTTTTTGATCTCGCGGAAGATCTTAATCTGCTGGAAGATAATCTTACCGGCCGGGGTATCGCCCAGGCGGTTGAGAATTTCATAGAAAAATTCATAGGGATTAAGGTAGAGCGGGATAGCGATAGCATGGCAAGACGACTTTTCATGATTGCCGACCTGATGGGAAGAACCGGGAGTGAAAGACCGATTGTCGAAAAGACGCTTGCAGTGGCAATGAATCTTTTAACTCCGCGGGCCGAATACCGGAAAATCCCCTTCCTCAGGCAGTATGCCGTCGAAAGTTTGAAAATAATCAGGGATGCGATAGCGGAAGGCTTCGATCCCAGACTGCAAACCGAATGGGATGACGACGATCTGTGGGATTAATCATGACGGGCAGACGAGTCGTCTACGGGAGTTACAGCAATTGAAAAAGATATGCGTAATAGGAGCGGGAAGCTGGGGAACAACTTTGGCGAATCTTCTGTCGAAGAAAGGGCACGAGGTTATTCTCTGGGTTCATGAACCGTCTGGAGTTGATGAGATGAGAAAGACCCGCATCAACAGCGTCTATCTGCCCGGGATACAGCTATCCTCGACTCTCGATTTTACCGGAAGCCTGGAAGAGGCTGTTTCCGGCAGTGAACTGCTCCTCTCGGTAACCCCCTCCCAGGTCACGCGGGATGTTCTTCGGAAAGCGCTCCCCTGGATCGGCAAGGATTCGGTCATCGTAAATGCTTCCAAAGGGATTGAACTCGACTCCCTGTTGACCATGTCGCAGGTATGCAGGGAAATACTCCCGCCTGAACTGTTCGACAGGTATTGTGTCCTGTCCGGCCCGAGTTTTGCCCGTGAAGTGGCGCAGGAGATGCCGACGGCCATTGTGGCGGCATCTGCGGACAGGAATATATCGCTTTTCGTGCAGGATGTTTTCTCCACCTCTTATTTCCGCGTTTATACCAACAGTGATGTGATAGGGGTTGAACTGGGGGGGGCGATAAAAAATGTCATATCCATTGCCGCGGGAATATCCGACGGACTGGGACTTGGTCATAATACCAGGGCTGCCCTGATAACCCGGGGCCTGGCGGAAATGGCGAGATTAGGCGCTGCCCTGGGGGCCAGGCCCACCACATTCGCGGGACTGGCATGCATGGGGGATCTTGTTCTGACCTGCACCGGCGATCTTTCACGAAACCGTACGGTGGGTATGAAGCTTGGAGAAGGCATGCGCCTCAGTGAAATCCTCGGCGAAATGCGCATGGTGGCTGAAGGTGTCAAAACGACACAATCGGCCTACAACCTGGCAGGGCGTTTAAACGTTGACATGCCTATCACGGAAAAGGTCCACCAGATTCTGTATGAAGACAAACCGGCACGGCATGCGGTATTGGAACTCATGACCAGGGATCTCAAATCTGAACAGCTCTGAGGCGCCGCCGGGCGCAGTCGTACTTCCCGTACCACCGGATAAGGGCCTGTGAGTATGAAACCTCTTGTCAGTATACGGACAAAACTTTTTCTTTCCTTTCTGCTGATTATTCTAATTTCATATTCCGGCCTCCTGTACATTACCATCAAGAGCATAGACGCATCCCTGGAAGAAAAGACGGCCTCGAGTCATGAATCGGGCGTGCACTTCCCTTCCGCATACAGTCCCGGTTCCCCACCGATTTCCCTTTTCATAGAGCAACTTTCTTCCATTCGGGAACGAAACCTGGAAAACATTCTGCTGTCAGCCGCCCTCGGCATATTTATGTCTTTCGGAATCGCATATCTCCTTGCCCGCAAGCTGACTTTTCCCTTGCGGGAGCTTTCTCTTGGAGTCCAAAGAATAGAGGTCGGCGATTTAAGCCGCAGAGCTGACGTGGCTGCTTCCGATGAGTTCGGGAAACTTGCGGCTTCCTTCAACAAAATAATCGAAAAACATCACGGCAGGATATGGCACCACAGCAGCATGGCAGGCGGTAACACCTTCATCTATACCGTGCCGGTTTACGAGGAAATTGATGAACAAAGAGAAAATTCTCATAGTTGACGACGAGACTGATATTGCCCTCGTCCTGAAGTATCAACTGGAGGACGCCGGGTATGAATCAGTCAGTGCCCGCGATGGTTTCGAGGCACTGCAGGCTCTTTCTGGTGAGGAATTTTCCCTCGTCCTTCTGGATATCAAGATGCCGCGCATGGATGGAATTGAAGTTCTGGAAAAAATGCAGGACGGTTTCTCCCATATTGCCGTCATAATGATGACTGCCCACGGCAGCGAAGATATTGCTGTCGAAACAATGAAAAAGGGGGCATTGGACTATATTGCAAAACCTTTTTCGGCGGAAGACCTGTTGAATAAAGTCGAGCGCACTCTGGCGCTGAACAGGACAAGGCAGGAAAACAAAAAGCTTCAGCGGCAACTGGAAGAAGAGGGAAAAAAGATGGAGGCCATCCTTCAGGGCATGGCCGATCTATTGATTGCCGTCGACAAGGACGGCATGATAATGACCCTGAACAGGAAAGCAGAGACCATTCTTGGAACCGATATGGCGTCGTGCGGCGGCATGCCGGTTGAATCCCTGCTCAAAACCGATATGCCGCCGGAAAATCTCCCCTGTAAAAGAGTGCTTCGCGACCAGGTTTCCTGTCTCGATGTGACGTATCAGCTTACGGTCAAAGAAGGGACGATTCCCGTCCTTTCCAATGCCGCGCCTTTGTTCAACGGTCACGGCAATCTGATCGGATGTGTCGAGATCATGAGGGATATTTCCACATTGAAAGCGCTCGAACAGGAAAAGGAGGATTTTGTCAGCATGCTGACGCACGATCTGAAGACCCCGCTCACTGCGGTGATGGGTGCAATCGACCTGGTGCGTGAAGGCCGTCTCGGCTCAATAAATGCGGAACAGAAGGATTATCTGGAATCGGCTACGGAGAGTTGCGCCGAAATTGTGGAGATGATAGATACCCTCCTCGATGTCTACCGATTTGAAGCAAACAAAATGAAGCTTGCCTTCACCCTCGAAGATCCGCAGGTACTGATCCAGCGTGCCACTTCAGGTTTCCGCTCCCTTGCCGAGCGTTCACGGATACGGCTCTCGGCCGTCTTCCAGCATCAGCTTCCGCTGGTCAGTGTAGACAGGAACAAGTTCTTGCGCATGGTGAGCAATCTTCTCTCCAATGCCTTCAAATTTACACCGGATGGAGGGGAGATCGAGGTGAGGGCCGAGATGGCAAAGGCCGTTGCAGTCTCCGGGATCATACCAAGAGAGAACTACCCCCAAACGGATATTCCTGAAGGGGGGCGTTTCCTGAAAATAACAGTGAGAGACACCGGTATCGGGATACCCAGGGAGGCATTGGCCACAATATTCGAAAAATTTGGCCAGGGAAGGCTCCACAAAAATTATAAACACAAGGGAACGGGTCTCGGGCTGGCATTTTGCCGCAAGGTAATGGATGCCCACGGAGGCTTCATCTGGGCTGACAGCGTCTTGGAAAAGGGGAGCACTTTTACCGTTCTTTTTCCGCCGCGGGGAAAAAATAAAGCCTCGTAAAATGATACGTAAATTCCCCCTGCCTGTACAAGTTTTCGTCGATATCCGAAACAGGAGGGGGCCGGGTTTACCGGGAGCGGTTTGATGATATTCGTTCCGCAATGTATTGCTTCAGATTCCCGAATGGTTTTCATATGAACAGTGCGATTTCGCTACAATCCATCAGCAAGTTTTTCAATGGCCTGCAAGCGGTGAAGGATTTCTCTCTCGATGTCGAGAGGGGGACAATTTTCGGACTGCTGGGACCCAACGGCGCCGGCAAGACCACTCTCATTAAAATTCTGACAACGCTGATGCGGCCCACTTCCGGAGATGCGGTGATTGGGGGGTACAGTGTTCTCCGCGAAGGCAAGTCGGTGCGCAGGATTATCGGGGTTGTGCCGCAGGAAAACAACCTGGACCGCTATCTTACCGCCAGGGAAAACCTGGTGCTGCATGCCCGCATGCACGGTATCCGTGCCGGTGAATACAACCCCA
The DNA here is from genome assembly GCA_017861285.1 of Geobacteraceae bacterium. Lineage (GTDB taxonomy): Bacteria > Desulfobacterota > Desulfuromonadia > Geobacterales > Geobacteraceae > CAIWTU01. The sequence continues at coordinate 30,926 of JAGFXO010000002.1, read as the reverse complement.
GGATCGATCGACTCCTGGAACTGACCGGGCTCACCGGACGGCAACACGATTTCCCGGATACATTTTCCGGGGGGATGCAGCGCCGGCTGGTCGCCATACGGGCACTGGTGCACAATCCGCTCGTGCTGTTTCTGGATGAGCCGACAACCGGCCTTGATCCACAGTCACGCCGGGCTCTGTGGGACTATATTCAATCACTGAGAACAACAATGACCATATTTCTAACCACGCATTATATGGATGAGGCCGATGCGCTGTGCGACCGTATCGTTATCATGGATCACGGCAAAGCGCTGGTTGACGGAACTGCCGCTCAGCTGAAGGAGGCATTTGCCCACGCCCATGTGTACGAACTCGAATTCAGGGCCAATTCTGACCGGTATGAAGAGATTCTCCGCACGCTTCCGTTTGTTGCGCATTTCGGCAGGAAAGGTAACCGTTTCAGGCTGGAGCTCGCCGACGAAGAGAGTTTGAAACCGTTGATGGACAGGATAGGAAGCGCGGATATAAAGGGTATCTGCCTGCATGAACCTTCCCTCGAGGACGTCTTCATAGGGCTTACGGGAAAGAAGGTGCGGGAATGACCGTATCGTGGGAGATAAGCGCAGGCGGGGGTACACCAGCTGCCCACCAGGGCGGGACGCGAGGGTTACATGTTTAGAGGTGCCATATCAATCTGGCGAAGAGATATGCTCGTTCTGCGCCGCAGCATAGTCTCCGAACTTGTGTCGGTTATTGCGTATCCCCTCACCCTGTATCTTGCCTTCGGTGTGGGTCTCAAGGGATACATATCCGATGTGGACGGGATACCGTATGCTATTTTCATTGCCCCGGGCCTCATTTCCATGACAGCCGTGAATGCGGCTTTTGACGAGAGCGCCTGGAGCATGTGGTTTCACAGAAAAGTTCAACGCACCATCGAAGAATACCGGGTCACCCCGATTACCGTCTATGATATTGTGATCGGCAAAATATTCTGCGGTTTTTCCCATGGGGCCATCAAGGGCATAGCGGTTGCGCTGGTGATTTTCCTGCTGACGCCCTTCCGGTTTCAACTGCTGCACATACTGACATATCTGTTTTTCATTTTTTTCGGATCCATGATCTTTTCCTGCCTGGGAACCATCTGCGGAACCATCATCGACAAACCGGAAAACATCGGAAGAATGCAGGGGGTCGTGATTGTGCCGCTGATCTTCATGTCGGGCATATTTTTTCCCCTTTCCTCCTACCCCGCCGCAATCCTGCCGTTCATCAACTCCCTGCCCACCACTGCCATATTCGAAGGGGCTCGACGGGCGCTCCTTTCGGGAAGTATCGAGTACGCGTACGCCCTGACCATTGCTGCTACAGCCGCGATAGTCTTTGCACTGGCGGTCATTATTTTCGACAGAAAGATTGAAGAGTAGAACCATATCTCGTAAGGATGGCAAAACTGCATGAAGCTGAGACAGTCTGCAATCATTCTTGTATCGACCATCCCCTGTATAGCCATGAGCCATCTGTACCTCGATGAGGGAATTGCCGGTTTCTTTGCCGGCATGTTCAGAAAAGATTCCCTCTTCTCCGCGTATTTCTCCGATCTCCCCAATCTCCCCGATCTCCTTCTCATTTTCGCCGTCATCGGTACCATTATCAGTTGGTCGGCGCATACCTGGTTTATGCGCAGAAGGATCGACAATGCATATGAACGCTTTTTTCACCTGTCGGGCTGGACGATACCGCTTTCATTTCTCGCCAAATCGATCCTGAAATCCATGTGCGGGAAAATAACTACCCGGGCATGGTTGAAAAACCCGGACCTGTATGGTTTTCACTGGTTTCACGGAGGCAGCGATTTCAGCGGATTTCCTTCCGGCCATATGGCCGTGTTTACGGTATATGCACTTGCCGCAGGGCGTTTCTTTCCCCGCTACCGGCTTGCCTGTGCGGGTTTTATGCTGCTGCTGGCCGCCGCCCTGATGGTGACTTCCTATCACTTCCTCAGCGATGTCCTGGCAGGCGCTTTGGTCGGGTTTCTGGTCGATGCCTGCACATACGGAATTCTTTTTTCCCGAAAAGATACACAGAGCGGAAGCCAGGCAATACAATTCCCCGGGGACGGTTGAGCTTGGGGAAAAAGCTGCTATCCTTGAACCGTTCCTTGTAATTCCATCCTTATTCATTGTAGTATCGAAATATGGCAAAAGAAAAATTTACCCTTAAATGGCTTGCCTGGGAAGTTACCCAGAGATGCAACCTCAGGTGTGTCCATTGCCGGTGTGATTCCGACTCAACCTCGTCAGAGGGAGACTTTTCCACCGGAGAGGGCAAGAAACTCCTGAAGGAAATCGCCGGCTTTTCGCAACCGGTCGTTGTGTTGTCCGGCGGAGAACCCCTGTTGCGTGAGGATATTTTCGAACTTGCTTCCTACGGAACGTCAATCGGCCTGCGCATGTGCATGGCGACAAACGGAACGCTGGTTACCGACGAAATCTGCCGGAAAATGCGGGATGCCGATATCAAAATGGTATCCCTGTCGCTGGATGGAAGCACGGCGGATATTCACGACAACTTCCGCCAGTGCCCCGGCGCCTTCGATGGTGTCATGCGGGCGGCGGAGACCTTGCGCAGGAACGGACAAAAGTTCCTGGTGAACTCTTCGTTCACCAAGCGCAACCAGGCAGACATTCCCCATGTCTTCAAACTTGCCAGGTCGCTTGGCGCAACTGCCTGGTACATGTTCATGATCGTCCCCACGGGCAGGGGGGAGGAGATCATGGGAGAACTCATCTCCCGGGAGGATTATGAGGAAATCCTGGATTGGCACTATCGCCAGGAAAAGGAGGAAGGCGATATCCTGATGCGCCCCACCTGCGCCCCCCATTACTATCGAATTGTACCGCAGAAAGCGAAGGCTGAAGGCGTCAGCTTCGAGCGCAGGTCCCTCAGCTTTTCCACCGGCGGCGGCAAAGGCTGCATCGCCGCCCAGAGCATCTGCCTGATCGACTGCTTCGGCAACGTGAAACCATGTTCCTATTTTCCCCGGATTGCGGGCAATGTAAAGCGGACGCCAATCAGGGAAATATGGGAGAAATCACAGCTTTTCAACGAGTTGCGGGACTTTGGCAGCTACAAGGGCAAATGCGGCCAGTGCGAATACCTGAACGTCTGCGGCGGTTGCCGGGCCAGGGCCAATATGGTGTACGGCGACTACATGGAGGAAGAACCGTTCTGCAGTTATGTGCCTATGAAGCTGAGGCACGGGGCACAGGGCACAGGGCACAAGGAGCAAGAAGCAGGCAAAGGGCAAAGGGCACAAGGCACAAGGGAAAACAAGAAAGCTGGAAAACAGGATAGTACCTTGTAACATTATTTGTTTCGCATAATTTCCCCCCTCCATCGACGGGATGGGGTCAGGGGGCGGGTATAGGGATGAATGTGTTCTCGTCGATCAAAGACGGGACAAAACCATTTGCCTTTTGCCCTTTGCCTAGTGCCAGTCATCACACCGTGATGACTTTCCACAGGGAGAATAACATGAACACAAGATTTCTCGACGCCTGTAAGGGGCTGCCGGTTGATAGAACACCGGTATGGCTGATGCGGCAGGCGGGCAGATACCTCCCCGAATACATGGAAGTGCGGAAAAGTTGTACCTTCCTCGAGCTTTGCAAGACTCCGGAACTGGCCGCCAAAGTAACCCTGCAACCCGTTGACATCCTCGATGTGGATGCTGCCATACTTTTTTCCGACATCCTCATTCCGGTCGAACCGATGGGGATGAAGCTTGATTTTGTTCCCGGCCCCGTTTTCGCAGAACCGGTCCGTAGCATGGCTGATGTGGAAAGGTTGTGCATTCCCAGGATGGAAACAGCAGTACCTTTCGTCCTGGAAACCATTGCAATCCTGCGCCGCCAACTGGCCGGCCGCGTTCCCCTGATCGGCTTCGGAGGTGCGCCGTTCACCCTCGCCTGCTACATGGTGGAGGGCAAGGGCTCAAAAGACTTCATGGCTATCAAAAAGATGATGTATGCAGAACCCGAAACCTACTCGGCACTTATGGTTAAGCTCACCTCCATGCTTGCCGAGTATCTCAATGCGCAGATTCATGCCGGAGCCCAGGCCATCCAGATCTTCGACACATGGGGGGGCATTCTGTCTCCAGCCGATTATGAAAAATACGTTCTTCCCTATACTTCCCGACTGATCAGGTGCCTCGATGCGCGGGATACTCCCGTCATTCATTTCGTCAAGGGAGCCGGGACCATGCTGGAGACGGTGAAAAAGGCGGGCGCTCATGTGGTGGGTCTTGACTGGCATGTGAACCTGGCCAGTGCCCGTGAAATTCTTGGCAGTACACCTGTGCAGGGTAATCTCGATCCGGGCGTGCTGTATGCTCCGGAGGAGATCATCGAGGCGGAAGTCAGAAGGATTATCGGGGAAAATGGTGGCCGGCCCGGCCATATCTTTAACCTGGGGCACGGAATCCTCCCGACCACCCCGTCCGGCAATGCAAAATTTCTTGTTGAATGTGTCCACAGGCTGTCGCAGCGATAATGGGGTGACGAGAGAAAGGGCCGCATATGTCAGACAAAACCGCCGTACTCCTCCTCCAGATGGGGGGGCCCGATTCACTCGACGCTGTCGGACCTTTTCTTTTCAACCTGTTTTCCGACCGGGATATTATCCGACTCGGCCCCGCTTTCCTGCAGCCTTTTCTTGCCCGTCGCATCTCCCGCAAGCGTGCGCCGAAAGTCGAGCTTCACTATGAAAAGATCGGTGGCAAATCACCCATCAGGGAACTGACCGAAGCGCAGGCCCGGGCTCTGGAAGATGCACTGGGGAGCGGGTACCGCTGTTTTTCCGCCATGCGCTACTGGAGGCCTTCCACCATCGAAGCCCTGGCTGCCGTAAAACGGGAGGAAATTTCCCGGGTTATTGCCCTATCCCTCTATCCCCACTATTCCCGGGCAACGACCGGCTCCAGCATCAACGAGCTGAAAAGGGTTCTGGGGGAATCCGCCGTACCGTTTCAGCTTGCTATTGTCGAGTGTTTTTACAGGCATCCCCTCTACATAAGGGCTCTGACGGAAAAGATCACGGAGGCACTCGGCTGGTTCCCCGGCCGGAGCGGTACGGTCATTCTGTTTTCCGCCCACTCGCTCCCCCAATCGTTCATCGAGGCGGGAGATCCCTATCTTTCCCAGGTTCGCGAAACGGTCAGGCTGGTGATGGAAAATTTCGGCGGAATGGAGCACCGGCTGGGGTTCCAGTCCCGGTCAGGTCCGGTCAAATGGCTGGAGCCGGATACCAGGGATGTCATGCGGGATTTGTCTGCTCAGGGATGCGGGGATGTCCTCATCGTGCCGGTCTCTTTCGTTTCGGATCACATCGAGACCCTCTACGAGATCGATATGGAGTATGGGGAACATGCCCGCTCGCTGGGAATCGGTACCTTCCATCGCTCTCCGTCGCTCAATACGTCTCCGGTCTTTATTGACTGCCTTGCCGACCTGGTGAGGGTAAAAGCGGCGGAATTCGGGTCAGCATGATCAGGCAGAGCCGTGTATATCTGATACTGAAATTTTTAGGAACATCCCCCAAATAAAGTTTGCAGATTTGTAATAAAAAAAATCAAGGATTCCAGTTGTATACCGGGTTGAAGGTCACCTAAGAAGCCGACATTCCCGCGAAACCGGGAATGACGTATTAGAGCTTCGTGCATTTTTTGGAAGCAGCTGTTTCGTTTGGCTTGAATAGCCCATTAATTGAATTCTTTGAGCAAATCCTTATTTACCGTTTTTTGGGTTATAGAACCGATAAAAATACGTCGGTGGAGGTTATAATGGAACGGATAACGATAAACGGCATAGCGCTCTCCCTTGCTCACCCGGTGGAACTTTCCCTGAAATGGATCGGCCAGGAGGAAATATTGCAGCAACTGCTTGCGGCCTGGATGGTGATAGATGAGCGTGATATGCCCTTCAACCCGCGCCTTATCGGCAAACCGGGCGTCGGCAAGACCACCCTCGCCTATGCGGCGGCAAAGAAGCTTGGCCGGGATGTCTATCTTTTTCAGGCCACCATGGATACCCGCCCGGAAGATCTCATCATCACCCCGGTGATCGGCCCCGAAAACAGGATCCAGTATGCCGCCTCCTCCCTGGTCACGGCGATGATAAAGGGAGGGGCGCTGATCATCGATGAAGGCAACCGGATGAGCGAAAAATCGTGGGCGTCGCTCGCCCCGCTTCTCGATGACCGCCGCTACGTCGAATCCGTCATTACCGGCCTGAAGATACCGGCCCACCGGGATTTTCGCGTGGTGGTGACCATGAACGAGGATGCATCGACCTTCGAGGTGCCGGAATACATTCATTCACGTCTCCAGCCGCAGATATACATCGATTTTCCCGAAGCCGACGAGGAACTGCTGATTCTCAAGGAAAACCTGCCTTTTGCGGATGCCGCCATTCTCCGGTATGTGGTCGATTTCCTCCAGAGGGCGCATGCCGCCGATGAGCTCTATTCGGTGCGTGACGGCATCAATGTCGCCCGCTATGCCCTGAAAATGATGAAAGCGACCGGAAGGCCTGCGGAGGAACTGCTCTTGCTCGCCGTTACCAGGGTGCTCGGGGATGAGGCGCTGGAATATCTGTAGTAGTAACAGTCTTTACGCTGTCAAAGGAGGATTTCGATTTCCTGCTGGCGCCGTGAGGGGGGATGGGAGCTTTCTCACCTTGTATCCGACCATCGCCTGGTGTATTAAAGAGGTTATGGTCATGGACGCGGGATGCAAGACGTGGTCCGGGAAAACGACAACTAATACCGGAACCGGGCAGTTTTGCCGGTGCAAGGGTTAATGGGAGACTTAATGATAAAAGGGGACGCAATTATTCAAAAGGTATTGGAGCACTACCCCGATGCGCAGGCGGTTTATCTTTTCGGTACCTACGGCACTGAGGATGAACGGCCGGAGAGTGATGCGGACATCGCCCTGCTGCTTCTGCCTGGCGAATCGGTGAAAGCCGCTTCACTCGCAATGAGCGAGCTTCGTTTCGCTCTGGAATCACTGCTGAACAGGGATGTGGACCTGATTAATTTGCGTCAGGTCTCGACTGTGTTGCAGAAAGAGGTGATCGCCGCGGATCTGCGAATTTATACAGGGGACGAGTATGCCGCGGATGAGTTCGAAATGCTGACCCTCTCCCGATACCAGAAACTCAACGAGGAACGGGCGGAGATTGTGGAAGAGGCTTTGGCCGGCGGGAGGTTCCATCAAGTATGAACGATATCGTCCTGAACAAGAAAGAGAGCATTGAACGCTGTGTGAAGCAGGTCAGGACCTATTACGGGCTACCCGGTGATTTGCCGTTTGAGGAAGATTACCTGAAGCAGGATGCGATCGCCCTGAACCTGCAGCGCGCCTGCGAGCAATGCATCGACCTGGCGAACCATACCATACGGGTGCGAAAACTCGGTCTTCCCAATGAGAGCAAAGAGAGTTTCCGGCTGCTGGAGGAAAATCACATCATCCCCAAAGACCTTGCGGGCCGCTTGCAAGGGATGATAGGGTTAAGGTACGTGCTGGTCCACGAGTATCAGCGGCTGGATATCAGGCTTATGATAGATGTCATCGAGAACCGGCTCGATGACCTTCTGCTGTTTGTGGACTGTATCGTGAAGGAATTTTGCGGTGGACCCCGGGAGTGAATTCAAAAATTCTGCGAGTTGTTCTCTTTCATGAATGCGCCGGTCTCAGTTGGAAAAGACGCTGCATTACCTGAAGTGGTGAATGCGGTGCTCCTCAAGAAAATATCGAGGACTCGGTTGGGAATCATTTAGAATAAACCATGCCCCATAAACTCCATCTCGAAAAATTCGGCAACGTCTACGCCCTCCCCGTTCTCCATTACCGTATGGAGTTCGCCTCCCTGGTGCGGAAGGCGGTTGATCGGGTTAATCCCGACTGCATCGCCATCGAGCTCCCCGCCACACTGCACGCTGTTTTTATGAGGGGAATCGAAAGGCTGCCGCAGATTTCGGTTCTTACCTATCACGTCTCCCCGGTTTCCCATACTAGGAATGAGGCTCCGCAGACGGTCTATCTGATCATCGAACCGGCTGACCCGTTGGTGGAGGCCGCAAGGCTTTCTCTGGATAGGAATATCCCCCTCCATTGCGTCGATGTGGATCTGGACGATTACCCATCTCACGAGGAAATGCTCCCCGATTCCTATGCCGTCCAAAGAATCGGGCTCAAGGTTTATTATGATGAATATCTGAAAAGCCGCCGGGATGATTCTCCCGGACGGCATGACGTGCACCGCGAGCAGGGCATGGCGTATCGGGTGCGGCAGCTCGCGGAACAGCATGAAAGGGTCCTTTTCGTTACGGGTATGTCCCACCTGGAAAGGATCAAGGAGCAATGTACCCGCCTGCAGGTGCCGCCACTGGAGCGGACCAGGCGGAGCAACATCCGGCTGGTCAATCTCCACCCCGATTCATGCCGGGAAGTGCTCGGTGAATTTCCCTTCCTTTCGGCGGTTTACGAAACCAGGCGTCGCACACTTCCCCCGGAACCGGTACGGGAAAGGAATTCCATGCGCAGGAGTTTTCACGCCTTCGAACTCATCACGGGCGGCAAACAGGATATTCCTGAAGAGGAGATTCTGCGTAATGCAATACTGAGGAGCGCTCACCATGTGGGAAAGCAAGGTGAGAGCGCCGACCGGCAACGGATCATCCTGAGACTCTTTCAGGAATCTTCATCCCACTATAAACAGGAAACCGGAGAACCCGTCCATCTCTGGCAGAAGCGTTCGTTTTTTCGTTTTTCACGCAATTATGCCCTGACTTCCGGCATGCTCCTTCCCGACCTTTACCAGATGCTGGCGGCGGCGCGCGGGTGTGTCGACGACAATTTTGCCTACGCATTTTACCGTCTGGCGACATTTTATCCCTGGCAGCAGGAGACTGCCGAGATTCCGACAGTTCGCCTTTCCCCCGAGGACCTCCGGGGTGGAAGCCGGAAAATCCGGTTTCGGCCAAAAACCAGACGGAAGGAAAAGGGGTTGTCCCATCTCCAGTTTTTGAAGAGAAAACGTGAATCCCGTCCGGGTGAGTGGCTGGAAGGTTTCGATAATCCTTCCATCTGTTCGTATCCGCCGGAAGACCTAGTCATTGAGGACTATGGCAGATTCCTCCGCAGAAAGGGTGCGAAGCAGCTTTCCGAGGAGCACAGTCGGGTGGCGGAATTCACCAGTTCCATGCTGGATGGCATCGACATGCGGGAAACGCTGCGCAACATCCATGAGGGCAAGATCTATGTGCGGGAAAACCAGCGCGTGAAAGGCGGAGTTGGCAGCGTGGTGGTCATATTCGACGAAGACAGGGAGATGAAAAAATTCCCATACCTGATGACCTGGCTCGGTGAGCATGAACAGGAGTCGGATATGGCCTTCTATGCGACTGTTCCCACGGACAACATCGTCGGTCCGGGTATCACGCGATGCGAATACGGCGGACTGATGCTCTCCTTTCCACCCCGCCGGATGCAGGATGTCTGGCAGGACGCGGATTACCGGTTTGCGCGCGGCAAGGCGGAGCTGCTCCTCGTTGCGGCCCTCGATTATTCTCGGGAAAAACATGTGGTGTATGTTGCACAGCGACCGCCGCGCAGCTTCCTGAAGCAGCTTGCCGCCCGTCTCGGGAAGAGCATTGTCCATATCCCCCTGGGCAGCCTGTCCCCGGTGAAGCTGAAAAAGATACGGATCTTCCATGTTCTTTTCGGGAATGACAAGAGAAACAATGCACGGGACTACATCTGGTGATTTGCCGGATCGTCGCACCGGACGCCGTGCTTATCCCTTCCGCAGCTTACGCTTGTCCCCTACCCTGATGGTGACTTTCTCCTGGTCAAAATATTCCAGTAGCGGGATCATGTATTTTCTCGACAGACCGGTCAGTTCACGGAATTCCGGAGGGGTGATTTCCCCCTTTTCCTTCAGGTGGGCCACCAGCATTTCCTTCAGCTGCGACAAAGGCTGGAGCGCATAAAAGATGTCTCCCTTGATTTTTGCCACCCTTCCTTCACGCGCAAGGAGATTCAGGTGCTCGAGAATCTCCTTTTCCCCGCACCCGAGTGAGATGCTCATGTCCTTTATCGCCGGAGGTTCGTATCCGCCCTTGACCAGCAATGCTTCAATGCTTGCCTGGATTCCCGATCGCTCTTTCTGCACGGATGCCTTGTGCCCGGCTTGCTTGACCAGATCACGCTCCACCAGTGCCTTTCCATCCTTTTCCAGTGCAGCCAGCACGGGCCCGAAAAATCGGGGGTCGCTCCTTCTGGGAAGGCGTGCTCGAAGCTCTTCTTTTCCTATGCCGTCTTTCAGGAGGTTATTCCGCAGATACCCTTCCAGTTCCCCGAGAAACAGGCTTTTCAGGCTGTCGAATGCCTCCCTGCCGAGAAAGATGCGCGGGTCCCGAACCATCTGTACAATGGTACCCTTGGACAGCAGACCGGAAACAGCTGCCTCAAGCTGCCTGGCGGCAAGGCCGCTGCGTATTCTGATTTCCTCGAAAGTTATGCCGGAAAGGAGACTTTGCTGGGCGAGGAGGCGTACTTTGTCCACATCTTCGCCTTCCTGCAATGCCGTAATCAGTTCCAGCGCTTCTGCCGAGCGCCGCCTCCGCCGTGGCGGAGCGGGGTCCAGCACCGTCCCCCCTCCGACGGTGGTCTGGGGTGAGTACATACGCACGATGAAATGGTCACCGGGAAGGAGCAGCACCGGATGCTTCAGACGAAGCTGGACGCACTGCGTATCACCGGGCTTCATCGAGTCACCCTCAAGGAGGATTATCTGGGCCGGCACCTCGTAGGTTGCCGAGTGGAGGCGGAGCACGGAACGATGTTTCAGCTCACGGGGGGCCGAAGGAAGGTAGGTGAAGCGGGCGTCTATCGCACGGGTGCTCTGAAAGACGCTTCTCGGGACGACAACGTCACCGCGCGTTATCGCGGTATGTTCGACCCCCTGCAGGTTGATAGCCAGCCTTTGGCCGGCTGAACCGCTCTCCTCCTTCCTGCCGTGGGCCTGGACGGTACGCACCCGGGAGGTAATTCCCGAGGGGAGGATTTCCACTTCATCACCAGTCTTGACCGTACCCGACAAAAGGGTCCCGGTCACCACCGTGCCGAAGCCGGGCACGGTGAAGACACGGTCTACGGGAAGGCGGAACGGCCCTTCGACCGGCTTTTCCCCCACTTCTGATACGAGATGCACCAGGGCGGCTTTCAGGTCCTCAATGCCCGCAAGGGTCCTGGAGGAAACCGGGATGACCGGTGCTCCTTCCAGGAAACTTCCGACAAGGTATTCCCGCACCTCTTCCCCCACCATTTCCAGCCAGTCATTATCGACCATGTCGGATTTGGTGAGTGCCACCAGCCCTTTCCTGACGCCAAGTAGCCGGCATATTTCCAGGTGCTCGCGGGTCTGCGGCATAACACCTTCGTCCGCAGCAATCACCAGCATGACCAGGTCCATGCCGCCCACCCCGGCCACCATGGTCCGGACAAAACGTTCATGTCCCGGCACATCGACGATCCCCAGCAGGATATCACCCGGCAGTTCCATGTGGGCAAAACCGAGTTCGATGGTAATCCCCCGTTCTTTTTCCTCTTTCAGACGGTCCGTGTCTATACCGCTCAGAGCCTTTACAAGGCTGGTCTTGCCGTGGTCGATGTGACCGGCGGTGCCGAGAATGAGATGTTTCACGTGCGTACTCCTTTTTCTTGCGTTTCTTCGTTCGCTTTCGTCATGATACCATCAGACCCCATCCCCACCTAACCCTCCCCTTGAAGGGGAGGGAATTGCTTTTTCATATGGCTGGAATGATCTGGCACCTCCCCTTTCAAGGGGGAGGATGTGAGGGGGATGGAGTTGAAGAAAATTTCCTCGTACCGAGATAATAATAACTGCATCAATCCTTGAACTGCAACTGGTACAATTTGCAGTATAATCCGCCTTGTGCCATCAGTTCCAGGTGGCACCCCTCTTCGCACTTTTCCCCCTTGTGGATGACCACGATCCGGTGGGCGTCCTGGATGGTGGAGAGACGGTGAGCCACTACAAGTGATGTCCTTCCTGCCAGAAGTCCGCGTAGGCCCTCCTGGATAAGCCGCTCGCTGGCTGTGTCGACACTGGAGGTTGCCTCGTCCAGTACCAGGATCTCCGGGTCGAAGGCAACCGCCCTGGCGAATGAGAGGAGCTGGCGCTCTCCCACGGAAAGGTTGTTTCCCCGCTCCCGCACTTCTTCCTGTAAACCGTTGGGAAGATTGCCGATGAACCGGTCGGCGCCCACCGTGGCCGCGGCCAGTTCCATCCTTCCGAGGGCCCGTTCATCTCCCAGGCAGATGTTGTACGCAATGGTTCCGGTAAACAGGAATGGCTCCTGCAGTACTACCCCTATCCGTCTGCGGAGGTCCGGCAGGGGCATCTGCCGTATATCGGTCCCGTCCATCAGGATGCTGCCCTTGCGCACGTCATAAAACCGCGAGAGCAACCGGGTTACCGTGGTCTTGCCGCCGCCGGTCTCCCCCACGAGGGCGACCTTTTCCCCCCGCCGGATGGTCAGGTTGAACCCCTTCAATACGTAGTCATCATCATTGTAGGCGAACCAGACATCACGGAACTCGATGGTCTCGACGGGGCCTGCCTCACCTTTCCTGCGCACCCCTCCCGGTATGGGAGATGAAAAAGAAATCTCTCCCTCTCCCCTGGCGGGAGAGGGTCGGGGTGAGGTGGAAGCTTCCGTATCGAGCAACTGGAATATTCTTTCCAGGGCCGCCATTGCCCCCTGCATGATGGAATATTTTGCGGAAAGGTCGCGGATGGGCGAAAAGAATTTCTCGATGTACTGGATGAAAGCGACCAGGGCGCCGAAAGTCAGCGCCCCGCGAACGATCTCTCCGCCGCCGTACCAGATGATCAGACCGACCGCCACCGATGACAGTGCCTCGACCGCCGCGAACAGGGATGCGTCCCAGGTTATCACCGGCAGGTTGGCGTCCCGGTAGGCGGCATTGAAACCGGTGAACCGGCGCCGCTCGTTTTCCTGCTGGTTGAAGAGCTGGACGATTGCCATACCCCCGAGGTTTTCCGCCAGGAAAGAATTCATCGCGGCCAGGCGCGAGCGGACTTCGCGAAAGGCCCGGCGCATTTTCACCCGGAAGGTAAAAGCGATGTAGATGAGGACCGGGAGCACGGAAAAAGTGACCAGCGACAGTTTGACATTCATCCAGAGCATGATGGCGATGATGCCGACCAGCACCAGGATATCACCCACGATGGAGATGATCCCGGCGGCGAACATCTCCCCGAGGACTTCAACGTCGCTGGTAACCCGTGTTACCAGCCTGCCCGTCGGGGTGTGGTCAAAGAAAGAAGCGGGAAGCTTCTGTATATGGGAGAAGAGTTCCATGCGCAGATCGAACATGACCTTTTGCCCCATGTACTGCAGGAGGTAAATTTCCAGGTAGGTCAGAAGCGCATCAGCCAGGATGAGAACGAAAAAATAGCATGAAAGGAGCGGAAGGCCCGTCAGATTGCCGGTAACGATATGGTTGTCTATTGCAACCTTCAAGATATATGGCTGGGCGAGCTTCGTTGCGGCAATGAACGGCAGAAGGACAAGGCTCCAGAAGGCAATCCCCCGGTATGGAAGCAGGTAGCCCAGAAATCTCTTCATCAGATGCCGGTCATAGGCCTTTCCCACTATTTCGTCTTCGTGCATGCCGACAAAATGCGTCATTACATATTCCCCCGGATTCTCACCCGTTCAATACCCCGCGATTTCATCCCGCAGTTGCTGTTCGCGGTGCATCGCCGCATACAGGCCGCCCATGGCCAGGAGTTGTTCGTGGGTTCCCTGTTCCCTGATCCGGCCGTTATCGAGCACGAGGATCAGGTCGCAGTCGCGCAGTGCCGAAAGGCGGTGCGATACGATGAGCACCGTCCGGTCGCCGTAATAGCCGGCAAGCCCCTTGAGAATCTCCTCTTCTGTCCCGGCATCCACGGCGGAAAGCGGGTCGTCGAGGATCAGTACGGCCGGATTCTTCAGCAGTGCCCTGGCAATGGCGGTACGCTGTTTCTGGCCGCCGGACAGGGTTACCCCCCTCTCTCCGACCATGGTCCCGTATGTGTTTGGAAATCCGGCAACGTCCCCATCCAGTTGCGCCAGGCGGGCTGCCGCCTCAATTTCGCCAGCCGCCGCATCGCCGCGGCCGTATGCGATATTGTCGGCGATGGTCCGGGAAAAAAGAAAGCTTTCCTGGGGGACATAGCCGATGGTATCCCGCAGTTTCCGCAAGGGGATACGGTTGATGTCGATGCCGTCGATGAACAACTGTCCGTCCCCGACCGGGTAGAGCCTGGCGATGAGCCGCATCAGGGTGCTCTTGCCACTGCCTACCGGCCCGACAATCCCTGTCCGCATTCCTTTCCTGATATGCAGGGAAATCCCTTTCAGAAGCGGAATGCCATTGTACCCGAAGCAAAGGTCGCGGAATTCTATCTCTCCGAAGATTCTTTCCGGGACAACCGGGTCGGAAGGCTCTCGGATACTTGGCCGTGCTCCAAGAACGGCGTTCAAACGCGACATGGAGGCTGCTCCCCGCTGCAGCAGATTCAAAATCCACCCGAGAACGACGGTGGGCCAGATGAGCATCGCAAGATAGCCGTTGAATGCGACGAAATCCCCCAGGGTGAGCTCACCCGAAATGACCCTTGCACCCCCGGCCAGAAGTACGATGAGTGTTCCCAGTCCGCCTATGGACGCCATGAACGGTATCAGGATTCCCCGCAGGTTGGCCATTTTCATGCTGTAATACAGATATTTCGTGCCTATCTCCCGGAACGCTTCCACCTGGGAATCTTCCCGGCAATAGGCCTTTACCACCATGGCGGCGGATACATTTTCCTCCACCTGGCTGGACAGGGATGCCAGTTCTTCCTGTGCGCGTTTCGAATGGTTGAATATGTGATGGCTGACCCTTTTTACCAGGAGAATCATCAGCGGATACGGGACAACCGCATAGAGGGTCAGCACGGGACTGATGCGGAACATCAGGGAAATTGCGGAAATATAGACCAGCGCAGTGTTGATGACATTGAGAACGCCGAAGCCGAGCAGCATGCGCACGTTGGTCAGGTCGTTGGAAAACCGGGAAAGGATATCACCGGTGCGCTCCCCCGAAAAGTAGGGCATGTCCAGGGAGATGATCTTTGCATGGAGGTCTTCCCTGATTTCGTATTCAATGTGGCGTCCGGCATGGAGTATGTGTGTGCGGGAGAAAATGCGTACCACTCCATGGGCAAGGGCGACTCCGACTATGAGCGAAGCGTAATAAGCGGGAGAATGCCCCGCGGCTGCCGGCTTTTTCAGGCTTTCCACTGCCAGTTTCATCAGCCAGGGGATAAGGAGCGCGAATCCGTTGGCACCGAGCAGGAAAAGGCATCCCCGTGCATACCTCGACCGGCATGACTTGATGTACTTGTATAGTCTGGAATACTCGCTGATTGGTTAACTCCCGGTCAAACAACACGTGATCTTCACGAAAAAATAATCTATCTTAACCCCCTGCCCTTTGCCCTGTGCCCGATTTTTTAGTACCTCATTCTCACCCGGTACGTAAGTTTCACTTCCTTGTCCTTCGGCACGGGTATGGAGAACTCGGCATTGAAGGCGTCGGTTTTCCTGTGCTCGTGCGAGGAAGCAAGCATCTTCCAGTCACCGGGAACCGGTTCAACCACCTTTACCGTGACATCCTCCTTCTTGTGGTTTCTCAGGGATATTTCGAACGCCGCTTCGTAGGTGTCGGAGGCAATCTTCTTCCATTCGGTCTGCTTTCTGCTCCCAACCACGTCAAACGCCTCCCCCAGTTTGATCTTGATCTTCTCGTCCTTCGCGGTGTGGTCTATGGCATCTTCTCCGACAAACTGCAGGCTGCCGTCGCTGTCATGTTTGTATACCCTGACGGTCCCCTTCGGAAGAGGAATGCCGAGGTTGTGCTCCTTTTTGTTGACTATCTCGACGAATACCCCGACTTTCTGCTTCGCCGCGGTCTCGTTATAGGGATTGTAGTAGTAAAAGCTTTCACCGCGGAAGATGAGCTCCTTGCTGACCGGGATATCCGCGGCCTGCACCAGGCGGATCTGCTTGGTCTGATTGTCCTTGATGGTTGCCGGTCGCTGCAGGCTATAGATGTGATATTCGAAGAACGCCTCTTCCTTGAACTGGGGTGCTGCGGCCATTTCCGAAAGTGCCGCCTTCATCATCATGTCCCGGTACCGGGGCTCTTCCTTCACCCGGTTGACATCTCCAGCCACAAGCTTGAGGGAGGCGTTCTCATAAACAGCGCCGCTTTTGTTCTCGATGGTTACCCATCCGGCCAGGTCGGCCCGGTTGTCCTTGTCGTTCAGGGTGACCACGTAATCGCAGCGCCAGTTGATGCCGTTCGTCAGGTAGGATGCCTCGATCCGCTGGGGTTTCGCGGAGCTGTTCTCCAGCAGCCACACCAGAGTCGGTTTGGCGATGAGGTTCTCCGGTACCCCCGGAAAGATGATCCTGCCGGGATGACCGAAGGTGATCTCGTTACCAACTTTGAAGATCGGGCCGCCGTTGTTGGAGAGAAGTGTGGCGGTTACGACCTCCTCGCGCTCCGTATACGGATTCTTCTGGTAAAGCTTGACATTCCGGCCGACGTATTTATCGAGCAGTTTCTGCGGGTTGAGCAGATCGTATTCGTAGTTCTGCTCCAGCACTGATAGACTGTTCGGATCGATAAGCGATTTGATGGAGACGCTGGTGGCGATGATGCCCGAAGCCACGTCCATGAAAAGCAGTTCCCCTGTTCCCCTTTCCATCCTGACTTCCCTCTGGTCCTTCACCAGCCCGAGGTTGGCATTATAGATGGTCAAAGCGACGTTCTTCCGGTCCTGCCGGGTGGTTGACCGGGGCGAAGATTTTTCACCCGCTGCGTAAGCAGATGCAATGAAATGGAAATTCATTGCCAGAATAACAAAAGTTATCAAGGTACGAATCACTTGCATCTTTTTCATAACGATCCCCCTGTACCATGGAAATGGTTTCCTGACCCTTCGGGAAATTCACATTTTTCTCATTTATATGTCAAGTTACGGGAACGGTCAAGCAGTCTCGGAAATAACAGGGCTTTGCCATGAATTCCAGAAGAATTGAAACGCACGGAAAAAATTGAAAGGGGGAAAACAGAAGCAATCCGCGGGTTTCCCAGCGGAACACCGGCCGGCCCGGCAATGTGCAACAAATGGTTGACAACAAGGCCGGATATGGTGAAAATCCTTCGTTTGGCTGACGGTCACATTCACTGGAGGAAATCGTGTTGCAGATAAAGTTCGGAACTGACGGCTGGCGGGGTGTCATAGCCCGCGAGTTTACTTTTGAAAATCTCTCGCTGGTGGCGCAGGCCACCATGGATTACCTGACACGGGAGGGTTTGTCCGGAAAAGGCCTGGTAGTCGGGTATGACCGCAGGTTCCTGTCCCGGCAGTTTGCGGAAAGGGTGGTCGAGGTTGCGGCCGGGAACAATATCAGGGTGTTTTTAACGGACGATTATGCCCCTACCCCCGCGGTTTCCTGGGCGGTGCGGCATCTGGACGCGGGAGCGGGAGTCATGATCACCGCCAGCCATAATCCCCCGGTCTACAACGGCTTCAAAATCAAGGAAAATTTCGGGGGCTCGGCCCGGCCTTCCACTACCAGGCTGGTGGAAGAGATTGTGCTGGCCAATAGTGCCAATAGCAGGCAGATAGAGGAGATGCCGTTTGCCGAAGCCCTGGCACAGGGAGTGGTCGAACTGATCGATGCGAAAGTGGAGTATTTCAAACAGCTTGCCGCATATGTGGACCTGGATCTGATACGAAAGTCCGGAATACCGGTTGCGTCGGACCCCATGTACGGGGCCGGCTGCGGCTGTTTCCCCGAGCTGTTGCAGGGAGTGGCGGAAATCCATGGCATTGAGAACCCCGGCTTCGGCGGGCAGCCCCCTGAGCCCACCGAAGAGCATCTCGCAGAACTGTCTGCCATGGTGCGAAGTGGGCAGTACCGGCTGGGCCTTGCCCTGGATGGCGATGCCGACCGGATCGGTGCCGTTGATGAAACCGGGGAATTTTTTTCCTCGCACCGCATCTTCACCGTGATATTGCGTCATCTGTACGAAAGGAAGGGTTTGCGGGGAGGAGTGGTCAAAACGGTTTCCACCACAGGCATGATCGATCTCCTCTGTCAAAAATACGGCCTTGAACTGTATGAAACCCCGATAGGCTTCAAGCACATCTGCGAACTCATGCTTGACCACGACATTCTCATGGGTGGAGAGGAGTCCGGCGGTCTTGGCGTCAAGGGACATATCCCCGAGCGTGACGGCATCCTGATGGGACTGCTGCTTCTGGAGGCTATGGCCATGACCGGCAAGGGGCTGCGCCGGCTGCTTGATGAAACCATGGACGAGATCGGGCACTTCCACTATCGCCGCAACGATATTCCCATCGACAACACAAGCAAACAGCGGTTGATCGATCGTCTGAAGACCGGCGGAATCACCACGATTGCCTCATACCCAGTGGTCCGGGAGAATTTCAGGGATGGTTTCAAGTTCATTTTTGCCGATGGGTCGTGGCTTCTGATCCGGCCATCCGGCACCGAGCCCCTACTGCGCCTCTATAGCGAATCGAATGACAGGGCGGTTGTGGATGCGCTGCTCAAGGCGGGCAGGGAAATTGCGGGGGTCTGAATCCCCCTTTCCCCCTTTTCGAAGAGGGGTGATCTCATGGGTGGCAGCCCATATTCTTCGGGGCGGTTATTTCCTGCCGCCTCTCTCGCGTGATTCCGTGAACAATCTGAACAGTCTGTACAGCCCGTCATAATCCTTGCTTTGCATGTATCCGAGAATGCCTGAAAGGGCATCTCCCGGCATCGCATATATGTCGCTCTCCAGAAGCCAGGTAAAGAAATCGGGAAGCTTGTCGTGCGACAGGTATTTTTGCGTGGCCGAATCCCCCTCCTCACGGGCAATCTCCCGCAGTTTCAGAAAATCCACCGGTATCTCGACATCCCGTATCTCGCTCCAGCAGCCGCTCTTTCCTGTGTAGCTGATAAATACCCTCGGGGCAATCAATAGAGACTGACCGAATCCGCCGTTTTCAGGGCATCTGTGGGTTTGTCCCGCCTGCTGAATTCCAGGATCGGTGTCGCTGGCCGGTGAACCGCTTGTACCTCCATAGAGACAAATGAATAACGTTGTCGCGAAAAGGAATTTCTTCATTTTTCCTTTCTGTGCCGCCCCATGCGACTTCCCGGTTTTCTGTACAGTATGCAACAGCTGTAAAATTTCGATGCAATTCATATAGTTACATGGTACAGTCGAAGGATGTGAATGTCAAATACTGCTCCAAAACTTCGGGACTGCCGGAAAACTACATTGATAGACTGGTGATAAATCATGGCAAGCGACAAGATCATTATCAAAGGGGCATGCGAGCACAATCTGAAGTGCATCGATGTGGAAATTCCCCGCGACAGGCTGGTGGTCATCACCGGCATATCCGGCTCGGGGAAATCTACCCTGGCATTCGATACCATCTATGCGGAGGGGCAGCGACGCTATGTCGAGTCGCTGTCGGCCTATGCCCGTCAGTTCCTCGAGCAGATGGAAAAGCCCGACGTGGAATCCATCGAGGGGCTTTCCCCCGCCATCTCCATCGAACAGAAAACAACCAGCAGGAATCCCCGCTCAACGGTGGGAACGGTCACCGAAATCTACGATTACCTGCGCCTGCTTTTCGCCCGCATCGGCAATCCCCACTGCTACAGCTGCGGCAAGGAAATAACCTCCCAGACCGTGACCCAGATGGTGGACCAGATCATGGCACTGCCGCAGGGAACGAAGCTGAATCTGCTGTCACCCATGGTCCGCGGACGCAAGGGAGAATACAGGAAAGAGCTGTCCCAACTGCGCAAGGACGGATTCGTGCGGGTCATCATTGACGGCACTCCCCATGACCTGTCCGAAGACATTACCCTCGACAAGAAGAAGAAGCACGACATCGATATCGTTGTTGACCGGTTGGTGGTCAAGGAAGGCCTGCAGCGCCGGCTGGCGGATTCCCTGGAAGTGGCCCTCCACCACGCCGAAGGGGTGGTCAGGGTGGCGATTGTTGACGGCGAAACCCTTCTCTTCTCTGAAAACCTTGCCTGTATCGATTGCGGTATTTCCTATCCCGAGATGACGCCGCGCATGTTTTCCTTCAACAACCCGTACGGTGCCTGTCCGGAGTGCACGGGGCTCGGCACGCGCATGTATTTCGACCCCGATCTGGTTGTTCCCAATCCGGATCTTTCACTCCGGGAAGGGGCCATCGCCCCGTGGGAAAAACGGCTTTCGGGATGGTTCCACCAGACCCTGGAGGCTCTTGCAAGGGCCTATGATTTCGACATCCGCACCCCATTCAAAAATCTGCCGGAAAAGGCCCGGACCATCATCCTCAGCGGTTCGGGCCGGGAGAAGGTCGAGTTCTGGTGGGAAGAGGACGGTGGCCGCAAGCATTTTTACTACAAGGAATTCGAGGGTGTGCTCAACAACCTGGAGCGCCGATACCGGGAGACCGAATCCGAGCAGGTGCGTGAAGAACTGGAGAAGTACATGAACGTCATGCCCTGCCCCACCTGTCAGGGCGCACGACTGAAAAGAGAGGCCCTGTTCGTCAGGATCGCCGGCCGCAATATCTGCGACGTAACGGCACTTTCCATTACAGAGGCATTAAACTTCTTTACGACCCTTTCCCTGTCGAAAAAACATGAAGAGATCGCCCGGCGCATCCTGAAGGAGATCAGGGAGAGGCTCAACTTTCTGGTCAATGTGGGCCTCGATTATCTCTCCCTTGACCGGTCCTCGGGGACACTCTCCGGCGGTGAAGGCCAACGGATCAGGCTTGCCACCCAGATCGGATCCAGCCTGGTGGGGGTGCTCTATATTCTCGACGAACCTTCCATCGGCCTGCACCAGCGTGACAATGCCAGGCTGCTGCAAACCCTCAAGCACCTGCGCGACCTTGGAAACACCGTGCTGGTGGTGGAGCACGACGAGGAAACCATCATGGAGGCGGACCACGTCATAGACATGGGACCGGGAGCCGGTGTGCACGGCGGCGAGGTGGTTGCCCAGGGGACACCGGAGGAAGTGATGAAAAATCCACTTTCCCTGACCGGCCAGTACCTTTCGGGAGCACTCTCTATTCCGGTACCGACGCAGCGCCGGGTGCCGGAAAAATTTCTGAAGATTATCGGCGCCGCGGAAAACAACCTGAAGCAGGTAGAGGTGGATATCCCCCTGGGAGTGATGACCTGCGTCACCGGCGTTTCCGGTTCAGGCAAATCGACCCTGATTATCGACACCCTCTACCGGGCCCTCTGCCAGAGGCTCTACCGGAGCAGGGAAAGGGCCGGATCATACCGTGAAATCAAGGGGATAGAGACGCTGGACAAGGTCATCAATATCGACCAGTCACCCATCGGCCGCACCCCCCGCTCCAATCCGGCCACCTATACCGGGGTTTTCACCGACATCCGCGACCTGTTCGCCCAGTTGCCCGAATCAAAGATGCGGGGCTACAAGCCGGGCCGCTATTCATTCAACGTCAAGGGCGGTCGGTGCGAGGCCTGTTCCGGTGACGGCATCATCAAGATCGAGATGCATTTTCTCCCCGATGTCTATGTGCAGTGCGAGGTGTGCAAGGGGGCCCGGTATAACCGTGAGACCCTGGAAGTCAGGTATAAAGGCAAGTCGATCGCCGATGTCCTGGACATGACGGTATCACAGGCGGCCCAGTACCTGGAGAATGTACCGCGCATCAAGACCAAGCTGAGGACCCTCGAGGAGGTCGGGCTCGGCTATATCAAGCTGGGCCAGTCGGCCACCACCCTGTCCGGTGGTGAGGCCCAGCGGGTGAAACTGGCCAAGGAACTTGCCAGGAGGGCAACCGGCAGGACCATTTATATTCTCGACGAACCGACTACCGGCCTGCATTTCGCGGACATCCACAAACTCCTGGAGGTGCTGCAGCGGCTGGTGGAGGCGGGCAATACCATTGTCATTATCGAACACAACCTGGATGTGATCAAAACGGCCGATTACATCGTTGACCTGGGGCCCGAAGGCGGACAGCGCGGCGGCGAGGTGATTGCCACGGGCACTCCCGAGGATGTGGCCAGGGTGACCCGCTCCTATACGGGCCAGTTTCTTCGCAAGATGTTGTAAAAAAGACATGGTTTTGCGGGGGCAATATCGGGGAGTTGAACAACGGGAATCCTGCGGGGAAAAGTTTGCTGAAAAAGGGGTTGAGATAAGCAGGCCAGAGGGAGAGAGAGCACCTTACCCCATCACTTCCTTCAGTGCTTCGTCTATCTTTTGCGTTTCAACCCTGGTATTGAAGCATGGACCGAAAGGGCGTTCGTTGAGGATTCCCAGCACCGGCAAAGGATAGCAGTCCTTGATGCCTGAAGTCAGATCGCCTTCACAGGCCACGGCGATTACCAGTTTCGGCCGCTTCTCGGTGATGACCTTCCTTGCCAGGGTCCCCCCTGTGGCGACGGAAATGTCGATTCCGTATTTCTTCGCCAGGTCTGCCAACCCGTTGATATCACACCTTCCGCATCGCAGGCACTTGTTGATGTCGCCGGTGACCTTGATCTCGCAGTCGAAAAGCTGGATGCAGTGGGGAAGCAGGATCAGGAGACGGTCGGGCTTGATGGAAAGCCGCTGTGACAGGACCAGACTGTTATTCATGGCGATGAATGACTGGCGGATGGTGTCTCTGGGGATGCCGAGGACTTTCCCGAGGAACTCGATGGCCGGAAGGAGCAGCTTGATCACCGTTCCACGCAGGATGCGGGTGAACAGGATGTCTTTTCCCAGCATGGTGGTCATGACCAGCAAAAAGGTGCCGAGCAGGATTGCGCCTGCAACGATGCCGAGCACGATGCCGGTTACTTTGGGAAGCAGGGGGTGTATGCCGGACAGGCCGGTATTTTGCGCCCACCAGAGGAGCAGGATAACACCGGCCATAAGAAGGCAGGTAAACCCCATGAGTGCCACAAACAGCTGTTTGCCCGGAAGCTTTTTTTGAATGTCGTCAGTCCCCAACGGTCAGTCCCTGTTGCCGAGAATTGTTCCCGGTAAGATTTTACAGCCTGCCAGCAGGTCCCCTGCGGAAAGCCGTTTCCTGCCTTCCAGCTGGAGTTCGTCGATGATGATGGAGCCCCCGGTGCAGGCGACCTCGATTCCCTCCCTGTCCGCCCGCAGAACTGTGCCGGGTGCGTTCATATCCGCACCTGCCGTGCCGCTTACCCGCACCTTGCAGATTTTGAGCAGCTTTCCGTCCAGCCAGGTGAATGCGCCCGGCCAGGGCGACATGCCGCGCACCATGTTCTTGATGGTCTGAGGGCCAGTGTTCCAGTCGATCAGTCCGAACTCCTTTTTCAGCATGGGTGCGTAACAGGAAAGTGCATCGTCCTGTTTTTCCGGATGGAGTTGCCCTGAGGCCAGCAAGTCAAGTGTCTCCGAGAGGGTCTCGGCGCCAAGGACCGACAGGCGGTCATGCAGAGACTTGGTGTCCTCCTCGGGATCGATGGGGGTGGTCTTCTTCACCAGCATCGCGCCGGTGTCGAGCCCCTGGTCCATGAGCATGGTCGTTACCCCCGTCTCGGTTTCCCCGTTTATAATGCACCAGTTCAGGGGGGCTGCGCCGCGATAGCGGGGGAGCAGGGAGGCATGAACATTGATGCAGCCGAATCTGGGGATATCCAGCAACGCCTTGGGCAATATCTGTCCGAATGCAACAACGACGACCAGGTCAGGGTTCATCCCTTTCACGATGTCGATGAACTCGGGAGCGCGTACCTTCGGCGGTTGAAAGACCCCGATACCGTTTTTCTCCGCCAGTACCTTAACGGGAGGCGGCACCATCTTCTGGCCCCTGCCTTTCGGCCTGTCCGGTTGAGTAACCACGGCGATCACCTGTTCACCGCGGTCTATGAGTTTTTGCAGGGTGGGACATGCAAATTCGGGTGTCCCCATGAAAACGACTCGCAGGCTGTCCATCAGGCCGTTTCCCGTCCTTCCTCGAGCATGCGGCGGTATTTCTTCTGGAACATTTCCCGTTTCAGGTTGGATAGGTGGTCGACGAAGAGGATACCGTCGAGGTGGTCGATTTCATGCTGGAAGGCGATGGCCAGAAGTCCTTCGGCTTTGTACGCTGTTTCCTCGCCCTCGAGGTTGAGGGCCTTGACAACCACTTTGGCGTGCCTGCGCACATTTGCGGCATACCGGGGAACGGAAAGGCACCCTTCTTCTTCGAATGCTTCGCCTTCGCTATGGATAATTACCGGATTGATTGCAACGATCAGGTCAGGCATTTCATCCTTGCCGGAAACATCGATCACGATGATCCGCTGGTGAATGCCGACCTGGGGTGCGGCCAAGCCGACACCGGGTGCGTCGTACATGGTCTCCGCCATGTCCCGGACTATCTCCCTGGTTTTTTCGTTGATAACGGTAACCGGAGCCGATTTTTTCTTCAGCTCGGGGTCCGGCCAGGTCAGGATTTTTCTGATCATACAGCCCCTTCGAATAAAACTTTATTACCCAATATATAAATTCGGGGGAAAAAAATCAAATCATTCCTTGCCGTCAATTGTTACGGTTGACAGAAAAGCGATGACGATATAATCTGCCATATACAGTGTTTTAGTTATGGCTCCCGCAGGTTTCGGGCCAGGTTTCCTCCGGTGGGTCGAATACTGATGACGGTGAATTCATGCAGGCAAATCTGGAAAGGAGGAATTGATGTCATCTGCAATGCGGAAAAAAGGGATTTCCTATGAGGAAGTGAAACTCCGGGTGCAGAGCCACCAGTTGGAGGACAACGGTGACGGGGTTGTTGTCTGCCACCGCTGCCGCAGAATATGGCTCGATCTCTCCCAGGTTTGGCACAGCGGAATGTGCAAGGGGCAGGTGAACGGAACGGGTCGGTAAGGCAGCCCCGACTCCTTCATCAGATTCAAGAGCGGTACATGTGCCCGGCGCATGATGTCCACTTTTAGTGGAAGCAGGTATTCTCACCCTTTTTCCCCGGATTACAAGTCGTTTCCAGCCAGGAAATTCCAGAATCAGCCAATCTCCATAGCGCTTCTGTCCCTCCAGTCCACTTCACCGGTTCGGCAAACCCTGTTTGCGAGGGCGCGGCCGTGCATTTATTCTTGAAATGAACCGCAAAAACGCTACTATGTAAACAGCATAAAACCATTTTTGGAACAATAAAAAAACAGATCCGGCAAGGATTGAAAGGATATCCGGGATATGTCTCTCGATGACGCTTTGCTCAGTCTCGAAGGGTTGTCAGTAGGGGATGCGTTCGGTGAACTCTTCTTTTTTCAATCGCCGGCTGAGCGTGAATTGCCTGAAGGCCCATGGCGTTGGACTGACGATACCCATATGGCTTTATCCATCGTCGAAATTCTGAGAACCTGTGGAAATATCAATCAGGATGACTTGGCGAAAGCCTTTGCCGAAAGGTTCATGCAGCAGCCGTGGCGGGGATATGCGGGTGGTGCGAAGAAACTGCTGACACGTATTGCCTGCGGGGAAGACTGGCGAAAGGCCGCCCTTGAGCTGTTCGGCGGAGGTTCGTACGGCAACGGCGGGGCGATGCGAGCGGCGCCGATCGGCGGTTTTTTCAGCGAAGATCCAACAAGTGCCGCCAGGGAGGCGAGGCTCTCCGCCATGATAACCCATGCCCATCCGGAAGGGCAGGCGGGGGCGATGGCTGTTGCTGCTGCCGCGGCAATTGCATCCGGACATAAAAGGCCGGCCGGCCGCGATTTTTTGCTGGAGGTCATGGCCTTTGTCCCCGAGAGCCTTACCCGGCAGCGAATCGAAGCTGCACTGCATATTCCGGCGGAAGACCTATCCACTGCGGTGAGGAGGCTGGGAACGGGAACGTACGTATCAGCGCCGGATACGGTTCCCTTCTGCCTGTGGAGCGCAGCATACCACCTCGATGATTTTACCGGGGCGATGTGGTGGACGGTGAGCGGGCTGGGAGACCGGGATACGACGTGTGCCATAGTGGGCGGAATCGTCGCCCTTTCTTCCCGCCGGATCCCTCTTGAATGGATCGGCAGGAGGGAACCACTGCCGGAGGGGTTCTCACGGATGAGCGATTGACAATTCCTTCCCTTTCACGGTAGGGGCAGGGCGTGGATGAGGTAAAAAGGTTATATATTGCAGTTGCAGTACTGCATGCATCTAAGTCATGAAGGGACTGGAATATGAGAAATCTCCTGTCATATGCGGGAATAGCGGTAGTGATTCTGGCCCTGACGGGCTGCTTTCAGGTGGAAACCGTCATCAAGGTGAATCGTGATGGAAGCGGCACGGTGGAGGAGTCCATGCTGATGAGCAGAAAAGCGATTGCCCAACTTACCGGTCTGATGCAGGATTTTGCAGGACAGGACGGGAAAAAACCGAAGGAGAAGCAGCCGGTCTTCGATCTGTATGACCCGCCCCAGCTCAAGGCACGGGCGGCGCGCATGGGGGAAGGGGTATCGTACCTTTCCGGCAGGAGGGTTGAGGAAAAGGATTTCCAGGGATACCGGGCAGTTTATGCGTTCAAGGATATCAACCGGCTTGTAATGAATCAGAATCCCGGCAGGGATCTGGCCGGGGGCGCGGCAACAATAGACGACGGCAGTAAGCCGGACAAAGAAACGGTCATATTTCGCTTCAGCAAAGGCACTCCTTCAACCCTGACAGTAAGGCACCAGGCGGAGAAAACCACCGGGAAGCCGCGGCAGACCGAGATATATGAAGAGCCGATCAATGAAAACATTCCCAAGGGCGATGCCGGAAAGGGCGTGGATGTGGAGAAATTGCTGAAAATGCTCGAAGGGATGAAGTTGACCATGGCAATCGAGGTCCAGGGAAATGTCGCACAGACCAATGCGACCCACCGTGAAGGCTCACGGATCACGGTCATGGATCTGGATTTCGGCAAGCTTCTCGGAAAACCCGAACAACTGGCCGGTATGAAGGCGCTGCAGATGCAGTCCCTCGATGATGCGAAGCAGGTATTGAAAGCAATACCCGGAATGAGAATCGATTTGAACGACGAACTGACGGTTTCCTTCGAGTAGGAGGGGGCGGTTATCAGTCGGGTAGGGCGGGCAGACGTTTCCATGGCATGCCCGCGCGAAACACATTTCAGCGCTACATCATGTCCACCGGGTCCATATCCATGTTCATCCTGACCACTGGGGGCGGTCTGAATTCCATGCCGCACCGGGTGAGGAGACGGTTCAGTTCCCTGCGGGTCGTAGCTTTCAGCAGGATCTGCCGCCTGTATCTTCCGCGAATCTTCGCCATCGGCGCCGGGGCGGGCCCGAGAATCTCCGTTCGCAGCTTCAACTCCTGTCGCAGCCGGCGCAGAACCCGGGCGGCTTCCTCGGCGCTTTTTTCCACTGTGTCGGCGGAGACGCCGGACAGATTCACGGTCGCGAGACAGGTGAAAGGTGGATATCCCGCTTCACGGCGGAACTCGATCTCTTCGGCATAAAACCCCTTGTAGTCATGGTCCGCCGCCCTGACAAGGGCATAATGGTCCGGAGAGAGGCTCTGGATAAGCACCGTTCCCGGCGAATCGCCCCTCCCGGCACGCCCGGTAACCTGGCTGACAAGCTGGAACGTCCGTTCCGCGCTCTTGAAGTCGGGAAGATTCAGGGCCGTATCCGCCGAAATAACCCCTACGAGTGTCACGCCGGGATAGTCGTGCCCTTTTGCGATCATCTGGGTACCGATCAGCATGTCGATACTCCCCTGTTCCAGTTTCTTCAGAATACGGGCATGTCCCCCCTTTCCGGAGGTTGTGTCGCTGTCCATGCGCGCTACCCTGGCCCCGGGGAAAAGGGCCTTTACCTCTTCCTCGACCCGCTCCGTTCCCCTTCCGAGAAGACCGATTTCCGCACCTCCGCAACCGGGACAGACGGACGGCGCCGGCAATGAAAAATCACAGAAGTGGCAGAAGTGCCGCTGCCTGATGCGGTGATAGGTAAGGGTCACCGAACAGTTGGGGCAGCGGAAGACATGACCGCAATCCTGGCAGACGAGAAACGTCGCAAAACCGCGGCGGTTGAGGAAAAGGAGCGACTGTCCGCCGTGGGAAAGGTTGTCTGCCAGAGCATCAACCAGTTCGGGGAGGAATGTTTCCCCCTTGTGTCCCCTGCCGTCGATTATCCGGGCATCGGGGAGCGGAAGGTTGCGGACACGTTCGGGAAGTTCCAGATATTCGAGCCTTCCCTCCATCGCAGCATAATACGTGGTGATCAGCGGTGTGGCCGAGCCGAGAACAACAGACGCATTGCCCATTTTACCCCTGACCAGCGCCAGGTCGCGGGCATTGTAGGTGAAGCCCTCTGACTGCTTGTATGACGCTTCATGCTCCTCGTCGACCACGATGACGCCGATTTTTCCCAAAGGGGCGAAAATCGCCGAACGGGCGCCGATGACGATGCAGGCCTCTCCGCGCCTGATGCGCCTCCATTCATCATAGCGTTCCCCTGCCGAGAGTCCGCTGTGCAGTATCGCAATGCCGCAGCGGAACCTGCTTTTGAAGCGCCTGACGAGCTGCGGGGTGAGGGCTATTTCCGGCACCAGCACAAGGGCGTTTTTACCCAGGCCGAGGCAATGGGCGATAATATGCAGATACACCTCGGTCTTGCCGCTGCCGGTGACGCCATGGAGGAGGAAGGGGGAGAACTTTCCCGCCGAAACTGCATCGGCGATCCTGCCGAATGCGAGAGACTGGTTTTCGTTCAGCGTCAACGGGGTGTCTTGATGGAAAACCTCTTCCCGGAAAGGGTCTCGATACACCTCGCGCCTTTCCGCGGTGATGAGACCGAGCCCGGCGAGTTTTTTCAGTTGTTGGGAAGAATCGCCGAAATTCCTGCAGATGAGGGCCTTCGACGCCTCCCCGGTATTGTGGAGGAATTCATGGATTTGTACTGCCTTGCCCTTTAGCGGCGGCAACTCAGGCGGAGTGGGCAGTATCCGGTAGATGGTTTCGCTCCGGACCCGCTTACCCCCCCGCAATTGCTCCTCCGCTACCTTGCTTCCGTCCCCGCTTTCCACGAACCGTTTGCGGGTTTCGATATTGATGCCCGCGGGCAGAGCGGCCTTGATAACCTCCCCCAGAGGCTTCAGGTAATAGGATGCGGCCCAGCGGTAAAATGCAAGCTCTTCGGGGGTGAAGAGCGGTTCACGATCGAGCACGTCGATCATCTCTTTCAGGTCGCTGGCCGTTTCCTCCGCCCAGGAGAGGACATAGGCGGTCAGCTTTCTCCGTCCGAACGGAACGAAAACCCTCTTTCCCGGCTCCACCGCGGCCAGCAGTGTTTGCGGGACCCGGTAATGAAAGGTGGTGTCCAGCGGCAGGGGGACGGCTACCTCAACGATGCAGCTTCGTCCGGTATTCACGGCTTATTGTGCAGGACCGCTTCGGCAACGGCCTTGCCCAGGTCCTCGCACTGGGCCAATACTTCAGCACGTGGCGCGAAGGCGGCGCGGACAAAAGGAGCGGGGAAAGTGAAGCGCAGCCCTTTCAGCCGGTCTTCGGCCATCTTGCAGGCCTCGCCGCTCCAGCCGTAGCTGCCGAACAGGCCGGCAATGGCGGTTTTCAGGTGGATCGTTGAGAGGTATGCGAGAACGTCCCACACCGGTTTGGGGATATCGCGATTGATGGTCGGAATGCCGAAGATGAGACCGTCCGCTTCTTCCATCAGGCTGCGTATTTCTCCCGACGTGAGGTCATTGATGTGACGTCGGATGACCTCGATGCCCGGAAGGGAAGCTCCCCGGGCTACGGCCTCGGACATCTTCGCGGTGTTGCCATGGGGAGAGAGGTACAGGAGCACGATATTTTTGCCGTCACGTGCGGGGCGGCTCCATTGTTCATAGAGTGCGACTGCCCGCAGCGGGTTGCCGCGGAGCAGGGGGCCGTGGCTCGGGCAGATCATGTCGATCTGCTCTCCGCGGATCTTGTCGATGGCGGACAGTACCTTGTCCTTGAAGGGCCGGACCAGGCAGTCGAAATAGAATTCCATGTCAGCGGTAACGTCCGGCATCTCATCGTTGAAAAGGCCGGTTCCGCAATAATGGGCGCCGAAGGCATCGCAGGTGAACAGTACCCGGTCTTCTTCGAGAAGGGTGAACATGGTGTCGGGCCAGTGCAGGAAGGGGGCTATGAAGAAGCGGAGCTGTCTCCCCCCCAGGTCCAGCACTTCGCCGTCCTTGACCACGTGAGTGGTGACCGGTGCATGGATCAGGTTCTTCAGAAAATTTGCCGCGGACTGGGTGCAGACCACGACAGCCTTCGGGCAGTGCTCCAGGAGCAGGGCCAACGCTCCAGAATGGTCCGGTTCGGTGTGGTTGACGATGATGTAGTCGACCATCGCGGGGTCGGTCAACCTTTTCACTTCCTTCCCCCTGACCAGGTAGGAGTTGTAGGTCGTTCCGTTTTTCGTTGGGAAAAGATCGTCGAAAATCCGCAGGTCGGGATGCAGGGCTCCTATCCAATAAATGTCGGGTTGTATCTCCACAATATCGTTCATGGCATCTCCTTGTGGCGGGATAATTTTTTCCATTGTACCGGATCTGTATCACCCGGTGCGTCGGGGGGAGAAATAAGAAGCGAAACAGATAAGTAATCGTATACTCCCCGCGGGAAAAGGTCAAGTTCCCGACGTGTTCGTGGAAGAACAAGGATGAGCCGAAAATGGAAGGAAATGAATTGTTTCGGCGG
>JAGFXO010000168.1 GCA_017861285.1 Geobacteraceae bacterium | reverse complement strand
TAGTGACAAAAAAATCCCACAATCAATGGTTCAAAGGCATTAGCATTCATGATGGATTTCCGACTGCTAATAAGTTATCAAGCATCACACAAAACTGACTGGTCTCAAAATGACTCAGGTGGATTGCGCGAGCCGGGCACTCTGCGGCACAAATACCACACCCCATGCATTTGGCCCCAATAATCTCCGCCTTTTGATCCCTGTTTACCAAAGGCGCTCCATAAGGACATACTTTCAAACAGGTCATGCATGAGATACATTTATTCTGGTTGACGTGCGACACCTGAGCCCCAACATCGAGATGCGTCTTTGAAAGCACGGTAGCCGCCCGCGCAGCAGCAGCCCGGGCTTGAGAAATATTTTCGTCAACAAATTTTGGCGAATGCGCAAGTCCGCACAGGAAAATGCCCTCACTGGCAAAATCCACCGGCCGCAACTTCAAATGAGCCTCCACGTAGAAACCATCGGCATTAAGAGGCACCTTGAGCATGTTAGAGAGAGCCTTGTTGTCTTCGCCCGGTATAACGCCCGTGCTGAGCACAACATGATCAGCTTCAATCTCAAGAGACTCTGGAAAGTCAGGACTGTCAAGGGTGACAACGAGACCATTCACATCAGAAATTTTCGGGGGGGAGTCCTGATGGTAACGGATAAAGATAACCCCGGCTTCCCGCGCTTTCTTGTAGTAAGTTTCCCGGAACCCGTACGTCCTCACATCCCGGTAAAGGACGAAGACATGCGCATCCGGATCCTTTTCCTTGATGCTCAGTGCATTTTTAACCGCCATGGAACAGCAAAGCCGGCTGCAATAGGGACGCTCGGGATTGCGGGAGCCCACGCACTGAACCATGACCACGTTCCCACCGCCGGAAGAAAAGGTTTGTTCATGGATCTGCTTCTCTAATTCAACTTGGGTTAGCACCTGTTTTGATTTACCATACAGAAACTCTGAGGTCTCGGCTGGCTTAGCTCCCGTGGCGACGATAACGGCACCGCAGGAAACGTCGGCCTTTTCCGCCTTCCGGGAAAGGGTGATCAGAAAATTACCGATGTGCCCGGCAACCCGTGCGATCTCCGTCTCCAGGTAAACAGTTATATTGGGATGATTCTCCACCCGCTGGATGAGAGAAGCGGCAAAAGTGGAGATGTCATCCTTTTCCAGGGTGCTGTATAAGTTGAGAAGATTTCCTCCCAGACGATCCGTGCGCTCAACGAGAATGGTTTTAAAGCCTTGGTCCGCTAATGAAAGGGCCGCCGTCATTCCGCTCATTCCTCCTCCGATGACCAGGCCGCTTTGATTAATTTCAAGCGATTCACCCCCCAGCGGAGCAAGAGACTGCGCCCGGGCAATGGACATGCGCACCAGGTCAATTGCTTTATTCGTGGCCTCCCTCGGCTTTAATGGGTGAACCCATGAGCACTGGTCTCGAATGTTGGCAAGCTCGAACAAATAGGGATTAAGCCCTGCTTCGCGTAGTGTTTCCCGAAACAAAGGTTCGTGGGTTCGGGGGGTGCACGAAGCAACAACAATCCGGTTCAGCCGGTATTCACGAATTTTTTCCTTGATTTCTGACAGGCTTGTGTCCGAACAGGTGAACATGCTATCTTTGGCAAAAACAACTCCCGGCTGCGACTTAACACTGTCCACTACCTGCGTAACATCCACGACTGAGGCAATGTTTATTCCGCAGTGACACACGAACACCCCAATCCTCGGCTCCTCGTCGGTAATGTCCCGTTCGTTAGGATAGCTTTTCTTGGAAACCAGTGTATTGCGGGAGTCCGCCAGCAGTTCCATAGCCATGGATGCGGCGCCACTTGCCTGGGTAACAGTTTCCGGAATATCCTTGGGCTCCTGGAACGCTCCGGCAACAAAAACCCCGGGCCGGGATGTTGTCAGCGGAAGCAGGCGGTTCGTCGAACAAAAGCCGAATCCATTAAGCTCTATCCCCAAGCGGGATATTCTTTCCGTGACCGACGTTTTCGGATCAATGCCCGTGGCCAGCACCACAAGATCAAACTCACGTTCTTCAAAATCCCGGTTATCATATGCAAATCGTACTTGAAGATTCTTGGTGCCCGGGATCTGCACAATCCGCGACGGCATACTGCGGATAAAATGGATGCTCGTTTCACTTCGGGCACGTTCATAATACTGGTCAAAATCTTTTCCGTGGGCCCGAATATCCATATAAAAAATGGTCGCGTCCAGACTTTCCACATGCTCGCGGGCGACCATAGCTTGTTTTATCGTCGCCATGCAACAAACCGATGAACAGTAGTCGTTGCCACACTTACTGTCGCGGGAACCCACGCACTGAATAAAAGCAATGCGTTTAGCTTCTCCGCCGCCTGACGGGCGCACAATATGCCCTTCAAAGGGGCCCGCAGCAGAAAGCATGCGTTCAAACTGCACATTGGTAATCACGTTAGCATAGCGACCAAATCCAAACTCCCCTTTTTTGGCAGCGGGGAACTCCTCAAAACCAGGGGTAAGGATAACCGAGCCTACCTCAAGTTCGATCATCTGCTCTTCCATAGCATGATTGATCGCACTTTTTTCACAGGCGGCCATACACTCCTGGCATTCGGAGCACAAAGCGCAGTTGAGACATCTCTCAGTTTCGGCAAGAGCATCTTCTTCGGAAAAGCTTTCTTCTATCTCAGCAAAGCTGTTGATTCGTTGTTCCACCGGCAGTTCTGGGGCCTGTGCGCGCGGTCTTTTTTCCACTTCTGCCGTTGAGGGAAGAAGTTCCTCTGCAACCGGAGCGATCGTATTTTCAAAACGAGGAGTCCTCTGATCTTCCTTTCTCACATACCGATCGATCGATTCAGCCGCTCGCTTGCCGGCAGCAACCGCTTCAATGACCGTTTCGGGGCCGGTGACAATATCCCCACCGGCAAAAACCCCATCTTTCTCAGTGAGGCCATAGTGGTCAACAATGATGTTTCCCCTCTGGTTTACCGGTAAATCCGATGCCGTGTCGAAGAGGGACGGATCAGAACGGCTCCCGATAGCCAAAATTACCATGGCGGTTTCAAAATCCGCTGTTTTTGTTTCATCATAGGTCGGATTAAATCTTTTTTGGTCGTCAAATACTGACGTGCATTTTTTCAGCTCTATACCGTTCACCATCCCTTTTGAACCCTTAATTCTTTTTGGTCCCCAGGAAGTGTGGATCGTAATCCTTTCTTCAAGCGCTTGCTTTTTCTCTTCTTCATTGGCGGGCATCTCTTTCCATGATTCCAGGCAAGCCATGTGCACTTCTTTGGCTCCAAGCCTCTTGGCACTTAATGCCACGTCAATCGCCACGTTCCCACCGCCGATGATAAACACGCTATCATTAATGTCCGCTGTTCCATCTTTGACGGCCTTCAGAAAATCGAGACCCTGAACGACTCCGTTAAGATTCTCACCTTCCACATCCAAGGTGCTGCCTTTTTGTAAGCCCATGCCGATAAAGACCGCATCATGGTCTTTACGGAGTTCATCAATGGTAATGTCTTTACCCACGTGGCAGTTAAACACAAATGTTACCCCCTTGCGCCGAATAAGCTCGATTTCATAATCCAGGACCTTTTCGGGAAGGCGGTATTCAGGAATCCCCCAGCGAAGCATCCCGCCCGCGGCAGGGCGCGCTTCGTAAACTGTCACGGCATAACCACGATCAGCGAGGTCCTGGGCGGCAGTCAGGCCGGAAGGGCCAGCCCCGACAATGGCAACTTTCCGGGCATCCGGTGAGGGTGTCTTCTCCTCTGGAAGGGCAAGCTGACCTGACGCCACCATTTCCATTTCCTTGTCCGAGGCGAAGCGTTTCAATTGTCTGATAGCCACCGCTGCATCAACCTTACCCCGGGTGCACGCGGTTTCGCAGGGATGAGTACAGACCCGTCCGCAGATAGCAGAAAGGGGATTTCTTTCCCTGATCAGGTTCACTGCCTTGACATATTCTTTTTTCTTGATAAGTTGAATATACCCCTGCACATTAATGTTTGCCGGACACGTCGTCTTACAAGGGGCATGCCCCAGCTTAAGAATGCCGGGAAGGTTGGGCACCGCCTGAACATATTGTTTAGCAATCGCTTTACGAGTCCCTAAACCACGATTGAACCGGTCAGAAATGGCAACCGGACAAACCGTGGTGCAGTCTCCGCATGCATTACAGGTTTTCTCATTCACATAACGGGGGGATTTTTTGATGGTAACTGTAAATCGGCCGGGTTCTCCCTCGATGCTATAAAGTTCCGACAG
>JAGFXO010000167.1 GCA_017861285.1 Geobacteraceae bacterium | reverse complement strand
GGAGCGGAGAATGGTTATGAAAATCTTTTTTGCCGGATCAATTCGTGGTGGTGGCAATTACCAAGGGATGTATCGTGAAATTCTCGGATTTCTGAAAACATATGGCGACATTCTCTCGGAGCATCAGGAGTATGACTCTGCCCCTGACAACCAGGGCTTGACCGGTGATGCGGCCATTTATGCACGGGATACTGGCTGGATAAGGGATGCGGATGTGCTGATCGCCGAAGTCTCGCAACCATCCTGTGGAGTCGGCTATGAAATCGCATATGCCGAATCCCGCGGCATCCCGGTTCTGGCCCTCTACTATCGCGGCGCCACACACCCCATTTCCGCCATGATTGCCGGCAATCGCTCCATCACCACCATCATCTATGACTCCATCGATCACCTGATATCCTTGCTGCGAAACGAACTTGACCCATAAAAAGTTCAGGTTCCGGAAATATTCTCTTCAATCCATGCTTCCAGAGCGTTCAACACGGTTGACTCAGGCACGAGCAGTTTGCCTAATTTCCTTTGCGAGCCCCTCATGTATTTACCCATCAGGTGCATAGGCGCTCCGATGGTACGCTCAGATTGTGCACCAGGTAATGGTTCGATGATCCCGCTCTTCTGATAATCGAGGACAGCCAGCACGTCCGGTGACCTTCCCGCATACAGCAGCCGTAACAAGCGATCCACCAATAGCCAGTCATCGGCTCTATCGGCGGCGTCGCCCAGGTTGTAGCCCATGAGATGGGGGATGACACGCGGGTGATAGCGCCAGATTCGATAGGGTTCCGGATCACCAACTGTTTCGATGAGGCCGTCGTGAAGAATTGGTGCGCGTAGCGCCCGCAACCAGTACAGCGCGAACAGGCGCCTGGTTCCGTGGCAGCCGAGCGGTTCATCGAACAGGTGCCGGGGAGGCGGCCTCATCCGCAGCTTCTCAAGTTTTCGGATCGCCAGGGGTATGATGTCAACCATTATGGATGTTCCTTTTCCCGGAAGGCAAAACCAAGGGAGGCAAAGCCTTTCTTCATATCCTGCATTGCCGCATCGATGAGAATTTGGCAATTTATCTCTGCTAGATATTACAAGTATACACGCCCGGTGGGTCAATTGCGTGCTGAAGATCGATTCCATCGTCCGAAGTACCGGGTTGCAAAACTAGCTACTTGAAACTTGAGTTCCCGTTAACAATCTATTCATAGACCCGGTGTATCGAACCGATTTTCCCTGATGAGTGCTGTGCGGCATGCATAAATGATTCACATTTGACCGATACACACCAGACAGGATGAAATTGGGTACTAGACGATAACAGAATTTGCATGGCGCCTGCTAAAGATGTAGGCACTTTTTTTGCCTGTGGCTGCAGAGGCTTGTAGATTTGCTACAATTAAAACAGATAGAAAGACCAGAAGACTCATAATGTATTTTCAAACCCCGGTGTTAACGAAACGGTGCAGGCAAGTAAACAGTTTGACTGGTCTTAATAAAAGTCCATGATATGTCAAGGGTTTTAGGGCAACAATATGGAATATAATGATACTGTCTACATTAAAAATGTTGATCGACAAATCTAATGAGAGGTAATAGCTATGGACAATTTGTATGGGAAAACGCAGCGAACCCATCTCATTGAGTTATTGGAAATACACGGCCTTAAGCATCATTGTGTGACAATAATTTTCCGAGACCGAAGCTATGGTGACTCCATTGATGGGGTACTCGACACCTCGAATGATTTCTTTGCTGTTGTAAAGAATATTAATTCAGACAAGATTCTTGCAATTGTTCCTTGGGAGGTTGTTGAGCAAATAAGAATTAAATGATAATGACGCATAACAACAGCATCAACTCGAACTTTTATGCGTTGCACAATTTTTAGTTGGTCAAAATTACTCCCGACACAAAAGATTTCAGCGATGATGAGTTCTGATATAGTGTCACGAGTCGCGTTCAGAAATTATGCCTGAGATATACATAGAGTATATGAAGAGAAACTGTCAGAAAATATTGTCCTCAGAATGTGAGTGATTCGAGATGCGATCACTGCTTGCCGTCGATCTTGGACTGAAAACTGGCTTTGCACTATTTGAGGAGCATGGTAAACTCCTCTGTTACCGCTCCCACAATTTCGGCACGACAGAGCGACTTAAACGAGCGGTCCCCAAGCTTTTGGATGGAATTCCGGAACTGGCAGCAATTTTCATTGAAGGTGGCGGCAATCTGGCTACAGTCTGGGAAAAGGAAACCGAACGACGGTGTATTACTTTTCAGCAGATTAGCGCCAGGGAATGGCGGCATATATTTCTTTTTTCGCGGGAACAGCGTTCTGGAGTTGAAGCGAAAAAGCACGCCGGCGAAACAGCGCGTAAAGTCATAGAGCGGTCAAAAGGTGCTACTTTCAAGGGATGACCCTTATTTCTTCCCGCATCTGTTGATAACCCCGAGAACCTTTTGATTGCGCGGGGTAAGGATGGGATCACTGCCCGCATCCTTTGCCAGTGCTGCGCCGGCGGCGGAAAGCCCGAGGGAGAAGAACTCTTGTTTCGTGAAGTCGGGGACCTCTTTTTTCACGCATTCTACAAGGGCATCCCACTCCTTTTCGCTCGGGCTTTTCGTCACTCCCATGTCAAAAGAACATTTCGTCATCAGAGTCCCGACAGTCGAGCTCTCCCAGATCGGCGACCTGCCGATGGCCTTCATGCAGGATACGACCGCTAGTTCCTGCTGTCGGGTCAGATCCTTTTGGTTCACGGACAGCAGCGCTTGCGTACTTACAACCTGTTCACTCTCGGGAAGCTCCAGCCACTCAGTAACAGTCATGTCGAAATATTTTTTACCTGATGGCGACACACCGGCAACGGAAATGTTAAAAGGTATCAGAATGAGCAGAACCAACAAAATGAAGCGCATAGTACTCTCCCGGGAAGTCCGGTCTCTCTGGCGAATCGATCGTGCAGCCGAGAGCAGAGGTTAAGCTGACCCCTTATGTCTTGCTGCTTGCCTCTTTCATCTTCCTTTGTCGATGTTGCGGCAAACTTCTTCCTTAACAAAAAGCGGCGCTTTCCATTTGCCTACTTTTACCTGTACGACTTTGCCTGCGAGCTCCGGGGGAAAGCCAGCCGGCAGTCCTACTTCAACAGATTCGCCCCGCTCACGCATCATCTGCGCAAAATCCTCCGGAGAAACAGGTGCCCGCGACAATTTCTCTGCTTTGACCAAGAGTTTCAGATCAACACAGCCGTCATCGTGTGCGAGCACATACCAGTTCGTCTGCTGGGCAGATGCCGGAAGTGCTACAAGGAATGCAAGAAGGAAAAAGAGAGGGGGCATATGCAGGCTATTTTTTGTCATGAACAGGCTCCACCTATAAGTAGACTGCTTATTAGCTGCGATTTATCACGACTGATTATTGTTTTTTTTCGATTTATCCTTAATTATTCTAATAAATTTTCATTTTTGTTGAAAATTCATATAAGTGGATATTCCGCTTGATACCCTGAGAAAGCCCTTGATGTATCCCTAAAATAGACGAAATTTTTGTCGCAGTCCTGATATTTATTCGGCAAAATGTATCGTTAGCTTTTTGGGGGAGGATAGAATCGAAAAAAGGGCATCACAGTTTATGTAATGCCCCTCTGCTTGGTATGTAAATAGTAACTACTTCTTTTTCTTTTCCTTCTTTACCGGTGCCTGTAAAGCTTCCTTTAGAACCTTGCCGACGGAGAAGGTAACTGCCTTTCTTGCCGGAATCTTGATCTCTGCGCCGGTCTGAGGGTTACGGCCGATACGTGCATTTCGTTCCTTTACACCGAACGATCCAAAGCCGACAAACGTCACCTTGTCACCAGATTTCAGGGCGCCGGTAATGCCTTCAAGGAATGAGTTAACTGCCTTATCTGCCTGTGCCTTCGTGATCTCTGCGTCCTTTGCAATCTTTTCCACCAAGTCTGCTTTCGTCATTCTTTACCCTCCATTTTTTGAAATTGAGTTCCTTATGTGACATCCCCAAGGTAGTGCGAGAAAACATCCGCAGGGACTCTAAACCCAGGTAGGCTCGTTATACCTGATTTTACAGAGTATGCAACCGGAAACTTTATATTGAACCAGATTTTTTTAGTGGT
The DNA here is from genome assembly GCA_017861285.1 of Geobacteraceae bacterium. Classification (GTDB taxonomy): domain Bacteria; phylum Desulfobacterota; class Desulfuromonadia; order Geobacterales; family Geobacteraceae; genus CAIWTU01. The sequence continues at coordinate 144 of JAGFXO010000167.1, read as the reverse complement.
TTGTTTTTTCAGTAACTGATTTATCGTCTTCCTGCGTCGGAAAAACCTCCACGAAGGTTTTACGCTTCCCGGAAAGGGCACTCATTCTCCCGGCATCATGAAGAAGAGGATTGCGAAGATCATATAAACAGTCAGAAGTTGGAC
>JAGFXO010000068.1 GCA_017861285.1 Geobacteraceae bacterium | reverse complement strand
AGGGTTGACTTCAATGTCCCCCTCGATGAAAACCAGAACATAACCGATGATACCCGTATCAGGGCCGTGCTTCCTACCATAAATTATGCCCTGGACTTCAATGCCAAGGTTGTCATCGCTTCCCATCTCGGTCGGCCTAAGGGGGAAAGAAACCCGAAATACTCCATGGCCCCGGCTGCAAAAAGGCTTTCCAGGCTGCTGGATAAGGAAGTCACCCTCGCCCCCGACTGTATCGGAGAGGATGTCACGGCTATTTTGTCGGGAATGAAACCGGGTGACATTGTCATGCTGGAAAACCTGCGTTTTCATCCGGGAGAAGAGAAAAATGACGGCGAATTTGCCAAGACCCTGGCCAACCATTGCGATATCTATGTCAACGATGCCTTCGCGGTTTCCCACCGGGCGCATGCTTCGGTAGAAGCGATCACGAATTATGTGCCGGTCGTCGTTGCCGGGTTCCTGATGAAAAATGAAATGAGTTTTTTCGAAAGGGCCATGAAAAACCCGATGCGACCGCTGGTTGCAATTCTGGGCGGCGCCAAGGTATCCGGAAAAATCGAAGTTATCGACAATCTTTTGAATAAGGTGGACAAGATCATTGTCGGCGGCGGGATGGCATTCACCTTCCTCAAGGCTCTGGGCTATAATGTCGGTAAATCTCTCGTTGAAGAGCAGTTGCTTGACACAGCCCTCGATGCATACAAGAAGGCACGGGAAAAAGGGGTCAAGTTCTATCTTCCGGTTGACTGCGTTGTCGCGGATCAATTCAATCCAGGTGCGGAAACGAAAGTCACCACGATCCAGGAGATACCGCAGGACTGGATGGCGCTCGATATAGGTCCCGCAACGCTCACCCTTTTTACCGAAGCCATACAGAACGCCAAGACGATAATCTGGAATGGTCCCATGGGAGTTTTTGAAATGGACGCTTTCTCACGGGGAACATTCGCCATGGTAAGCGCCGTCGCCAATTCTTATGCCCTCACCATTGTCGGCGGCGGGGATACGGACGTGGCAGTGCACCGTGCCGGCGAATTCGCCAAGATAAGTTACATTTCAACAGGGGGAGGAGCCTTCCTGGAACTTCTCGAAGGAAAGGTTCTGCCCGGCATCAAGGTTCTGGAAGAAAAAGGATAATCCCTGCGTTCCTGATCATCGGACAGGAAACTTACTACAAACTGTTGTATTCGAGGTAAAAATGAGAAAACCGGTGATTGCGGGTAACTGGAAATTGTTCAAAACATCAGGCGAGGCTGTCGACTTCGTAACGGAACTTGTCCCTCTCGTCAAAGATATCATCGATGTGGAGATCGTCATTGCTCCGGCCTTCACCGTCCTTGCCACCGTGCAAAAGAAGCTCGAGGGCTCGGGGCTGCATCTTGCCGGTCAGGACTGCTTCTGGGAGAATGAGGGCGCCTATACCGGCGAGGTTTCTCCGTTAATGCTTAGTGATGCGGGGTGCAGCCACGTGATAATCGGGCATTCGGAGCGCAGGCTGTATTTCGGCGAAACAGATGACACGGTCAACAAAAAACTGAAGGCAGCCCTGAAAGGTGGGCTTACCCCTATTTTCTGCATCGGGGAAACCCTTGAGGAGCGGGAGGCCGGGGATACCTTTAACGTCCTTCGAACGCAGATTGCCGGCGGATTGAAAGGTATTCCCGCCGGTAACGTGAACCGCATGGTTATAGCCTATGAACCGGTGTGGGCAATCGGCACGGGGAAAACTGCGAGCGACGGGCAGGCCCAGGAAGCCCACAAATTTATGAGGGGTCTCTTATCCGAGTTCTATGACTGGACAATAGCAGAAGAAACGAGAATACTGTACGGTGGCAGTGTAAAACCGGAAAACATAAAGGGCCTGATGGCCCAACCGGACATTGACGGTGCCCTGGTCGGAGGTGCAAGCCTCAAGGCCGAGTCTTTCGCGTCCATAGTCCGCTTCAAGCAATAATTGCTTTGTTTTTTTTGATCGTCATGGTATGTTGTGCTATTAAAATCTCCAGAAGGAACGTCTATTCATGATTGCTTTTCTCGTGACAATTCATATTATCGTAAGTATAGCCCTTATCATTATCGTTCTCTTACAGGCCGGCAAAGGCGCTGAAATGGGAGCGACGTTCGGCACCGGCGGAAGCCAGTCATTGTTCGGGGTGGGCGGCGGCGCCACTTTTCTCAGCAAACTGACTACCGGGGCCGCCATCGTATTCATGCTCACTTCCCTGACTTTAGCCTATCTTTCGAGCAAACCGTCCAGCACTTCCATTATGCCCGCAACGGTCAAGCCGGCAACCACAGCTCCCCAGAAGCAAGCGGTTCCCCAGCAGGGCAAACCGGCTGAAACGGCTCCCGCAGCCCCTCAGCAGCCACAAAAAAAATAGGACGGGTGTTATTTTATATTGACATATTTCCGGTGTAATGATAGAAAAGTCATCTCCGACGCCGAAGTGGTGGAATTGGTAGACACGCCATCTTGAGGGGGTGGTGGGCGACAGCCCGTGCGAGTTCGATTCTCGCCTTCGGCACCATACAGTATTGAAAGCCGTCCTGTCTCAGCAGACAGGGCGGCTTTTTCGTTCTCTCCCCTCCCCTTGTTACCTGTTTGACAATACAGATAACCATATTATTATTTTTCATATGGATTACTGTTGCATTCAGTGGCATCAACCAAACACTCAATGAGAAACAACCTTCAGGGAGGAACACAATGGACAGATATCAATGCAGGTGCCAGTATATCTATGATCCGGCAGTAGGAGACCCGACCCAGGGCATCCCCCCTGGAACGCCATTCTCCGAAGTACCCGACACCTGGGTTTGCCCGCAGTGCGGTTTGGCAAAATCTTATTTCGTGAAGGAAGTCGGAAAACCAACCTCTGATCAGGGGCATCCGACAATAAAGGTTAAAGTCAAATGTTTTTCGACACTCGTAAAAGAACAGATGTGTGATTACAAGGGGAGCACGGAACACGAACTGCTGGAAGGGTCAACGATTCATGACCTCATTGAAAAACTGTCGTTACCCCTGGACGCGGTCAAAATCATTTTCCTGAACAGTAAGGAAGTTGGTTTTGATGCCGTGCTTCATGATGGCGACCAGATTGCGTTCTCACCCGTTACAGGCGCAATGTGAAGGAGCAGGGTCAACTGCAAAACTGTCAGTTTCTGGCGAACCGTATGGTACCTGCAATGAAAAAAGGGTTACAGACCCGACTGTAACCCTTTTTTTGAGGATAGAACCGATATTTTTTGTGTTATGCCGCATTTTGTTCCTTGGCGTATTCGCGCAAATTCTGTTTCGCTGAGACGCTCGCTTCACCCAATCGAACCGCCAGATCCAGCAGAACGCCAGAAAAGCCGCAGGCCTCACAATTTCCGGGAAGGGTACGCAGGTCTGTTGAAATTGAGCAAAGCTTTGAACTCGCTATCCGGAGTACTTCTGTTGACTCAATGACCTGCGCCTCCAATCGGTCGATATATTCCCGGTCAACAACAATCTCTTGACTCATAACATACCCTCCTTTTTTGTTATGGCTGATGTTTTAGCCTGAAGCATATAACATACCTATTCTGCAGAACTGCTGTCACATAAGCAGTCTGCACGATAAAACATAATAAAACCAATCACTATTGCGATATTTGCATATTTAACATGCCCAAGCAAGTATGGCGTCAAAGGTCCATTTTTGTTACCGGATACCTTTTTTGGTATATGCTTTTTCCCTTTGGGCAATGGAAAAGGACGTGGCTGTCAGTTAATCTTCAGGACATCATTGAATGTGCTATACTTTTACAGTAAGTTTTTACTGAGCTTTGCATGAATGGTGATGAGAGTACTCCCGTAATGGAAGGATATCAAGAGAAAAAATAATAATGTGCGCACGATGAATCGGTTTGCTCAGCGTAGTTTTTTGTACAACGGGTGCCATGGGGGAATTAAATGCTGCGGCTCTTGCAATCCATTTTTGGAGGCGGGGAGATAAACGGGAACTATCCGGAATCGCTCGTCAAAGAGGCCATCGAACGGGCGGTTGACGGAACGGATCCCTTGCTGCGCACCGTGTCGGGCTACAAAAAGAAGCTGCGACCGGCAGTAATTCGCGCAATCGATTACGTGATTGCGCTGGTCGACGGGCTGCCGCCACCCATACCGGTGGATCTTGATTGCCGTGGCGACGATCCCCTGTTGAAGGCTTTTTTCATTTCTTCGGACGAGATGCGGAAGGTTTTCGGAGAAGACCGGAATCTTGCCGGTTTTCTCCGGGGAGGTACAGGCGTGCCGGAGACAGTCATCGCATTGCTGGCCATGGACAAGAATGAGAAGGTTTTTTTCGGCGCGGAACTGTCCGGCGATATCGTCTTGCGCGACGTTCCGCAGAAGACGGTCAGTTTCGAGGCTCACCGCCTCATCGATCCATCGGGGAACCAGGACGAAACACGCCGCCAACTCAAGCGTCGGGCGTATGATCACCTCATCAGCCTTGCGTTGAGACGAATCATCATGACGAAGATGGAGCGCAAGGACCTTGAGCGCCGTTACGCGCTTCTTCAATCCAAACTCAACATTCTGCAGCAGGGGGGCTGGGGGTTTGCGGCAGACTGCCCCGATATTCCCGCCCTTGAAGAGCAGATAGGACAGATTGAGGCACAGCTTCAGGAGATCGGGGGCGATGATCGCATGTTTGAGGTGTACCTGGATATCCTGATCGAGGTACTTGGGAGACCCGAGGATCATCTCTGGGGGAAGACGGAAACACTCATCCTCGACAGCATGGGAATCAGGCGCAATAAGGTCGAATCGAATGCCCGCGAACTGACGTTCCCCGAGCTATTCAACAGCGAAGGTCAAAGGCTGGTCGTATTGCTGGTCTCCCTGTCCGGCAAGGGTCTCCGGAGTATTTCCGGTTAATCCGGAAGTTTACCGGTATATTTAACAGACAGAAAATATCAATACCTTTGCAAACACCCATACTTCACTGAACACCTGGGAAAGTCACTTCCCGGCCTAATCGCAGGACTTCTTCGAGCATTTAAAATACCTTTTCCGACAGCGGATAAGATCATCTTGTCTTTAAAGAGTTTTTTTGTTTTATTGTACCCTATATGAACCCTACAAAAACAAAGGGCTACAGCGTGAGCTGTAGCCCTTTGTTTTTATTGGTCGGGGCGACTGGATTCGAACCAGCGACCACTAGACCCCCAGTCTAGTGCGCTACCAGGCTGCGCTACGCCCCGTCAATCTATATCTATTCCCTCCTGCCTGTCAGAGGGAATCTCTGAATCGTATCAAATCCTCTTTGATTTCTTTCAATATCTCCGTTTTTCTATCTGTTCCGGAATCTTTGGATCCTTTATTGCATTTTTCGGAAATCTTTTTCCTGGCTCCCTCGATGGTAAGTCTTTCCGAGTAAAGAAGCCTTTTTATCTGAAAGATCAACTCGAGATTTTTTCTTGTGTACAGACGCTGCCCTGCCGGACTTTTTACAGGGTTCAGCTGCTCGAATTCCGTTTCCCAAAAACGCAGGATGGAGGGCTTCAACGAGGTCAGTTCTGAAACTTCACCAATCCTGAAGTAAAGTTTATCGGGAACCTCAACATCCATGGCCGCTCCATGTGATCTGCTACTTTGAATTTATCGCCGTCTTCAACACCTGGCTCGGTTTAAACGTGAGAATTTTTCTGGCTGTAATGGTAATTTCTTCGCCTGTCTGGGGGTTGCGTCCTCGGCGGTCCGCCTTTTCTTTGACTACAAAATTGCCAAAACCGGCAATCTTTATTTTCTCTCCCTTTTCAAGGGTACCTTTGATTATATCGAAAACCGCTTCAACGAGCTCCGCAGATTCTTTTTTTGAAAAGCCGACTTTCTCATAAATCTTCTCTACCATATCAGCCTTTGTCATAATTCCCCTCAGCAGTCAATATATTAAAAAATTACCAAATTCTCCTCTACATTCAACGCGTTAGGTTTATACCACAGCAAAACAAGATAATCAACCTTTTTTACCGTATGGTCACGCCTAATTTCTTGGTGAGGTTATCTATCACTTTCCTGTGCATGGCATTGATTTCATCATCAGCAAGTGTTTTCTCATAGGAGAGGTAACGAACTCTTACAGCCAGACTTTTTTCACCTTCAGGAATATTTGCTCCCTTGTACAGGTCGAACAATTCGACCCCTTTCAGTTCCCTGATTTTCGTCTGCCGTATCGTTTCCAGGACGGTTTCCGCATCCATATCATCTTTTACCAGCATGGCGATATCACGGAAGGTATCCGGAAACCTGGACGGGGTAACAGCGGAGACCAATTCCGTACCAGCAGCAACCAACTTCTCGAAATCCATTTCAAAATAATATCCGGGTTTTTCCAATCCATAATTTTCCTGGACAGTCGGGTGTATCTCCCCCAGCGAACCGATACGGTTTTCGCCAAGATATAGGGAGCATGCCTTGCCCGGATGGTAGAAGCAGTCGACATCACTGCTTGCATATCCGACTGCATCAATTCCCAGTTCACTGTAAATATTCTCAACGATACCCTTCAGATCGTAAAAATCAATTTCTTCCTTAGCCTGATTCCAGCCTTCAGGAAATCTGCCGCCGGTAATGAAGCCCGAAACAAACAGCGGCTCTTCCGGAAGTTCGCTGCCCTTACGCGGAAGATATACCCGCCGCATTTCAAAAATCTGCAGGTCCAGGTTCCTGAAGCTGGCATTTCTCGCGGCTGTTTCCAGTAGCCCCGGCAGCATCGTTGTACGCATGACACCCTGTTCATCAGTGAGCGGATTCAGAATTTTCAGACAATCGCGCCGGTAATCGCCTTCTGCCAAAAGTATTTTGTCAAAAGAAGCCGCGGATATAAAACTGTAGTTTATTACTTCTGAAAGACCATGGGCAACGAGGAGTTCTTTCACTTTTTTCTCGAGCTTCTGATGAGCAGTAGGACGATCGGAGAAAATGCGTACTTTCGGCATTGTTACGGGTACTTTCTCATATCCGACCAGTCGTGCCAATTCCTCTATCAAATCGATTTCCCGCTCGATGTCAACCCTGAATGACGGTACGGTAACGGCAAGAACACCGGGTTCCTGAATTTCACAGGAAAACTCGAGGTGATGAAAATGCCGTACGACCTCTTCAAGCGGCAGACTGACACCAAGTATCTTTTCGGCCCTTTCCTGTCTGAATCTTATGGTGACTGGCTCAGTCTTTTTGGGATGTACGTCTATGATGCCACGGGCGACAGTCCCCCCCGCCAGGTCCGCTATCAGCGTAGCCGCCCTGTCCAGTGCCTTTACCAGGATGTTTACGTCCGCACCCCTTTCGAAACGATGGGACGCTTCCGTGCGCAACCCGAGACGTTTGGCAGTGCGTCGGATAGTGGACGGTTCAAAATAGGCACTTTCCAGCAGGATATTGCGTGTAGTGCCGGTAACTTCGGAATTTTCACCGCCCATAATCCCTGCCAGGGCAACCGCTTTTCCGCCGTCACGAATGGTAAGATCCGAGCTCTGCAGGCTGCGCTCCTGACCATCCAGGGTCTTGAAACACTCCCCGTCGGCAGCTTTCCGGACAACAATTTTCCCTCCGGACAGGAAATCAAAGTCGAAGGCATGCAACGGATGCCCGTATTCCATGAGCACATAATTGGTTATATCGACCACATTGTTTATGGAACGCATGCCGACCGCGCAGAGCCTGTTTACCAGCCAGGCGGGTGATGCCCCGATGGTGCAGCCGGTAATCAATCGTGCGGTGTATCTCGGGCACATATCGGGATCGGCGATTTCCACGGAAGCAACGCCATGTATCTCTTTGGTCCCTTCAACAACCCCATGGCCGGGATAACCGACTTTTTTGCCTAATTTTGCTGCGATTTCACGGGCAATCCCGATGACACTGAGACAGTCAGCCCTGTTTGGCGTAAGCCCTATCTCAAATACCGTATCCTTTAGCCCCAGGGCATCGAACAGGGGAATCCCCAGGGGCAGTTCGTCAGGAAGGACCATGATGCCTTCCGAGTCGTCAGCCAGGCCGAGTTCCTTTTCGGAGCAGAGCATACCGAAAGACTCCTCTCCCCTTATCTTTGAACGTTTGATCTTGAAATCACCCGGAAGAACAGCGCCGATTCTGGCAAGGGCTACTTTGTCCCCGGACTTGAAATTCTGGGCGCCGCACACGACAGACAGTATCTGCCCTCCGTCATTCACCCTGCACAAAGACAACTTGTCGGCATTCGGATGCTGGGCTTTTTCCTCGACAACTGCAACAACGACATCATCCATTCCGCCGCCGAGGCTCTCCATGCCCTCAACTTCGAGCCCGAGCATGGTCAGCAGGTCGGCCAATTTGTCAGGGGACAAATCAAAATCGACAAAATCCTTCAACCAGTTGTATGTTACTTTCATAGCCCCACACTTTATTAATTATTTATTTATTGAATCGGCAAACAGAAAAAAAGAACAAACATCAAGTAAAACTTTATATATTTAACATAATATGCTGTTTTAAAACTGATTTAAGAACCGCATGTCGTTTTCAAACAGCAACCGCATGTCTTTTATACCGTACTTCAGCATCGCAATCCTCTCGATGCCCATCCCGAATGCGAAACCGGTATTTGCTTCAGAGTCGTATTTCACATGCCGGAACACCTCCGGGTCAACCATTCCCGCACCGAGAATTTCAAGCCATCCGGTGTTCTTGCATATGCGGCAGCCATTGCCCTTACACATGACACAGGCAATGTCAACCTCCGCGCTCGGCTCGGTAAACGGAAAGAAACTCGGCCGGAGGCGAACGCCCGTGCCCTTGCCGAAATACTGGTTTACAAAGATCGTCAGTATTCCCTTGAGATCCCCGAAAGATATCCCCTTGTCCACAAGCAGCCCTTCAACCTGGTGAAACATGGGAGAATGGGTGGCATCAGAATCACAGCGGTATACCGTGCCGGGGGCAATAATCCTGATAGGGGGAGCATGTTTCAGCATTGTCCTGATCTGGACGGGAGAGGTATGAGTGCGCAACAGGATATTTTCGTTTATATAAAAAGAGTCCTGCATATCCCGTGCGGGATGATCCTTCGGAATATTCAGTGCTTCGAAATTGTAGAAGTCAAGCTCTATTTCCGGCCCTTCGGCAACCTGGAAACCGAGACCGGCAAATATTTCGGTAATCTCTTCGGTAACAAGGGTAATGGGATGCTTCGTACCGATCGAACGGCGACGGCCCGGCAGCGTGACATCGATGCGTTCACTCCGCAATTTTTCGGCTTTCTTCACATCACGAATGACCGACAGTTTCGATTTGTATTCTTCTTCAATGCGGTCTTTCAACGTGTTGACCGCCTGGCCCAGAGCCGGCCTGTCCTCAGCGGGAACCCCGCCCAACCCCTTCATTATAGCGGTCAATTCGCCCTTTTTACCGAGATACCGAACCCGTATCTCCTGCAGGGCATCATCACTGCTGCTTGCTGCCAGTTCGCCCAGGGCCTTTCGCAAAAGATCATCCAGTTTTTCCTTCATGATCGCCAACCTTTTGATAAAAAAAGAAATGAGATGGCAAGCATCTCATTTCTTTTTTTCCTGATGTGATTGTATTTATAGAGTTGTCTTCGCCAGAGAAGCTATTTCAGCGAACCCCTTCGGGTCGGTTACCGCCAGGTCGGCAAGAACCTTCCTGTCAATTTGCACATTGGCGAGTTTCAGTCCATGGATGAATTTGCTGTATGCAAGACCATTGATTCTCGAGGCGGCATTGATACGGGCAATCCAGAGTGCCCTGAAATCCCTTTTTTTGACCCTTCTGTCCCTGAAGGCATAATTCAATGCGCGATCTACGGCCTCGGTAGCGCTCCTGAAAAGTTTGCTCCTTGCACCCCGGTACCCCTTCGCGAGCTTCAGTACCTTGTTTCTTCGTTGTCTCGCTTTAAAACCTCTTTTTACGCGTGGCATTTTCTTTCTCCTTTACTGATGTATTAAGCCGGATCCGCAAGGGGAGACGTTTCCTCACGGTTCACGGAATATGAAGCAGGCAAAATACAAAAAGCACTAAGCAAAAGGTGGAAAACATACCCCCAATGCCCTTTGCCCTTCGCCATTTGCCTGATTTTTTTACATATACGGTATGAGTTTGGCGATATTTTTCATATCAACAGCAGAAACTACCGCGCTTTTTCTCAGCTTCCGCTTCCTCTTGGTAGTCTTCGGGGTAAGGATATGACTGCTGAAGGCACGGCTTCTCTTTATCTTGCCCGTACCGGTTTTTTTAAAACGCTTTGCTGCGCCCCTGTTGGTTTTAATCTTTGGCATAGTTCGCTCCGATCCTGTATCCTTTATCCATTATTTCTTTGGCGCAACGATCATGAACATGCTGCGCCCTTCTATTTTCGCTTTTACTTCAACAATGCAGATGTCCTGAAGTTCCGTGGCAAACCTTTCGAGTGCATTCAGGCCAAATTCCGTATGGGTTATTTCACGTCCACGGAAGACAACGGTTATTTTCGCCTTATTGCCCTCTTCCAGGAAGCGCCGGACGTGCTTTATTTTGAACTGGAGGTCGTGTTCGTCGGTTTTCGGCCTGACCTTTACCTCTTTGAGCTGGATCTGGACCTGTTTTTTCTTGGCTTCCTGCTGCCTCTTGCTCTGCTGGTACTTGTATTTGCCGTAATCCATGATACGACAGACAGGCGGGTTTGCCGAAGGGGAAACCTCGACAAGGTCCAGATGCTGACTTTCCGCCAGGGCCAGTGCCTCGTGCAGTTGAAGAATACCGAGCTGTTCGCTGTCAGCCCCGACCACCCTCACCTCTTTGGATCTGATCGCCTGGTTAATATTAACTGTAGGTTTAGCTATGGTGCCACCTCCTAATGAAAGCTAAGAACTTCACTCTTGATATATTCAGCAAACTCCAAAGGTTTCATTGTAGAAAGATTCTTCCCGTCGCGGAAACGCGGCGC
>JAGFXO010000166.1 GCA_017861285.1 Geobacteraceae bacterium | reverse complement strand
ATTTCCTGTCGAGATATCCTTGATCGCCAGGTTGAAGTCTTTCAACTCAGTCTTTTTACCCGTCTTTTTGTCAAGATAGACAAGCACCCCATTGGACAGCTTGAGCTCATTCAAGCCAGTAGTTACTTTCAAGACCCATTTCGTCGATTTCTTTTCAGCACTTTCGAAATTATATCTCCCATCAATGTCCTTCACGATGGTGATGGCCGGTTTGACAAGATCGCAACCGGTGATCTCGATTTGCTTCTTCAGTAGAGGCATCAACTCCAGCCCTAGTTTGAGGTTTTCAAGGGCAATGATTTCGCCACCCTTGTTGGCGACATGAATATCTTTGGCCGACACACCAAAGGGAGAGAAAGAGAGCCCCATCTTCCCTTTGATCCTTACCTCAAGGCCTGTCGCATCGAAGGCAGCGGATTCGATATTCGACTTGAACTTATTGATGTCAAATAATAAGAAAGCTGCAATTGCAGTAATTACGATCAGGGCGAAAACGCCGCCCGCGACCAGCAGACTTTTTCCCCTTTGTGCTCTCATACCTTTCATTCCATGATAGACATTTAACGACTATTAAACCGAAAATAGCACCGCCAATTCTTACACTTTTGATTATAACACTATAATTGCTGTTGTAAGATTCCCGTAGATGATCCCATTATGGCATAAGGTCTTTCTAACTGGATAGTATTCCTTATCCGCGTTGAAGGGATGACCTTCCCCCCGAAAACTGAGCCATTGCAAAGTTAGTGGTTTTGGTCTATTTACCTCAAACAGGAGATAGACATGAACCCGAAACGATTCACCGAAGAACAGATCATTGATCATTGGCATCCTTAAACAAGCTCAAGCAGGCATGAAGGTGGTTGATCTGTGCAGGATGGACGGCATCAGTGATGCCACTTTCTATAACTGGCCCTATAAACGAGGGAAGGTCAATACATCTCGATTTCCCCCAACGGCGTCTGGTTAGGTTTGCGCGATTCATCTGGGTAAAAATGCCCCCGGCAACCTTAGCAATCACCTAAGGAACAAAAAAATCATTTGTAAATATCTAACCGGACACTGCTGATTAATGTCCATTTCGGATACTTTTTGGTTCTTCAGCAAAACCACGGATTGTCCGGTGAATACTCAACAAAGCTCCACCGCAAGTCGGTTGCGTTTTCGACCTCAATTACCCTTTTGATCCTGAATTCAATGATCCGCTCTGCTCCGGGGAAGAGAGCCAAGCGGTCTTTCTCCCAAATTATATCAGCGGTCCCCGACAATTGGAGAGTTCCACCCCTTTCGAAATCAAGGAAAAGCATGCCGCAATTTGGGTTTTCAGTGATGTTCCCCATGGTGTTGAACATGCCGTTGCCGTTATAGTCGGGCCAGACGATAGTCCCCTCATCAAGGACCTGCACGAATCCCGGAAAACCGCCGCGGTGCGAGACATCTGCACCCACTTCGGGATGATAGCTCGCGACAAAGAATGTGTCCGCCCGCCCGATCCGCTCCCGGAGTTCCTCGTTCAGGGATACAGCCTCACGCGCTGTCTGCGGGGCAACAGGAGTATCTTCAATCGATTCGCATGTCCGTGACTGGATGTATCTGGGACAATTAGAATACACCTGGCGGATCCGCACCGAGAAGCCGCTCTCCCCAATGACCACGCGGCCGTTCATGCGTAACCTGCGACGAGTGAAAAAATCCAGCACCAGAAGGCCGACTTCGCTGCCGTCCTTTAGATTCCCGCGTAAAGGGTCCTGATCGCCAGGCAGGGCATCTATCCAGAGGGTGTGTTCATCAACGACCTTCATGAACCCTGGCCTGCCGCACAGGATAGAACCCCAGGCCAAGCCCCTGTCGTCAGCGGACCCGAGGACAACAAACGGTTGACTTTGAATGAAATCGACGAAGTGATGGGCGATAACCGGAAAGACCTGGCGGCCCATACTTGTTGCCGCCTCTACTGCGCCGGCCTGTGTCTGCACTTTTATCTCACCTGAATGATAGATAGTGTCCACGGAACGTATCCCCTTTCTCTGATTTCATCCATTGTTTTTGCCGCCTGAGAAAAAGGTACCTCACAAAACATATTATTACTAATGATTTGTTTTGATGGCAAAATTCACAGATAGTGATATCTGTAATTCCATGGATTTCAACGAACTGAGAATCATCAAGGCGGTTGCTGGGGAAGGGAGTGTGTCGAGGGCGGCGGAGAGGGGGCCCCTTGGCGGGAGATTGATTATCGGTGCCCTGGAAACAACTGCGGCGGTCCGGCTTCCGCCTGTTCTAGCCAAGTATCACCGGAAATTTCAATCGGTTGATCTGCAGCTTGTGACGGGTACCACTCTGAATCTGATCTGGATGGTACCAGATTTCTGGCTTGATGGGACTTTTTGGACGGGAAATCGATCATCCGTAGTTGGTCGTGGAAGAGGGCTTTGTCTAGGAGAACGTTCTAATCTGCGCTGCGGGAGAAGATCATCTGCCGAAGGAAAAGCCCATCAACATCCTTGCCTTTCCCATAGGGTGCTATTACCGGAATCAGCTGGAAACATGGCTGCAAAAATCTGGGCTGATACCTAACTAAATCTTGGAATTCAGCACCATAGAAACGATTATCGGCTGCATTTCCGCTGGGATCGGAATCACATTCCTGTTGGCCGGCTTCCAAATATCTGGTTGGGACGTTCATTTTGCTTCTTCGGAAACCCCTTCCAGAAGCCGCTACTTATCAGGAGGGGGAGAGGCCAAGGTCATGCCGTGACGCCGGAAGATGTCAATCATCTTTGCGCGGTCGAACGGGCCGTTGCCGACACCGATTAATTCGGCTGCCTCGCGGAAGTATTCTGGCCCCATTATCGCAGGGGTTATGACGGCGAGCTGTTTCACATCCTCGCTGCCGAGATTATCGAAGCGGTGTACCGCGCCTCGGGGGATACATAGGGCCTGCCCAGGTCCAACCTCGATCGGTGTGCCGTCAACCGTCCAGGTAAGGACACCCTCGACACCGTAAAGGACCTCCTCGTATGCGTCGTTCTTGTGGGCCGGCGCCGCCAGCTTCTGCCCAACGGGGACGAAGACCTCGAACACTGCCACGCTGCCGCCGGAATCGTCGCCCGTGAGGAGAAACCGGATCCTTAGCTGACCAATCTTGATGGTCTCTTCCGAAGGATTAACTCTGGTCGTCGGCTGCTGCATAATCGCGTCCCCTTTGAGAAAAGTTATCCGACATTTCCAATCTGCGTCATCCATAGTATAAGCAGAATCCTGTCCTGTTGCACCTCATGCTTGCGTTTCGGCCTCCCATTTTTTCTTGGGAAATCCAACGTTCGCCTTCAGCGGCACGCCGCCTTTGGCGCGTCCGCTGAAGGCGTTGCTGGGATGCGGTTAGAGTCTATTCATCACGGCAGGCTTTTTCCGAGCACTCGCTCGATCGCCGGCACAATGTCCTCCGGACCGCGCACGAGGATGATCTTCGAATTCGGCGCGCTAGCGTGGATGATGTTGAGAACGCGATTGAACCAGACAGTGGTCTCTTTCGTGGCAGGGAAATTAACGGGGTCCTGTCCATTGATATAGCCGCCGATGGCCACGCCATCGTACTCGGCTCGCTTCAGCTCCGAGACTAGCTGCGCGTCCCCAACTTCATCGTTCGTGAGCACGAAGGTGGTCGCCATGAACCCGAGCGAACGGAGTTTCTCTTGAATAGCGGCCGCAATCTCCGGATGTTTGCCGAACCCGAGGATGCGCTAACCAATGGGGCGTAAAGAAGAAGCGATCAACATTTAGAAATTATACTACAGCTGCCAGTTTTGTCCCTGTTTCGCTCCCCAATCAGGACGGTTCTGGGCAATGGGAGGAACTCATTACCGTATGAAATCCAGGATTCGCGAATATGCCAAGATTCATCAGATTAATGTCTTTGTCTCGCTGAGTCGGTTTCCTTAACTGTTTTCCATGATCTCAGAGGTGGCACCGAATAGGTGTTTCGGAAAAACCTGCTAAAACTACTAATGCTAAATGTACTTAATAATACATATAAGGCCAGACTTGAACTTCTTGCAACCTTGCCCTTGAAAGACTGGGGCCTTATAAGTGTTTTGGGGATAATTCCGAAATATATTTTGATTCAATTCGTTTAGATATCTTTATCTTGACATCAAATTGATTATACGTATAATTACATTTTTAAGGTAAAGGAGGTTAACAAGTTGAAAAAAATCATATCAGCGTTGACCCTTGTTTTCTTTACTGCGAGTTTTGCTATAGCGGCGGATGTTATGACATTCCCGGCCAATATGGGTAATGTTACGTTCCCCCACAAAATGCACCAAGAACTGCTCAAGGACTGCAAAGTTTGTCATGCAAATACGCCGGGCAAAATTGAAGGCTTCTGCAAAGATGTGGCGCACAAGCTTTGCATAGACTGCCACAAGAGCAAAGGCATGGGTCCGACAACCTGCAAGTCCTGCCACAAAAAGACATAATCCAGGACAGCAAAATGCCGGAAGCATTTGGAAAGGTATTACGAACAATTGTTATCTTCAATGTGGATCATGCCAAGCGAAAAATATAATGCTTCAGGACTGTTGTCGGAACCACGAGAGTACGGCTTCGTCAGTATGGGCACCCGGTAGTTGGGCCACGACCTTCCCATGCTTCAGAAGCATAATGACTGGAATTCCCCTCACTCCGAAGCGAGATGCCACTACTGAATTTTCCTGAGTATTGACCTGAACTACCGCTGCCCTTCCTGCAAGCTTTTCTGCAACATTTCGCACCGCCGGTGCGAATGAGACACAGTGCGGTCACCAAGGTGCCCAGAACTCTACCAGCACCGGTCCGGGGAATGAGTT
>JAGFXO010000165.1 GCA_017861285.1 Geobacteraceae bacterium | reverse complement strand
CTCTTCTGTTCCGCATTATACTTGCCGATGGCTGAATGAGAAGGATTGTCAGTATCCTTCAAGGTTACGAACTGGTTCGGATACAGTGGCTGCTCCACCTCGACCCACCCCTGACCATAAAACCTGTCAATGAGTTGCGGACTGACGTCAAGCTCCATAAACCCCGCATACAACTCTTCGATATGAACCTTGTCCGATTCATAATCCTCGGCTTTCAAACCGATTGCGTCCGCCTTGATTCGCAGATTGGTATCCTTTGTCACCAGGATCACCGGGGTGCGTCCATTCTTCTTCTTGATATCAGCCGCAACGGCAAGGATGCGGTTGTCCCCCCGCTGCTCACTCAACTCCGGCGGCAAAAGCTTCGCCAGTTCAACGTTGTACAGTTCGACCCGCAGATTCCCTCCGCTATCCAGTTTGATTCCTTTGGCCAGAGAACCCTTTCTGCGGAAATCATCCAGAATGCGAGAAATCTGCCTGGCATTCCGGCCGGTTTCGTTCATGTCCTTCTTGAATCGGTCAATTTCCTCGATGACGGTTATCGGAATGATGATCTCGTTTTCCTGGAATCTGAAAACCGCTTGCGGATCGTAAAGCAATACATTGGTATCAAGAATAAAATGTTTCATGTTTCCCTTTCCATATGAGCTGCAAAAATTCAGGGCGCATTTGCAATTTTCCGCAGGGCATCCAGAAATGTTTCAATATCTTTTTCCGTGTTGAAAAAACCGGGGCTCACTCTAACCGTGCCGGCAGGATGACTTCCGATGGTTCGGTGGGCATCAGGCGCGCAATGTAAACCGACCCTGACACATATATCGTATTCTCTGTCCAGAAGGAATCCCGTTTCCGCAGGATCCTGTCCTGAAACGGTAAAAGAAACGGGACCGCAGTGCAACCGCGGGTTTTCAGGACCATAGAGACTGATGCCCCTGATCAGCCTGAGACCGTTGACCACATATGAAGAGAGAAGAGACTCCCTCTCCCGAATCACGTCAATCCCCGTCCCATTGATAAAATCGACCCCTGCTTTGAGGCCTGCTATACCGGGGGTGTTCAATGTGCCGCTTTCATACCGTTCCGGCATGGCATCAGGTTGCCGCCAGGTATCTGAATAACCGCCGGTACCGCCAACCATCAACGGAGAAAGCTCCAGGTCATCGGCAACATAGAGGATACCCGTACCTTGGGGGCCCAGAAGCCCCTTATGCCCCGGGACCACCAGAAGGTCGATATTTAATTCCCGTACGTCTATGGGAATGACACCGGCGCTTTGGGCTGCATCAACAAGGAACAGTACCCCGGCCTTGCGTGCCAGAAGCCCTATGTCCGCGACAGGCTGAACGGTACCGGTTACATTGGAGCAATGGGAGAGTGCGATCAGACGCGTTTGAGGACGGATGGCTGATGCGACCATGTGTGGATCGACAAAACCCTGCCTGTCGCAATCCACCCACGTCACTTCCACACCCCCCTGCATTGCGCGGCGCAGCGGTCTCACCAGTGAGTTATGCTCCATGGTCGTGGAAACGACATGGTCACCGGGGAGCAAGAGGCCTGAAACAGCGAGATTGAGACCTTCGGTGGCACTGTGGGTAAAGACCAGTCGAGACGAGTCACCAATGCCGAAAAAAGCCGCCAGGGTTTCCCGAGTCTCGAAAACCAGCCTGGTTGCCTCCAGCCCCTTTTTATGACCGCCCCTTCCGGGACCGACCCCGATTTTTCTCAGGGCATGGTCGATGGCAAGATAGACCTGTTCAGGTTTTGGGAAAGAGGTTGCCGCATTGTCTAGATAGATGGACATGGCAGGAAAGCTAGCATTTTATCTGTGCTTTGGCAACTGGTTTCAGGGAGAAATGGCCGGCTTCCGCCGAAGGGCGGGGAAATACCAGACATTGCCGATTCGCGGATTCACGGCCCTGTCATATACTTTCCCCTTCGAATCAGGCGCCTTTCCCTCACCCCACCAGTTGCCGACAGCCTTGAAGTTCTCCGGGCCTGCATTGTATAGGTCATACTGACCATTCAATGCAATTATGTTGCTCCAGGCGATAGCCTTTCCGTCCCCTACCCTGATGCCGACCTTGCCGTTTTGTGAAATGTCGTTGGCGGTTATCTTTACCCGTGAACCGGCAAGGGATATGCCGTAATCCCGGTTTTTCACTATCCTGTTTCCGGAAACGAGACCTTCACAGGAAGACAGGGCGATCCCCCTTCCGTTCTGTACGAATGTATTGCCGACTATCTTCACTGTCGACTCTTCCACCGACAGTGCTTCGAGGTCACTGCCGGTCAGCTCTGCGCCGGAAAGCAGCAAGGATGACCTTTTCGCATAGATGCCCATACGGTTTGATGCCAGGCTTCCCCCTGTAATCTCCACCTCACAGTCGTACAGGCTTATACCGAGGTCGCACTTGGACGCTACGCATTCCCGCATATACAGGAGACAATCCTGCGCCCGCAGGCCGGTTCGGCATCCGGAAAAACGGATGTTCTTTACCGTGAGGGTTGAATAAGCGGCATCAATACCTGTTTCCGCTCCGTCGACAAGGCACTGCTCCAGGATATTCTTCTTTTCACTGGCTAGAAACACTATGCCCTGCCAGCTTGAAGAACGGGCGTCACCCGCACCGCCGGTGAACCTGATAGGCTGGTCACTTGTACCCTGCGCTACGATGCGCCCCTGGACGAGCAGTACGGCAGCGTTTTCCGCACCCGCCGTCCGACGGAACGCAATGACAGTGCCGGGACTGATTGTAACCGTAGCTTGCGGTGCAATGGTCAGGGCGCCCTCGATACTCACGCGGCCGCTCCAGGTCGTATCTTCGGCAATGGTTTCGTCTTTGTATGCCAGTGTCGCAGGCGTGGGAAATTTCAGATTAACCGCATGTCCGTCGGCGGATACGGCAGTAATTGAAGGCACCTGAGCGTGAGCTGCGTCTCGAGTTTTTTCCCGCGCGCCGGCGGGAAGGTTTTCGCTCCCGCTTTCCACAGGGGGAATATTGTTGCGTAATGGAGCGTCCACGGCTTTTGCCGGCTCAGGACTTGTCACGATCACGGCAGGGGCACCGGGCACCGGCTTTCCGTTCACGCATCCTGACAGGGATATCATGGCAGCAAGCAGAATCGGCAACAGCATGGAGTTGCATCGTATTTGATCCCTTACAGAAGCACGGTTCATGCGGCACCACCAGTAAAGCTTTCCAACATGTAATGCAGCCGGTTCTTGCCAAGCGTCTTGGCCCTGTACAACTGTTCGTCAACATGTTTGAAAAGCAGATCCAGGGTCGCCCCGTCCCTCGGATAAGCGGCGACGCCGATACTCACGGTAATTCCCCGTGAAGTTACCGCGGAAAACGCCCCGATTGTCTCCTCTTCGATCGCACGCCGCAACCGTTCGCCCAGTAGGCAGGCACTTTCAAGATCAGTTTCCGGGAGAAGTATGGCGAATTCCTCGCCCCCGTAACGAAATGCAAAATCGACTTTCCGCAGTGAATTCCTTATGATCTCCCCGACCTTGAGAAGCACCCGGTCTCCATTGGAGTGGCCATGTTCATCATTGAACTTCTTGAAATTGTCCACATCCATCATGAGTATTGAAAGGGGCTTGACATAGCGCTCGGCCCTGTTGATCTCCTGTTTGAATACCTGCATGAAATACCGGAAATTGTACAACCCGGTCAAACAGTCCGTGATGGCCAGCAGTCTCGTACTGTTATGGAGTTTTGCATTCTCGATGGCAACAGCGGCAAAAGAAGTAAAGACGGAAAGGAGCTTCAACCTGTCCCGATCATAGCTCCTCTGGACAAAATCGTCCAGGTACAGGATGCCGACAGCTTTCTCCTTCAGAATGATGGGGGTGCAGATAATCGACTGTATCCCCTCCTTGAGCATCATGGGATTTTTCGCTTTGAAGAGAGGCTCATAGGGTATTTCCTCGATAAGGATCATCTCGCATTTCTCCAACGCCTGCTCGGTAAATCCGCCGGGAACGATCTTGCAGCGTTCACTCTTGACAAAATCGGCGCTGAGACCCTCGTGCGCTACGAGACATATTTCACTTCTTTCTTCGTCAAGGAGGGCGACACTGCCGGCGGGAGTTTCGGCAAAGCGCATGGCGCTTGTCAGTACAGCCTGCAGCACCGTATCGATGTCGAGAGTCGACACAACGGCGCCGGCAACTTCTATGAGGTCCTTGAGGGCTTTTATTTGCGCTTCAGGATTTGATTCCGCGACTTCAAAAGAGACCATGAAAACTCCCGGCTACACCTGT
>JAGFXO010000018.1 GCA_017861285.1 Geobacteraceae bacterium | reverse complement strand
CTGATAACCCCGATAGCCATGGACGAAGGTTTGCGCTTCGCCATCCGCGAAGGTGGTCGTACCGTAGGCGCCGGCGTAGTAAGCGCAATTATAGAATAAAGCGAGACAAGAGGAAGAGATGCCAAGTCAAAAGATACGAATTAGATTGAAAGCATATGACCACAAGTTGCTGGATCAGTCAGTCAATGAAATTGTCGACACGGCAAAGAGGACAGGTGCAAGGGTTGCCGGGCCGATTCCTCTTCCTACGGTCATCAATAAGTACTGCGTGTTGCGTGGCCCCCATGTGGACAAGAAATCCAGGGATCAGTTTGAAATACGATCTCATAAGCGCCTGATCGATATTCTGGATCCTACACAGCAGACTGTGGATGCGCTGATGAAGCTGGATCTCTCGGCCGGCGTGGACGTTGAAATAAAGTTATAAATACAGACTCTAAAGAATAGGGAACACCAGCCATGAAGAAGGGTTTGATTGGTAGAAAACTCGGCATGACGCAGATTTTTGCAGATGACGGTACGCGTATTCCCGTTACCGTTGTCGAGGCAGGTCCGTGTGTAGTGCTGCAAAAGAAATCAGTTGAGAAAGACGGATACAGTGCCATTCAGGTGGGGTTTGACAGCAAGGTTGCCGCAAGGGCGAACCGCGCTTTGCTCGGCCACTGCAAGCTCGCCGAAAAGGGTGCATTCCGTTTTCTTCGTGAATTACGGACCGAGAATGTGGACGAATATGCTGTCGGAGATGCCATTACCGCTGAAATATTCAGTGATGGCGAACTGATAGACGTTACCGGGACGAGCATAGGCAAGGGGTACCAGGGGGTCGTGAAGCGCTGGAATTTCAAAGGTGGACGCTCGAGCCACGGTTCCCGCTTCCACAGAGCGCCAGGGTCGATCGGCTGTTCCGCCACTCCGTCTCGTGTTTTCAAGAACAAGAAAATGCCCGGACAGATGGGAAATGCCAGGGTTACGGTCCAGAGACTCAGGATCGTGCGTGTTGATGCCGCTGCAAATCTCATCATGATCAAGGGGGCTGTCCCCGGATCGACGAACGGTCTTGTAATAATAAAAGATAGTGTAAAGGCATAGCAATTACGTTTTCTGGAGATGGATATGGCTACAATAGATATCTACGATATCGATAAGAATAAAGTCGGCGAAATGGACCTGAACGACGAAGTGTTTAACGTTGAGGTAAAGGAATACCTGTTGCACGAAGCGGTAAAGGTTCAATTGGCCAACCGGCGTGCAGGGACGGTCGCGGTCAAGAACAGGTCCGCCGTTGCGGGAAGCGGCAAAAAGCCGTTTCGCCAGAAGGGCACCGGTCAGGCCAGGCAAGGCTGCAGGCGCGCTCCCCAGTACCCTGGCGGAGGTGTGGCGTTTGGTCCCAAGCCCAAGGTGTATAACCTGGGTATGAACAAGAAAGCCAGGAAGGCTGCCATAAAGTCTGCGCTGTCATATCTGTACAAGGAAAATCAGATGACCGTCCTGAATTCCTTCGAATTGGAAAACATTTCGACGAAAAGGTTTGTTCAGGTCCTGCACGGTTTTGACAAGGAAAAATACCTCGTAGTGCTCGATCAGGAAAACAAAAACGTTGAACTCTCAGCCCGCAATGTGAAGCATGTCAAGGTGATGAATCCTGATTCACTCAATGTTTATGACATGCTCAGATACAAGCACATTATATTTACCGAGGCGGCGGTGCGGAAAGTAGAAGGAGCGTTGCAGCCATGAACATATATGAAGTGATCAAGAGACCCCTCGTGACTGAGAAAACGACACTAGAGAAAGATAACAAGAACGTGATCGCTTTTGAAGTGGCTCGAGAGGCAAACAAGATTGAAGTCAAAGATGCCGTGGAAAAAATATTTAACGTGGTAGTCGAGGAAGTCAATACGGTAAATATTGCGGGCAAAAGAAAGAGAACCGGCAAAAATACCGGGAAAAGGTCAAATTGGAAAAAGGCTTATGTTACCTTGAAAGAAGGCAGCAAAGTTGATTTCTTCGAAGTTTAAACCATTAAGACGGGGTTGAAATAATGGCTATCAAGAGTTACAAACCGACTTCAGCCGGCCGCAGACATCAGACATGCTCTGCTTTTGATGAAATCACCGCAACAAAGCCGGAGCGTTCGCTGCTGGCTACCTTGAAGAAGAGCGGTGGGCGAAATAATCTGGGGCGCATAACTTCGAGACATATCGGAGGCGGCCATAAACAGAAGTATCGTATTGTGGATTTTGCCAGGGACAAGCGTGAGATACCGGCGAAGGTTGCGACCATCGAGTACGATCCCAACCGGAGTGCGCGCATAGCATTGTTGAATTATGTGGACGGCGAGAAGAGGTATATTCTTGCTCCCCTCGGGCTTTCAGTTGGCGATACCGTTATTGCCAGCGCCTCGGCAGATATCAAGCCCGGCAACGCCCTGCCGCTGAAATCGATACCGCTCGGTACCATTATACACAACATCGAGTTGAAGCAGGGAAAAGGCGGCCAATTGGCAAGAAGCGCCGGCACATATGCCCAGTTGATGTCAAAGGAAGGGAAGTACGTTCAAGTGAAGCTTCCTTCTGGTGAGGTACGCATGGTGCTGCAGGGTTGCTTTGCCACCATCGGCCAGGTTGGAAACATCGATCATGAAAACGTGTCTCTCGGCAAGGCAGGCAGGTCACGGTGGCTCGGGAAAAGACCGAAGGTGCGCGGTGTCGCAATGAACCCTGTCGACCATCCGCATGGTGGTGGTGAGGGCCGGACTTCAGGTGGCCGTCATCCTGTTACTCCATGGGGTATACCGACAAAAGGATATAAGACGAGAACGAATAAGCGATCCTCTCGCTTTATCGTAAAATCAAGAACGAAATAACACACTATCTTCTAAAAGGAATGAAAGATGGCAAGATCGATAAAAAAAGGGCCTTTTGTTGACCAGTATCTCTATGACAAGGCTCAGGCAGATGGGCCAAGTTCTAAAAAGGTAATAAAGACATGGTCTAGGCGATCTACAATTGTTCCGGAATTCATCGGGCTGACGTTTGCCGTGCATAACGGAAGAAAATTCATCCCCGTGTTCGTCACAGAAAACATGGTAGGCCACAAGTTGGGAGAATTTGCCCCGACAAGGACCTTTTACGGCCATGCAGCGGATAAAAAAAGTAAACTTAAGAAGAAGTAAGGATAAAAGGAGCTGATCATGGAATCAAGCGCAAAATTGACATTTGCCCGTCTCTCACCGAGAAAAACCCGCTTGGTTGTAGACATGATACGTGGCAGGGGTGTTGAAAACGCTCTTAATATACTTCGCTTTTCTCCGCAACCTTCGGCGAAATTAGTTTCCAAACTGATACAATCGGCTGTTGCCAATGCTGAACAAAAGGGAGTCAATGACATTGATCGTATGTTCGTCAAAGAGATATACGTCAATGAAGGGGCGCGTTTGAAACGGTTTTTGCCGCGTGCAATGGGAAGAGCAAGCAAAATTAGAAAACCGACCAGTCACATTCATGTGGTTCTGGCTGATAAGAAATAAGCTATCGAGGTGGGGGTGAAGATTTGGGCCAGAAAATAAATCCAATCGGCTTCAGGCTTGGCGTAATAAAAACCTGGGATTCAAAGTGGTATTCAGAGGCGGATTATGCAAAGCTGCTTCATGAAGATCTCAAGTTACGGGACTTCCTGAAGAAGAGACTGTACCATTCGGGAGTCTCGAAAATAGAGATCGAGCGTGCGGCGAACAAAGCGAAGATAAATATCTACACCGCGCGTCCTGGGCTTATCATCGGGAAGAAGGGTTCCGAGGTCGAGACCCTGAAAAAGGATCTTGCCAAGCTTACTGATAAAGAAATTTATCTGAATATACAGGAAGTCCGCAAGCCGGAGCTTGATGCGCAGCTTGTGGCGGAAAACGTGGCGCTCCAGCTTGAGAGGCGTATAGCATTCAGGCGTGCGATGAAGAAGAGTGTCACGACAGCATTGAAGTTTGGGGCCAAGGGAATCAGGATTACCTGCTCCGGACGGCTCGGCGGCGCCGAGATGTCGCGTACCGAATGGTATCGCGAAGGGCGAGTGCCACTTCACACCCTGCGGGCCGATATCGATTACGGTTTTGCTGAAGCAAAGACGACTTACGGTATCATTGGCGTAAAAGTACTGATATTCAAAGGTGAAGTCCTGCCTGAGAAAAAATAGATACAGGAGTATTGTACGATGTTAATGCCCAAAAGAGTCAAACATAGAAAACAGATGAAGGGCAGGATGAATGGTTCGCCGCAGCGTGGTGTCGAGTTGGCCTTTGGTGAATTCGGCCTGCAGGCTACCGAGTGCGGGTGGATTAACTCCAAACAGATCGAAGCTGCTCGTATAGCATTGACCCGATATATAAAGAGGGGCGGCAAGACCTGGATTCGCATATTCCCTGATAAGCCCCTGACCTCCAAACCTGCCGAAACCCGTATGGGAAAAGGCAAAGGGGCTCCGGATTCGTGGGTATGCGTCGTGAAGCCGGGCCGCATTCTCTATGAGATGGAAGGCGTTACCGAAGAAGTGGCGCGCGAGGCATTCCGCCTGGCGGCCTTCAAGCTTCCCATCCCAACTAAATTTATTACGAGGAAAGATTCCAATGAAGAGTAAAGACTTAAGAAATATGAGTGTCGATGATCTCAGGTCCAAGGATAAGGAACTGGTCCAGGAGTTATTTAATCTCAAATTTCAACTTCATACAGGCCGGTTGGAAAACACGTCCAAGCTTTCTTCCTTAAAGAAAGACATCGCACGAGTAAAAACTGTACTCCGGGAAATCAAAGGTTAAAGAGGGGATAGCATGAATACGCGCGGCAACAGAAAAACTCAGGTTGGCGTAGTTGTCAGTGACAAAATGGATAAAACCGTGGTGGTTAAGGTTTCTCATTTGGTCAAACATCCTGATTACAATAAATATATAAAGCAGAGTGTCAAATACAAGGCGCATGACGACGACAACAGCTGTAAAATCGGCGATAAGGTGCAGATCGTAGAGACGCGTCCGTTGAGCAAAGATAAACGTTGGAGAGTCAAACAAGTCATAGAGCGGATTTCTTAACGCAGGAGTTAAATCATGATACAGATGCAGTCTATACTTGATGTGGCGGATAATTCAGGGGCCAAGAAGCTTTTCTGTATAAAAGTTCTTGGAGGCTCCAAGAGAAAATATGCCAGTGTCGGTGATATTATCGTAGCATCGGTGAAAGAGGCCATCCCCAATTCGAAGGTAAAAAAGGGGGATGTTGTCAAAGTGGTTATCGTACGAACCGCTAAAGAGATTGGTCGACCCGACGGTTCATATATCAGGTTTGACGATAATTCGGGCGTAGTGATAAACAATCAGGGTGAACCGGTAGGTACCAGGATCTTTGGGCCGGTGGCAAGAGAGCTCAGGGCAAGAAAGTATATGAAGATAATTTCGCTTGCTCCTGAAGTCCTTTAATATACTGTTTGGGAGAATGATGATGCTAGGTAAAAAGCCGCAAATAAAAAAAGGTGACACTGTAATGGTGATTACCGGTAAAGACTGCAAAAAAACCGGCAAAGTACTGAGAGTGCTTCCCAAAAAGGAAGGGGTTCTTGTCGAAGGACTCAATGTTGTGAAGAGGCATACGAAAGCAAGGGGTAGCGAACCGGGTGGCATAGCCGAAAAGGAAGCCCCGGTGCACTATTCCAATGTGATGTTGTTCTGTGTCAAATGCAGCAAGCCGGTCAGATCTAAGGTGAAAACGCTTGAAAATGGCGATAAAGTCAGGGTGTGCGTCAAATGTGGCGAAGCCTTCGACAAATAGCATGGAGGAGTAAATGACGAGGCTTAAAGAGCTGTATGAAAAGGAAGTTGTTCCCCAGTTGATCAAGGACTTCAAATATAAGAATGTCATGGAAGTGCCGAAGCTGGAAAAAGTCGTCATAAATATGGGGCTTGGGGAAGCAATTCAAAATATTAAAATACTCGATTCCGCTGCTGAAGAGATTGCCGCCATTACCGGCCAGAAGGCAGTCATCACGAAAGCGAAGAAGTCAATTGCCAGTTTCAAGCTGCGCCAGGGAATGCCGATCGGATGCATGGTAACCCTGCGGAAGGCCAAGATGTTTGAGTTCCTCGACAGACTGGTAAATGTGGCACTGCCGCGAGTAAGGGATTTCAAGGGTGTTTCCGGTACGGCATTTGACGGCAGGGGCAATTATTCCCTTGGCATAAAGGAACAGTTGATATTTCCCGAAATCAGCTACGAAAAGGTTGACAAGGTGAAGGGGATGAATGTAACAATAGTCACTTCTGCAAAGAATGACGAGGAATGCAAGGCTCTGCTTCGGCTTTTAGGCATGCCGTTCCGGAATTAAATCGCTTCGGAGGAAACCAGTGGCAAAGAAATCAATGATACTGAAAGCTCAACGTGGAAGTAAATTCAAGGTCCGCGAGTACAACAGGTGCCCTCTCTGCGGTCGCCCGAGGGCATATTATAGAAAATTCGATATGTGCAGAATATGTCTGAGAAAACTGGCCTCCAGCGGAAAGATACCCGGAGTGATCAAGTCCAGTTGGTAATAAAGTAAAAACAGAGGAGTACTTTCATGTCGATGACTGATCCTATAGCAGATATGCTTACAAGAATCAGAAACGCCAATATGGCGAAGCAGCAAAAAGTTGATATACCTTCTTCGAATCTCAAGGTAAGCATTGCGAACGTTTTGAGGAGCGAAGGTTTCATAAAGAACTACAAAGTTATCGCTGACGAAAAGCAAGGCATCCTGAGAGTGTACTTGAAGTACATCGATGAAAAGGAAAGCATCTTCAATGAGCTGAAAAGGATCAGCAAGCCCGGCGGCAGGGTGTACGTCAAGGGCGATAAGGTGCCTAAGGTGAAAAACGGCCTGGGGATCGCTATCTTGTCGACGTCAAAGGGTATTGTTTCAGATAAAGTTGCGCGCGAGTTTGGAATCGGCGGGGAACTTATCTGCACAGTCTGGTAAATATTAGAGGATCAAGGAGCATAAGGCATGTCTAGGATCGGCAAACTTCCTATAGAAATTCCGAGCGGAGTTACGGTGACAATGAACGGGTCCGCGATCACGGTTAAAGGCCCGAAGGGTACGCTGACCAGGAACGTTATGGATAGTGTTTCTATAGAACTGAATGATAACAAGATCTTGGTGACAAGGTCGGAAGATACTAAAATTGCACATTCGGCTCACGGCCTCACAAGAACATTGATCAACAATATGGTCACCGGCGTTACGAAGGGTTTCGAGAAGGTCCTCGAGATAACCGGCGTCGGGTATAGGGCCGAGGTCAAAGGAAATGTGTTGAGCCTTGCCTTGGGCTACTCTCACCCTGTCAATTATGAACTTCCTCAGGGGATCAGCGTGGAAGTGGATAAAATGACCAAAATTTCCCTCAAGGGCAATGACAGGGAACTCGTCGGCCAGACAGCGGCGAAGATACGCTCGTTCAGAACGCCCGAACCGTACAAGGGCAAGGGAATAAAATACGCGGGCGAGACGATTTTGAGGAAAGCTGGAAAAGCGGGTAAGAAATAGAGAAATTTGCGTAAGGAGTTAGTACATTGAGTTCAATAGCCCAAAAAATGAATGCGCGCCTGAAAAGAAAAATCAGGGTTAGAAAAAAGATACAAGGCTCATCCGAGTGCCCGAGGCTGAATGTTTTCAAGAGCTCCCGGCACATGTATGCTCAGCTGATCGATGATGTCACTGGATCGACGCTGGTTTCTGCCGCGACGGTGATGAACGATGTAAGCGCGGGGCTCAAGTATACGGGCAATCTGGAGGCCGCTGCCAAGGTAGGGGCTGCCATTGCTCAAATGGCGAAGGAAAAGGGTATTCAGAAAGTGGTTTTCGACAGGGGTGGTTTTCTTTATCATGGAAGGGTAAAGGCTCTTGCCGATGCTGCCCGTGAAAATGGACTCTCCTTTTAGATAATGGAAAGACAGGAGGCGGCAATTGTCAAAGGTAAATCCTAACGAACTAAATCTCACTGACAGGGTAGTGCATATCAATCGCGTGGCCAAGGTTGTAAAGGGTGGCCGGCGATTCAGTTTTTCGGCGCTGGTAGTGGTCGGTGATGGCAATGGTCATGTCGGATACGGACTCGGTAAGGCGAACGAGGTTCCGGAGGCGATACGAAAAGGTGTTGAACAGGCAAAGAAGAACATGATCAGGGTTCCCATCGAGGCAGGCACCGTACCCTATGAGGTTGAAGGACACTTCGGCGCAGGACGCGTTCTGTTGAAACCCGCGTCGGTGGGTACCGGCGTTATCGCCGGAGGGGCTGCACGCGCGGTTTTCGAGGCTGCCGGCGTCCACAACATTCTGTCAAAATGTCTGGGATCGAATAATCCGCACAATGTTGTCAAGGCGGCGTTTGACGGGTTGAAGCAGTTGAAAAGCCCCCAGGAAATCATCGCGAGACGTGGGGTGGTCGAGTAATTACCACGCATAGCAAGGGAGTAATGGTACATGTCTGCTCATTTGAAAGTCAAGCTGGTAAGAAGTCATATTGGCAGGCCGTCGGCGCAAAAAGCGGTTTTGTGCGGACTGGGCCTTTGTAAGGTTAATAAAACGGTAGTTCTCCAGGATACTCCGGAAATCAGGGGTATGATCCGTAAGGT
Source organism: Geobacteraceae bacterium (assembly GCA_017861285.1). Taxonomy (GTDB): domain Bacteria; phylum Desulfobacterota; class Desulfuromonadia; order Geobacterales; family Geobacteraceae; genus CAIWTU01. Next base: position 15,629 of record JAGFXO010000018.1, on the reverse strand, counting down.
GGAACACCTGGTAAAGATTGAAGAGTAATTTCTCAAGAGGTGCTTACATGGATTTAAATAGCCTAAGACCGCCCCAAGGGTCTACCAAGAATAGAAAGCGCATCGGCAGGGGAACAGGATCCGGCCACGGCAAGACAGCGACAAAGGGTCACAAAGGGCAGAAGGCACGAAGTGGTGGAAGCATCAAGGCAGGTTTTGAAGGCGGCCAGATGCCCATGCAGCGAAGACTTCCGAAAAGGGGCTTCAACCCTTTAAACAAAAAAATATACACCATAGTCAATCTTTCGCAGCTTGAAAGCTTTGAAAGCGGCAGCAATATCGATGCGGGCGTACTTGTGCAGAGTGGTATCGTCAAGGATGTAAGGGCAGGGATCAAGATACTGGCTGACGGGGAGCTGACTAAGGCGCTGGTTGTCAAGGATCTGCGAGTGAGTGCCGCTGCGAAGGAAAAGATACAGGCCGCTGGCGGAACGGTACAGGAGTTGTAGATTGCTTGATGCTTTCGCTAATATCTTTAGAATACCGGAACTCAGAAAGCGTGTAATTTATTCCTTGAGCATGCTGGCAGTGTACCGGGTCGGATGTCATATTCCGACGCCCGGAATCAACAGCCAGGCATTGGCGCATTTTTTTGCCCAGGCAAAAGGCACGCTTCTCGGAATGTTCGACATGTTTTCCGGTGGTGCCCTCGAAAAACTCACTGTTTTTGCCTTGGGTATCATGCCTTACATTTCCGCCTCCATCATTTTTCAATTGCTGACCGTTGTAATACCTTCAATCGAGAAGCTCTCAAAGGAAGGTGAGGCCGGCAGGAAAAAAATAACCCAGTATACTCGTTACGGCACGATTGTGCTCAGTGTCATTCAGGCCCTCGGCATCAGTATAGGTCTGGAAAGCATGAGAGGCGCAGCGGGGGAACTGGTTGTACCGAGCCCGGGGTGGGGATTCAGGATCCTCACGGTAATAACGCTGACAGCAGGAACTGCCTTCATTATGTGGATGGGCGAGCAGATGTCCGAGAAGGGCGTCGGCAACGGAATTTCCCTGATTATCTTCGCCGGTATCGTGGCCAGGATTCCGGTGGCGATCCTCAATAGTTTTCGTCTGATGAAGACCGGCGAGCTGCAGTTTTTCGTGATTCTGCTGGTTGTCGCCCTCATGCTGGCCGTTGTTGCCGGCATCGTTTTTGTGGAGCGCGGCCAGAGAAGACTGCCCATTCACTACGCAAAACGGGTAGCAGGGTCGCGAACGTATGGCGCCCAGACGTCGCATCTGCCTCTCAAAGTGAACATGGCCGGCGTGATTCCGCCTATATTTGCCTCTTCAATCATCATGTTTCCGGCTACCGTGGCAAATTTCATCAATATTGACTGGGTTCGTAATGCTGCTCAGATGATGTCGCCGGGAAACTGGCTGTATGAACTTTTTTATGTTGCATTTATCGTCTTTTTTTGTTATTTCTACACGGCTGTGACTTTTAATCCGGCGGACGTTGCCGAAAATATTAAAAAGCATGGCGGCTATATACCTGGAATCAGGCCCGGAAAAGAAACATCGGAGTTTCTTGACAAAGTGCTCACCAAGCTCACTTTTTCCGGGGCAATATATATTTCCATTGTCTGCGTCCTTCCATCCATACTGATCGGGAAGTTCAACCTGCCGTTTTATTTCGGCGGTACAGCGCTTCTGATAGCGGTCGGTGTCGGGATGGATACAGTTGCCCAGATCGAATCCCATCTGATAACGAGAAATTATGAAGGGTTTATGAAGGGTGTTCGAATCAAGGGCAGACGTTGACGAGAGAAGGGGTTGGTGATGAACCTGATTTTTCTGGGCCCGCCAGGCGCAGGTAAGGGAACGCAGGCTAAATTGCTCAGTGCAAGATACGAGATTCCCCAGATTTCCACGGGAGACATTCTCAGGGCTTCGGTACGAGAGCAGACACCGATGGGTTCGCGGGCGAAGTCGTATATGGATAGCGGCTCACTGGTCCCGGATGAAGTTGTGGTCGGCATAGTTGAGGAGCGCTTGCAGAAGGAAGATTGCAAAAAGGGATTTATCCTCGACGGGTTTCCCCGCACGATTGCGCAGGCCGACTCATTGAAGGTCACCCTGGATTCCATCGGCAAGAATATCCAGCATGTCATTTCAATCGCTGTTGACAATGAAGAGTTGCTGACGAGAATAACCGGCAGGAGAACGTGCGAGAAGTGCGGCAAGGGGTATCATGTTTCCTTCGATCCCCCCAAGACGCAGGGCAAATGCGATGTGTGCGGCGGAGATCTCTGTCAGCGCGATGACGACAAGGAAGAGACAATGCGCAAGCGCTTGACCGTCTACGATCTGCAGACGGAGCCGCTGATAGAGTACTACTCGAAACAGTCTTTGCTCAGGACGGTGCCCGGCACGGGCTCCATTGAAGATATACAGAAATCAATCGTGAAGATCCTCGAGGCGACGGCTTGATCATTCTGAAGTCTCCCAAAGAGATTGACAGGATGAGGGAGTCATGCCGGATAGTCACTGAAATCCTTGAACTGCTCAAGGAGTCGATAAAACCGGGTGTCACAACGCTGCTGCTTGATGAGAAAGCGGAAAAAGAAGCGCTGAAAAGGCGTGCGAAACCGGCTTTCAAAGGATACAGCGGCTATCCCTTTTCCCTGTGCTGCTCTGTCAATGAGCAGGTAGTTCACGGTATGCCCGGTAAACGTGAGCTGCTCGAAGGTGATATCATCAGTATCGATTTTGGTGTAATCCTGGGCGGTTTTTACGGTGATGCCGCCATAACCGTACCCGTGGGCAGGGTGGGTAAAAACGCCGAAGACCTGATCAGGGTCACTGAGGAATCACTGGGTGCCGCGGTCGAAAAGGCAAGCGCGGGAAACAGGCTCTCGGACATATCGCATGCGGTGCAATCGCATGTTGAGAAGCGTGGCTTTTCGGTTGTGCGGGAGTTTGTCGGACACGGAATAGGACGAAGTCTCCATGAGAGCCCGCAGATACCGAATTTCGGTTCGCCTGGCAGGGGTGTCACGCTGAAACCCGGGATGGTTCTTGCCATAGAACCGATGATCAATGAAAAAGGCTCCGATGTAAAAATTCTTGAAGACGGGTGGACTGCCGTTACCTGTGATAGCGGCCTGTCCGCTCATTTCGAACATACCGTGGCAATAACGGAAAACGGACCGGAAATATTAACGAAGTTGTAGACGGACTGTACTGCAGTCTTTGTCAAGTTTGATAAGGTGGATTGAAAGGGGCAAGTATGAAGGTCAGGGCTTCTGTAAAGAAAATCTGTGATAAATGCAAAATCATCAAGAGAAAAAGCATCGTCAGGGTGATTTGCGACATCCCGAAACATTCTCAGAGACAAGGGTAAGAGCACTTAATTAGGAGGAGCGGTCAATTGGCACGTATAACCGGTATTGATTTACCAAAAAACAAGAGAATAGAGATAGCGCTGACCTACATTTACGGGATAGGCAGATCGTCCGCGCAAAAGATTCTGGCCGAATGCGGCGTTGATTGCAACACGCGTACCGACAATCTCACCGAAGTCGAGGTTTCGAAAATCAGGGAAATCATCGACAAAAACCATAAAGTGGAAGGGGATCTCCGCAAGGAAATCTCCATGAATATAAAGCGGTTGATGGATCTTGGGTGCTATCGCGGCCTTCGTCATAGAAAGGGTCTGCCGGTAAACGGGCAGCGGACGAAGACGAATGCGCGTACCAGAAAAGGGCCTGCTCGTACAGTTGCGGGCAAGAAGAAATAGTCGTTACGTACCGGAGGCATAATGGCAAATCCAGCGAAGAAAGTCGTCAGAAAAAAGAAGGAAAAAAAGAACATCCCCAACGGTGTTGCTCATATTCAGGCTACCTTTAACAATACGATGATAACAATTACCGATACCACCGGTAATGTTCTTGCGTGGTCGAGTTCCGGGAGCAAGGGGTTCAAGGGGTCCCGGAAGAGCACTCCCTTTGCGGCGCAGATAGCCGCCGAGGATGCCGCAAAAAAGGCACAGGAACACGGTGTGCGCAGCATCGAGGTGTATGTGAAAGGACCGGGGTCGGGCCGTGAATCCGCTCTGCGTGCATTGCAGGCAGCAGGTTTCAATGTGAGTTTCATCAGGGATGTTACCGCGATCCCGCATAACGGTTGCCGTCCACCCAAGAGAAGAAGAGTATAAAACCAGGGACATGATGAAGGAGGTCGTAATTGGCTAGATATACAGGTGCCTGCTGCAGATTATGCAGAAGAGAAAATATGGAGTTGTTCTTAAAGGGCGAAAGATGCTTTACCGACAAGTGTGCCATCAAACGGAGAAATTACCCTCCGGGACAGCATGGGCAGGCGAGGACGAAGGTTTCCTCGTATGGCACCCAGCTGAGAGAGAAGCAGAAAGTCAGGCGCATTTATGGCATCCTGGAAAAACAGTTCCGCGGATATTTCGAAAAAGCCGACAGGATGAAGGGCGTAACGGGTGAGAATCTGCTGTCGCTCCTCGAAAGACGGCTCGATAATATAGTATACCGGTTGGGCTTTGCATCCTCCCGGAGCGAGGCCCGCATCCTGGTCCGCCATTGCCATTTCACGGTTAATGGCAGGAAGGTGAATATACCTTCGTACCAGGTGAAGGTGAATGATGTCATAGAGCTTCGGGAAAAGAGCCGTACTGTCAACTCTATCAACGAGTCTCTCGAAGCTGTTGCCAGACGGGGAATACCGGCCTGGCTGGAGCTGGACAAAGATGCATACAGGGGCCTCGTGAAAGCGAATTTTGCCCGCGAAGACGTGACTACTCCGATCCAGGAGCAGCTCATCGTTGAACTGTATTCCAAATAATCAACGCATTCCGCACTATAAATATACCCACTCTGGGGGGAAGATAGATGTACAGAAATTGGCGAGACCTGATCAAACCAAAGAAACTGCAGGTCGAAGCAGAAACATATACGAATACGTACGGGAAGTTTTCCGCCGAGCCGCTTGAGAGAGGTTTTGGCACGACGCTGGGCAACTCCCTGCGCAGGGTGCTGTTGTCTTCCCTGCAAGGCGCGGCAATTACTTCCGTCAGGATAAAAGGTGTATTGCACGAGTTTTCTTCCATTCCTGGTGTTACGGAAGATGTAACCGATATTGTTTTGAACCTGAAGGGTGTCCGGCTCAAGATGCACGGCACCGAGCCGAGGACCGTGCGCATCATTCACAAGGGCGAAGGCCTGGTGAAGGCGGGAGATATGGTCACGGACCCGAACATCGAGGTCCTCAACCCGGAGCACCACATCGCTTCCTGCTCCCGGGACGCAAACCTGGATGTGGAGATGGTCGTGAAAATGGGCAAGGGCTACGTCCCCGCCGACCGCAACCGGGATGAGAAGGCCCCGGTGGGAACGGTACCCATCGATTCTATTTTTTCTCCGGTCCAGAAGGTCAATTTCAGCGTCACCAATGCCCGCGTCGGGCAGATGACCGACTATGACAAGCTGATCCTGGAGGTCTGGACGGACGGCAGTGTGAAGCCCGAGGACGCCGTGTCCTACGCGTCCAAGATCCTGAAGGATCAGATATCGATTTTTATCAATTTCGATGAAACCGCTGAGGAAAGCGAAGAAATCGAGACCGAGGAAGAAAAAGAGAAGACGAATGAAAATCTGTACCGATCGGTGGATGAGCTGGAACTTTCCGTCCGTTCGGCGAACTGCCTGAAAAATGCGGGCATCAAGCTGATCGGGGAACTTGTTTCCCGGACTGAAGCTGAAATGCTGAAAACCCAGAATTTCGGCAGGAAATCCCTGAACGAAATAAAGGATGTGCTTGCTGAAATGGGCCTGACTTTGGGCATTCAACTGGATGGTTTCCCCGATCCGGACATCCTCCGCAGAATCCGGGGTGAAAAGCAGGAAGAAGAGTAGGCGCACCAGAGAAGACAGAGAGAAAGGAAACGTGTATCATGCGTCACAATAAGGCGGGGAGAAGACTCGGAAGGACGACAAGTCACAGGACGGCGATGTTCAGAAATATGGTGACATCGTTCCTGCAACATGAAAGAATAACAACGACCGATGCGAAAGCAAAGGAATTGCGGCCCTTGGCTGAGAAGATGATAACCCTCGGGAAAAAGGGCGATCTTGCTGCCATACGCCAGGCTGCTGCGATTATCCGGGACAAGAAAGTTGTAACGAAACTGTTCTCGGTGATTGCCCCGCGCTTTAAGGAAAGAGAAGGCGGCTATACGCGTATCATAAAAGTCGGCCAGAGATTTGGAGATGCCTCGCCGGTATCGATAATCGAACTGGTCGAGGAGCAGTTGACGAAAAAGGACGCAAGGAAGCCTGCCAAAAAAGAGAAGGCTGCAGCTGCTGCCCCGGTGAAGACCGCGGAAAAGGTCGAGGCCGAGCCTGCGAAAGCAGAGGAAGTTCCGTCCGGCAGCACTGAGGAAGTGACGGAGTCCGGCGCTGTTTCCCCGGAGGCTGATGCGGTTGCCGAAAAGGCCGAATAACAGAATTACATCAATATATATGATTAAAGGCAAGGTGCTGCACCTTGCCTTTTTTTATTTGGATGTGAGGATCTTTATTGCTGGCAGGGTGGATTAAGGCCGGGGGCGGATTCCCGGTACCATTCGATGATATTTCTGTGGAATGAACTGCCTGCGGGGGACAGCTCCCTCTGGCGTCGGGAAGCAAGATAAAAGTTGCGGCAAATCGTCAGGTTCCGGACCGCTACCGGGTACAACTCGCCCTGTCTGCACTCCCTTCCGACGGACAGCTCGGAAAGGAAAGAGATCCCGATGCCATGGCTTATGGCCTGCTTGATTGCCTCATTGCTTCCCAGATAGGCCTTTATCTGCAGCTTTTTCGGGTTGATGCCGGCATTAGCCAGTGCGCTGTGTACTGCGGCGGCTGTCCCGGATCCTTTTTCCCGGCACAAGTAGGACTCTTCCAGCAGTTCTTCAGGCGAAATCTCCCCTTTCCCGCTCCAGCGATGGTCAGGCGGCACGACAAGAATGATGTTGTCGGACCCGACCCGGTGGAAGTCGAGGGCATTGTCTTCAGTAAGGCTGCCGACAATCGCCAGTTCAATTTCCTCTCTTTTCAGTTTATCCAGCATCTGCTGGCTGTCACCCTGGGTCAGGTCAACGGTGACGCCGGGGTGCAGTTCCTGAAACAGGGGAAGAAACAGGGGAATGAGATAGGTGCCGGGTATGTTGCTTGCCCCGATTCTCAGTACCACTTTTTCCATGCCTTTGAAGCGCTGCATGGCATTCGCCAGTTCGTGGGTGCCTGCAAGGATTTTCGAGGCGTGGTAGAACAGGATGGAGCCGGCCTCTGTCAGCATGACTCCCTTGCCCGTTCTGTCCAGGAGCGGTATGCCGAATTCATTTTCCAGCGAAGAGATATGCTGACTGACCGTGGACTGGGTCAAAAAGGACTTCTCGGCGCCGCGGGTAAAACTGCCTGTTTCCGCGACCGCCAGAAATACCTCCAGTTGTTTGAGATTCATGCGGCTCCCCATCGATACGATGCATGCAGGTTATGGTTGTGATCGAAACCTAGCAATTCGGCCACGGTTTGTCAAACGATATAACCGGACCGGGGAATACCCTGAAAGCTGTTGACTTGAATTGTTCAAATTGCGTACTATCGAAGAATTACTTTTTTGGTGAAAAGATGGCTCCTATGAAAAATGAAAAATTGCTCTATCTTGAAACCTTCGGCTGCCAGATGAACGTCAGCGATTCCGAGAAAATCGCCTCCATGCTCGGGGAAATCGGCTACAGCCTGACGGAAAGCCATGAAGAGGCGGATCTGATCATCCTCAATACCTGCAGCATACGGGCCAAGGCGGAGCAGAAACTGTACAGTCTGCTCGGCAGATTCAGGGAACTGAAGAAGAGAAATGAACGGCTCATCGTCGGCGTCGGCGGTTGCGTCGCCCAGAAGGAGGGCAGACGACTGCTGCGAAAAGTCCCCTTCGTCAATATCGTGTTCGGCACCCACAATCTGCATCTCGTTGCCGACATGGTGAGCGCCGCCGAACAGGGGCATCGCCTTGTCCATGTGGATTTCATCGATAACGACACCAGGCTCGACCTGTTCCCGAAGGCCGACGGTGGAGGGGCTGTCGCCCGGTTCGTGACGATTATGCAGGGGTGCGACAATTACTGCACGTACTGCATCGTCCCCTATGTGCGCGGCAGGGAAATAAGCCGCCGTTCGGAGGACATCCTCGATGAAATCCGTACCATGGCCGCAAATGGCACCAGGGAGGTCACCCTGCTCGGGCAGAACGTCAATTCCTATGGCCTCAAGAGTCCGGGTGAATGCGATTTCCCGCGGTTGCTTCACACGGTTGCCTCCATTGACGGCATAGAACGGATCCGCTTCACCACGTCGCATCCGAAAGACCTTTCACCCTCGCTCGTCAGCTGCTTCGCCGAGATCCCGAAGCTGTGCGGGCATATTCATCTACCCGCGCAATCGGGCAGCGATGCGGTGCTTGCAGGCATGGAGAGGGGATATACCCGCGGGGACTACCTGGCAAAAATAGAGGCGCTGAAGAAGGCGCGCCCGGATATCCAGATTACCGGTGATATCATCGTCGGTTTTCCCGGGGAGAGCGAGGAGGATTTTCAGCAGACCCTTTCCCTGTTGCGGGAGGTGGAGTATGCCGACCAGTTTTCTTTCATCTTTTCCGTGCGGAAGGAGACCAGGGCCGCCGGCTTTGCCGACACCGTGCCCTACCGGGAGAAGCAGGAACGGCTGAGCAGGCTGCAGCAACTGCAGAAGGGGATAACGCTCGAGCGGAACAGAAGCCTTGTCGGCACCGTCCAGGAAATCCTGGTCGAAGGCAAAAGCAGGAAGGGCGACCAGATGTTCGGCAGGACCGACGGCAACAGGATCGTGAATTTCACGGGAGATTCTTCCCTGGCGGCCCGCATTGTGCCGGTGCGCATCACCCGGGCTTTCCAGAATTCACTGCTCGGCGAACTACAGAATGAACCTGGCGGAGGCATACATGCGTAAAGAGTCCATGCAGTTTTTCAAGAATCTGCTCGCAGCACCGAGCCCTTCGGGATACGAACAGCCCGCCCAGCGTGTGTTTCGCGACTATATTGCTCCTTTTGCCCGGGTTAGCACCGACATGCTCGGCAATGTCATCGGCTTTATACCGGGGGAGGGGGAGGACCTGCCCCGGGTGATGCTGGTCGGGCATACCGATGAAATAGGTTTCTTGATCCGCTATATCGACGATAACGGTTTTCTCTATTTCGGCGCGGTGGGGGGGGTGGACCCGCAGGTCACGCAGGGGCGGGTGGTGCACATCCATACCCGAAACGGCGTCGTGCCGGGCGTTGTCGGCCGCAAACCGATCCACCTCATCGAGGCAAAGGACCGGGACACCATCGTGAAGCTCGATGCCCAGTACATTGATGTGGGGGCGGCGAACAGGGATGAGGCGGAAGAATTGGTCAGGATCGGCGACCCGGTGACCTTTGCGGAGCGCATGGAACTGCTGCACGGGGACAGGATTGCCTCCCGCGGGCTGGACGACAAGGCCGGAAGCTTTGTCGTCGCCGAGGTGTTGCGGCATGTGGCGGAATCCGGGGAAAAGCTCGCCGTGGATCTCTACGGAGTTTCCTCGGTGCAGGAAGAGGTCGGGCTGCGCGGCGGGAAGACCAGCGCCTATTCCATCAGGCCCGATATCGGCATCTGCCTTGAGGTCGATTTCAGCACGGACCAGCCGGATCTGGACAAGAAGAGTGCCGGTGATGTCAAACTGGGGGGCGGGCCGATCCTGCCCCGGGGCGCGAACATCAATCCGGCGCTGTTCGAAGTACTGGCCACTGCCGCGGAAGCCGGACAGATACCGGTGCAGTTCACCGGCCTGCCGCGGGCGACGGGGACCGATGCCAACGTCATGCAGATTTCCCGCTCCGGGGTGGCCACCGCTCTGGTGAAAATACCGCTCCGTTACATGCATACCCCGGTGGAGGTCCTCTCCCTGTCCGATGTCGAACATGCCGTACAGCTGGTTCTGGCGGCGCTTCGCCGGATCCGGGACAGGAATGCCTTCATCCCCTCGTAACGCGAACCCGACGGCGCTCCGTGGTCCTTTCTCTTGACTAAACCCGTTGGTTGTATTAACCTGTCCAGTTAATATTTTAAAACAAACAAAGGAGTTCGTGATGTTAGAAGAAAGTATCCAGGAAGCCTTTACGTTTGATGACGTGCTTCTCGTACCAGCCTTTTCCGAGGTCTTGCCGGCCGAGGTCGATCTTTCCACAAACATTTCGCGCAACATCCCACTGAATATACCCCTAGTCAGCGCCGCCATGGATACCGTCACCGAAGCCCGCACCGCCATCTGCATGGCCCGGGAGGGGGGCATCGGCATTATCCACAAGAATCTCTCCATCGATGCCCAGGCCCTGGAGGTGGACAAGGTCAAGAAGAGCGAATCGGGGATGATCGTCGACCCCATCACCATGCGGCCGAACCAGAAGATCCGCGAGGCGCTGGAGATCATGGAACAGTACCGCATTTCCGGGGTGCCCATCATCAAGACCAACGGCAAGCTGGTGGGCATTCTCACCAACCGGGACCTCCGGTTCGAGACCGACCTGGATCTCCCCATTTCCGCGCGGATGACCAAGCGAAACCTGGTGACCGTTGCGGTCGGAACCACGCTGGAAGAGGCGAAGGAGCACCTGAAGCACACCCGGGTGGAGAAGCTGCTCGTCATCGACGACGACCGGAACCTCAAGGGGCTCATCACCATCAAGGACATCGAGAAGGTCAAGAAATACCCGAATGCCTGCAAGGACAGCCTGGGGCGACTCCGGGTAGGGGCCGCCGTCGGGCCGAGCAGCGACATGGAGGCCAGGGTCGAGGCGCTGTGCAAGGCAGGCGCCGACCTGATCGTCATCGATACCGCCCATGGCCACTCCCTCCGGGTCATCACCGCGGTGAAAACCATCAGGGAGAAATTCCCCGGCATCGAACTCATGGCCGGCAACATTGCCACTCCCGAGGCCGCGGAAGCTCTCATCCAGGCCGGGGTTGACGCCATCAAGGTCGGCATCGGGCCGGGCTCGATCTGCACGACCCGTGTTGTGGCCGGCGTCGGGGTGCCGCAGATAACCGCCATCAGCGAATGTTCCAAGGTCGCCCACAAGCACGGCATACCGATCGTTGCCGACGGCGGAGTGAAGTACTCCGGGGACCTCACCAAGGCGATTGCCGCCGGTGCCGATGTGGTGATGATCGGTTCCCTGTTTGCCGGCACGGAGGAGTCTCCCGGGGATACCGTGCTGTTCCAGGGCAGGGCCTACAAGACGTACCGCGGTATGGGTTCGATCAGCGCCATGCAGGAAGGCAGCAGGGACCGCTACTTCCAGGACGACGTGGAAAGCCCCGGCAAGCTGGTGCCGGAAGGAATCGAAGGCAGGGTGCCGCTGCGCGGACCACTCTCCCCGACCATCCACCAGCTCATGGGAGGCCTCAGGGCAGGGTTGGGCTATACGGGGTGCAGCACCATCAAGGAATTGCAGAAGAAGAGGCGGTTTATCAAGATAACCGGCGCAGGTCTCAAGGAATCCCACGTCCATGACGTCATCATCACGAAGGAAGCGCCCAATTACCGGGTCGAAAACTAGCCATGACCAATGACATTCACCAGGAAAAAATACTGATACTTGATTTCGGTTCCCAGGTAACCCAGCTGATCGCCCGCCGGGTCCGCGAACAGAGCGTGTATTGCGAAATACACCCCTACAACGTCCCGTTTTCCAAAATCACCGAGTACGCCCCCAGGGGCATCATCCTTTCCGGCGGCCCCTCCAGCGTCTACGACAAGGATGCCCCCCACTGCGACGCGCGCATCTTCGAGCTTTCGGTGCCGGTGCTCGGCATCTGCTACGGCATGCAGCTGATGACCCACATGCTCGGCGGCAAGGTGGAAAGGTCGCAGAAACGTGAGTACGGGCGGGCGATGATGGCCCTGGACGACGTCGCCGACCTGTATGCGGGGTTCAACGGCTCCACCGAAGTCTGGATGTCCCACGGCGACAGGATCGAGGCCATGCCGGCGGGATTTCAGCGGATCTCGCACACCGAGCACTGCCCGGTTGCCGCCATGAAGGATGACAAGCGCCGCTTTTTCGGGGTCCAGTTCCATCCTGAGGTTGTCCATACCCCGCGCGGGGACGAGATGCTCTGCAATTTCCTGTTCAACATCTGCGGCTGCCGGCCGGAGTGGACCATGGCCAATTTCATCGAGACCGCCATCGCCGATATCCGGCGCAAAGTGGGCACCGGCAGGGTGATCTGCGGGCTTTCGGGCGGGGTGGACTCTTCCGTGGTCGCGGTGCTCATCCACAAGGCCATCGGCGACCAGCTGACCTGCATCTTCGTCAACAACGGGCTGCTGCGCAAGGGGGAGGCGGACAAGGTGGTCAACCTCTTTACCCGCCACTTCAAGATCAACCTGGACTATGTCGATGCCACCGACCGCTTTCTCGACAAGCTCGCCGGGGTGAGCGACCCGGAGCAGAAACGCAAAGTCATCGGCAACGAATTCATTTTCCTGTTCGAGGAGGAGGCGCGCAAGCTGGGGCAGGTCGACTACCTGGCGCAGGGCACCCTCTACCCCGACGTTATCGAGTCGGTTTCCACCAAGGGACCGTCCGCCGTCATCAAGAGCCATCACAACGTGGGCGGCCTTCCGGAAAAGATGAATCTCAAGCTCCTGGAACCGGTGCGGGAACTGTTCAAGGATGAAGTGAGGCTGCTCGGCAAGGAACTGGGAATGCCGGACGAGGTTATCCACCGCCAGCCGTTCCCCGGTCCGGGGCTGGCGATCCGCTGCATCGGCGAACTGTCGAAGGATAAGCTCGAGATCCTGCGGGAGGCCGATGCCATCGTCCTGGACGAGATACGCAAGGCCGGCCTGTACCGGGAGATCTGGCAGTCGTTCGCCGTGCTCCTGCCGGTCAGGACGGTGGGTGTCATGGGGGATTCGCGTACCTATGACTTTACCGTTGCCCTGCGTGCGGTGAACTCTCTCGACGGCATGACCGCCGACTGGGTGAAACTGCCCTATGAACTGCTCGGCGCCATATCATCCCGGATCATCAACGAGGTCAAGGGGGTCAACCGGGTGGTGTATGACATCAGCCAGAAGCCTCCCTCGACCATCGAATGGGAATAGCCGGGTGATGCGGCTGGTGATCTTCGACCTCGACGGGACGGTGATCGATTCTCTCGACGACCTGACCGATACGACCAATCACATGCTGTCCCGCATGGGGAGGAACACGCTCGGCCGGGAAGAGGTGCGAACGCTCGTCGGCCAGGGGGCGAAGAGGCTCGTGGAGCGCGCCCTGCCCGGGGCTGCCCCGGAAGAGCTGGAGCGTGCCCTCGGAATGTTCCTTACCTACAATGAAGCCCACATCGTGGAAAAGACGAGGCTCTATCCGGGGGTGCGGGAAGCGCTTGCGCTCCTGCGCGATCGTGGTTTTCGTCTGGCGGTCATCTCCAACAAGAACGAGGTGCTGTGCCGCAAAGTCATCCATGCCCTCGGGGTGGACGGGTACTTCGAGGCGGTGGTCGGCGCCGATACCACCCCGTTCCGCAAGCCGTCCCCCGAGCCGGTATTGAGGCTGCTCCACGATTTCGGGGTCGCCCCCGCCCAGGCGGCGATCATCGGCGACAGCATCAATGACGTGGCGGCGGGGCAGGCGGCAGGTGTCGTGACTGTCGGCTGTACGTACGGCTACGGCAGCCTGTCGGAACTGGAGACGGCCGACTATCTCGTCGGATCCTTCCCGGAGATCCCCGGCCTGCCCATATTCCGCTGACCGCTATTCCACTACCCGCTATACCGTTTTACCTTTGGAGTCTTGCCGCGTGCTGCTGCCGAACAATGAATTTCTGGCCACCGCTGCGAAGATCGCCGCCGAAATGGGCATTCAGGCCTACCTGGTGGGCGGCGGGCCGCGCGATATGGTCATGGGCAGGGATATCAGCGACTTCGACTTCGCCCTCGACGGCGAGCCGGAACTGTTCCCGCGTCTCTTTGCCCGCACCATCGGCGGGACCTTCTTCTGGCTCGATGAACAGCGGCTCCAGTCGCGCGTGGTGCGCACGTGCGACGCCGGGGTCATGACCTTCGACTGTGCCCCCCTGCGCGGCGCCGGCATCGACGGGGACCTGTCGCTGCGCGACTTCACCATCAATGCCCTCGCCATCCCCCTTGCCGCCGCGGAAGTCTCACTCATCGACCCTCTCGGCGCCCTGCGCGATATCCGGCAGGGCGTCATACGGGCCTGTTCCGACGCCTGCTTCGATGACGACCCGCTGCGTCTGCTCCGCGCGCTCAGGTTTGCGGCGACCCTCGGCTTTGCCATCGAGCCCGGCACCTGGCGTGCAATCGGCGAAAAAGCGCGGCTGCTGCACCGGGTTGCGGCGGAGCGGATCAGGGACGAGTTTTTCCGGATCCTGGCGACCCCGGATGCCTGCCCCTCCCTGGCGAGGCTCCACGAATCCGGCCTGTTCGCCGCCATCTTCCCCTCCCTTTCCATAACCCCGGAGCAGACGGCCGGGTCCTTCGTGGAACGGCTGGAGCGCGTTCGTGCGGTTCAAGCCTGCATGGCTGACCTGGTTTCCGCTCCCTCCCCGTTTACGGAAAATATCCACGAGTGCCTCTCTCTTGAAGTGGAAGCGGGCATCACCGTCGGCTCGCTGGTGAAGCTTGGCGTTTTTCTCGGCGGTGACTACGACCAGAAAATGGTCGCCATGACTGTCGGGAGGCTGAGGCCGGGCGCCAGAACCCTGAGGGTTCTCGAAATTCTCTGCGCTTATGCCGGCACGGCAGCGGTTCTGCGGCACTGGAAGCCGACGGAAAGGGCGATGTACCGTTTTTTCCGGGACCGGGAGCCGGCGGGCCTGGCTTCACTGATCGTTTCCGTGGCAGGCGGATTGGTCTCTGCGCGGCTCTGTTCCGATATGGTGGACTTTTACTTCAATCACTATCCGGCGGTTCGTGACGATACCCTCCTGTCGGGGGAAGAGATCATGGGGATTCTCGGGGTGCCGCCCGGCAGGCCGGTCGGGGAGGGCATGCGGGTTGTGAAAGAGGCGGAGAGCATTGGCCTGGTGAACAGCAAAACTGAAGCCGTCGACTACCTGGGCAAAAACCTGTTGACAAAGGATGATCCGGTACGATAAATTTAACGCTCGATCGGGCGGGAATAACTCAGTGGTAGAGTGTCAGCTTCCCAAGCTGAAGGCCGGGGGTTCGAATCCCCTTTCCCGCTCCAATAAAATCAAGGGGTTAGGTTTTTTGCCTGACCCCTCTTTGCTTCATAGGGTACATATAGGGTACACCAAAACGAACTTTCCGGTGTGTTTCGTCCCCCTCATTTTGTCCTCACCTGCATTTTTTTAGCATCTTTTTCTCTCTTTGTGACTCTCTCACTACCAATTTTTTCAACGGTAACCCAGGAAAAATCCGTACAATGTACCCGCACAGACATAGAGCCATCTAAAACGGGATCAAAAGCGTGCATATTCTGGTGAAATCCGCCAGTTATTCTGATTAGAAAAGCACCACAGATTATT
>JAGFXO010000164.1 GCA_017861285.1 Geobacteraceae bacterium | reverse complement strand
ATATACTCAATATCGAAAGAAGAACGCCGGTTTTCATCGATTTACCTTTACCGGAATGACCTCTCATCGGGCATCCGTTTACAGATTCAAGTATAACACCATGAGTTTTCTTTTCCGGCCTTGTTGACTTATTTTACAACGATGTTAATTTTTTAGCAGGATTCATTGGGACACCATGAATTCAAATGCCACCCTGAATATCTTGTTTCGATTCGGGAAACTTTCCCGACGCACCGTAATGTCGGCAGTACATCGCCCGACAGGCAGTTCCGGACGCACATGAGGCCTGCAACACCGCTCGGCCAGGGAGGGTTCCTGTTATGCCAGAGCAGAATCTGCTCGATTACATGTACGTCTTTTTCTTCTTTCTCGTCGGGCTGGTGACAGCCGTTTCCCAGTTCGTCATATCGAGACTGATCAGCCCTCCCACCATTCAGGACAAGACCCGCGAACCGTACGAGTGCGGCATGGACCCCTACGGTTCGGCCTGGGACATCCGCTTCAACATTACCTACTATCTCTATGCCCTTATATTTCTCGCTTTCGACGTGGATATCCTCTACCTGTTTCCGGTCGCGGCTGCCTTCGACACGGTCTCCGGCGTGCGCGGCGTGGTCGAGTTGTTCATTTTCATCGCAATCCTCTCTCTGGCCATCATCTACGCCTGGGCCAAAGGAGTTTTTTCGTGGGAGAAGAAAAGAAAAGTGTATTAAGGGTCCATTCCTACGCGGAACTGGCACACCGGCGGGAGGAAAGCGGCGGGCTTTACCAGCCTGACGCGGCAGAGGAACAGCCGATCATCCGTCTCGACCTGGTGGAAAATATCCTCAATCTGTGCCGGGCCAACTCCCTCTGGCCGATGACCTTCGGGCTTGCCTGCTGCGCAATCGAGATGATGTGCCTCGGTATGGCCCGCTTCGACATGTCCCGCTACGGAGCCGAGGTGTTTCGGCCGTCCCCCCGCCAGTGCGACCTGATGATCGTTGCCGGGACGGTCAACAGGAAGATGGCTCCCGCGCTCATTACGCTCTACGAGCAGATGGCCGCACCGAAGTGGGTGATCGCCATGGGGAATTGCGCTATTTCCGGCGGCCCGTTTGCCGTCAGGGAGAACTATAATGTCGTGGAAGGAGTCGACCGACTGATCCCGGTGGATGTCCACGTGCCCGGGTGTCCTCCACGGCCGGAAGGGCTGCTCGAGGGGATTCTGAAGCTGCAGGAGAAAATGACCGGGACGCGCTACCCTTTCCCCCAGTTCAAACCGCCGAGGTAGATAAGTGAAGGTTTAACGTATAATGGTGTTAACAGTCTAGCGTCTAATTGTAGAATTATCAAATATTTCCCCCCTCCCTCGACGGGAGGGGGCCAAAATTTCACCCCCACCCCGACCCTCCACCGTCAAGGGGGAGGGAGGAATTTTACATAAACTGGTATAGAAAGCTATGACTACACCAAATAAGTTAATCAATGATCTGCGCAACCTGCCTGCGACTGTGCACGAAGTCGATTACCGTCAGTGGGGCTACCATCTCGACGTACTGCTGGAAGCCGGCCGGGTGCGCGGATTCGCCGGCATGCTCCGGGCCCACCGTTTCTATCTGGTCTTCGTGAGCGCGGTCCACACGGCTCCGGCCATCGAGATAATCTACCAGTTTGCCTGTTACTCCCGCCAGTGCCGGATACTTGGCCGCGCAGCGGTAACGGATAACGGCACCATGCCCACCATCTCCGACATCTATGACGGCGCCAACTGGCACGAGCGTGAAACCAGGGACATGTTCGGCGTGCTGTTCACCGGCCACCCCTACCTGGAGCCGCTCCTCTTGCCCGAGGAGGAGGCCGACCGCAAGCCACTGCTGAAGAACGGCAGCGCGGTGAAGGCGGCAGACAGGATCCGCCGGCCGAACCAGGCGGGTATTGGGACGGCTGAACCGCACCAGGGGCAGGAACGAGACCAATGACACTGGGAACAAAGAATCAGGACAGACACAGTTTCTATCTGAACATGGGTCCCCAGCACCCGAGCACCCACGGGGTACTGCGGGTGCTCCTGGAGATGGAGGGCGAGTATATCCTGGAACCGGAACCGGTGATCGGCTACGGCCATCGCATGCAGGAGAAGATAGGCGAATCCCTGACATGGAACGCCTTCATGCCGAACACCGCGCGTATCGATTACCTCAGTGCCCTGATGTACAATCACGGCTATGTCGGTCTCATCGAGCGGATGACCGGCATCGAAGCTCCGAGGCGGGCCGAATATATCCGGGTAATCACGTCGGAATTGAACCGGATCGCCAGCCACCTTCTCTGGCTCGGCGCATTCCTCCTCGACCTGGGAGCCTTCACGCCGATCATGTACACCTTCGATGACCGGGAGCAGATACTCGACATCCTCGAGGATGTCACCGGTTCGCGGCTGACCTACTGCTATTACAGGGTCGGCGGGGTCAGCCGCGATGTGGACGGCACATTCGTCGAAGGGACCAGGGCCTTCATCAGGCGCCTGCGGAGCCGTTTCCCGATGTACGACGATCTTGTCACCAACAATATCATTTTCATCAAGCGGGTCAAGGACATTGCACAGTTCACCCCGGACATGGCGATGCGCTACGGCGCAACCGGTCCGATTCTGCGGAGCACCGGCATCGGCTACGACATCCGCAGGAACGAACCGTATTCGGTGTACCCCGAGTTCGATTTCGATATCCCCGTCGGAACCACCGGCGACTGCATGGACGTTTACCTGGTGCGGGTCCGGGAGATGGAGCAGAGTCTGCGGATAATCGAGCAGGCCCTCGACAGTCTGCCGGAAGGGCCATGCATGACGAAGGTGCCGAGAAGACTCAAACTGCCACAGGGTGACGCCTCATTCTCCGTGGAAGCGGCACGGGGGGAACTCTCCTACTATCTGGTCAGCGACGGCAGCGATGTTCCCTACCGGCTCAAGATCAGGCCCCCGTCATTCTCCAACCTGAGCCTGCTCCCGGAACTCTGCCGCAACATGCTTCTCTCTGATCTCGTGATGGCGCT
Organism: Geobacteraceae bacterium; assembly: GCA_017861285.1. Taxonomy (GTDB): domain Bacteria; phylum Desulfobacterota; class Desulfuromonadia; order Geobacterales; family Geobacteraceae; genus CAIWTU01. The sequence continues at coordinate 1,322 of JAGFXO010000164.1, read as the reverse complement.
CGGCGCGTTGGATCTGGTCATCCCCGAAATCGACAGGTAGGGTCTATGGGACAGGCAATCTTTATGGAAACGGTCAACTCACTACCTCCCGAACTGATCCGTATTGTGGTCACGGCCCTGGTCATTATCGCCTTCGTCTTTTTGAATTCACTGATCCTGGGCTACCTGGAACGGAAATTTGCCGGCTGGTTTCAGCTGCGGCCCGGACCGATGGAGGTCGGACCACACGGGATTTTCCAGTTGATCGTCGACGGAGTGAAGCTTCTCGGCAAGCAGTTCATCATCCCGAAGGAGGCCAATGCCCCCCTGTTCCGCCTGGCGCCGCTCCTCGCCTTCATCCCGGTCGGGATGTCGTTCATTGTAGTGCCTTTCAGCAGCAAGCTTCAGGTCCGTGATCTGGATGTGGGGCTCATTTTCATTCTCGCCATCATGGCCTTGAATGCGGTGGCAATCCTGATTGCCGGATGGGGATCCAACAACAAGTATTCCCTGTTCGGCGCCATCCGCGCCGTGGCCCAGAATGTCGCGTACGAGATACCGATGCTCCTTTCACTGCTGTCGGTAGTACTGATGACGAACACCTTCAGCATGCGGGGGATCGTTCTGGCCCAGAGTCCGGTCTGGCATGTCATACTTCAGCCGGTCGCCTTCCTCATCTACTTCATCGCCGGTATGGCGGAGACTCACCGTGCGCCCTTCGATCTTCCGGAGGCGGAGAGCGAACTGACCGCCGGATTCCACACCGAATTCAGCGGCATCTGCTTCAGCTTCTTCTTCATCGCCGAGTACACCAACATGTTTTTCGTCTGTGCAATCGCGGTAATCCTCTTTCTTGGAGGATGGTCGGGTCCGCCGCTGCCGTACATGGAATATACCGGCATCATCTGGTTCCTGCTGAAGGTCTATGCCCTGCTGTTCATCCTGATATGGGTCCGCTGGAGCTTTCCCAGGGTCCGATTCGATCAGTTGCTCAATTTTTGCTGGAAATACCTGATACCTTTTTCGCTCGTCAATCTCCTCGTTACGGCGGTCATTGTGAAACTATGAAAGAATACTTTTCGCTCCTGTTTTCAGGTATAAAAAGCCTCCTCATCGGCCTGGGAGTCACATTCCGGACGATGCTCCGGCCGATCGTGACCGTTCAGTACCCGCGGCAGAAGATCGGGATCACCCCCAATTTCCGCGGCCACACCGAGTTGGTCCGGGACCCGGAGACCGGTACGCACCGCTGCATCGTCTGCATGATGTGCGACCGCGATTGCCCTTCGAACTGCATCACTGTCGTGGGGGAGACGCGGGAAGGGGTGAAGGGGAAGGCGTTG
>JAGFXO010000163.1 GCA_017861285.1 Geobacteraceae bacterium | reverse complement strand
ACAATCCATCGAAACAAGGAGATTTACAAGACCCTTAATTCCACGCCTGAACCACGAGGAATTAACTCAAAACCTGGTACAATAATCCGGGGTAGGTCAGTAACTCAGAAAAAATGATGGAGTTGGTCATGACACAGGAGATTGTCAGGATCGCACAAGCGAGCCCCGAACTGCTTGTATTCCTTGCCTTGGCAATGGGATATTTTATCGGCAAGATAAAGATAAAAGGTTTCGGACTCGGCACTACGGCATCAGTACTCATAGCCGCGATGGTCCTGGGACAAATCAGCGTCGATGTGCCTCCCCTGCTCAAAAGCATCAGTTTTGCCCTTTTTGCCTTCTGCATCGGCTATCAGGTTGGGCCTCAATTCTTCGGGTCCCTCCGGAAAGAAGGCTTTAATTATCTCTGGATAACCCTTGTTGTGGCAATAGTCGGACTTGTGTCTGCAATGGTCATGGGCGAAATCTTCCATTTTGACCCGGGGACGACTGCCGGGCTCTTTGCCGGCGCTATGACGCAGTCAGCAGCAATCGGCACCGCACAGGGAGCGGTAGCTCATCTTTCCATCTCTGATGCAGCAAAGGCCACCATCGACGGCAACATAGCCGTCGCATTTGCTATTACATACATATTCGGTACCGTGGGCGTCATCATCTTCTTCAAGATGCTCCCGGGCATTCTCAGAATCGATCTGAAAAAAGAAGCCCGGAGGTTGGAAGAAAAGATGGGCCTTTCAAGTCTCTCAAAGACCCCTGGACTCTTCCTATGGTCACGCCTTGTCGGACTTCGTGCCTACTGTGTCTCACAGCCTGGTGCCCTTGGAAGAAAAGTTGGCGAGATAGAAAAAGCCTTTTCCGTCAGGGTCACAATCGAAAAAGTGAAAAGAGGAGCTGAACTGAAGATTGCAGAGCCCGATATGGTCGTGCAGGAGGGAGATATTCTGGTGATGACGGGCAACTACGAGGGTTTGGTATTTGCCGCTGACATCATAGGTCATGAAGTTGACGTATCGGGTATTATGGAAATTATCGGCGAATCTTTGGCGGTCTGTGTCTTGAATCGCGATTTCATCGGAAAATCCCTTGGCGATCTGGCAAATGAACCCGGCGCCCGTGGTCTTTACCTGCGAAGGATCACGAGGCAGGGGAGGGAAATTCCGATCGCCAGGGATACTTCCATCCAAAAGTGCGACGTGCTCCAGCTTGTCGGCGCAAAAGATACTGTAGAAAAGGCTGCTCAGGTGATGGGCTATCCTCAGAGGCCCACATCAGCCACAGACCTGATGATGGTAGGGGTAGGTTGTGTTCTTGGCACGCTTCTCGGTATGGTTGTGATTCCGATAATGGGAGTACCCACCACTCTCAGCACTGCGGGCGGAGTGATTGTTGCGGGTCTTGTGGCGGGATGGCTGCGTTCGGTTCACCCCACATTCGGGCAAATACCCGATGCTGGCCAATGGCTGCTCAACGACCTGGGTCTGAATCTTTTCATTGCCTGCATCGGTCTCGCATCTGGAAAACAGGCAATCGCCGTCCTGCAAGCAAGTGGCTTCAATGTCTTCTTAGCTGGTGTTGTTGTTGCGCTGGCGCCGATTATGGTCGGTGTTCTATTCGGGAAATTTCTTTTAAGAATGAATCCGGTATTGCTCCTTGGTGCGCTGACGGGTGCCAGGGTCACATCGGCGGCTCTGACTACCCTTCAGGATGATGCCGAGAGTTCCACACTCACCCTCGGTTTTGCTGCACCTTATGCCTTTGCCAATTTCATCCTCACCATCATGGGGAGCATTATTATCAACATGATGTAAGTGATTGATCAATAGTGATCATTGTCCGCTGGTTGCTCACCGGATAGCGGGGGCAAGGCTCCTTACCAATGGCGTTCTTCGTGATACATAAGCTGGCCTTGCCCGGATACTGGACCGAAAAAATAATTTCAGTCCTTTCTCAGCGAACCCTACCCAAAACCAGCCAGGTTTAAAATGGAGATTACCTGCTTGGGATGATGAAACTGCTAAAAATTTCCTCTATTCCCCTAAAGTATTACTTGTCGATATTTTCAGGTTCTTCTCGAAAATCTGTGCAAGAAAGCAGGCATCGAAAGGTTCCTCATGTAGTTATTTCAAAACGCGTTGAAGATCAGAAGTCAAGGATACTGGTCGACAGCTGGTCCCAATAGGTAACTTCGCCGCCAAACCAGTAAACAAAGCGCACCTGACCATCCTGTGAGACGACCACTGCAAGCACTCCTGGCAGGGCTTTACATAGCCTGTACGCTGAACGATGACGTGTTCCCACTCCCCTGACAGATTCCGGTTCGCGGCTCACCCCTTCAACATCGATTGCTCTCTGGACGGTTGTAATATTGTCGAGACCGCTGGATATTTCGGCACCGAAACCGAGCAGTTCCAAGCGTCGGTTGAGCACCACCGCGCCGTCTACCATTGTCAGTTCGGCAAGTAAATGGGCCTTCTCGAAGAGCATCTCGTCCATGCGGGAAAGCGCGGGGGTGGAGATTGACTGGTATTCGCTCCAGCCGATGGAGCCCTGCTGGTTGCCGGATTTTCCCCCAACCTGAGCGAACTCGTTCATTATTCGTGCAATGTCCTGTTGAATTCTGAGCCTGCCTTCATCGGATCTGAAAGTATACTTGATATTCAGATAGGGATTCGTTTCTTTTAAATCCTCACTGACTTCCATCGGTACAAAAACGAGCATCCCTCCGTGGTGGTAGTTGCAGATTAGACTTATCACCCTGCGCATCAGGCTCTGCCCGAGAAGCATGGGAAATTCCGGGGTGATGGTTGCCCAATCAGCGCCGAATTTCTCACGGGTCTCTTGGTGCAACTCCCATAGTTCGTCCCTGTGTGTGACGAAAATGTCTCGCAACCACGTGGACGAAAGAACATCGTTTGCAGAACTGATCAGTTTGCCACTGCGCAGTCCGGCAATCATTGCCAGGCCAACTGAAACGGTTATACGACCAGGCCCGGTAACATAGATGATAAGAGAGTTTGGCAACGGATTGATCTTCTGGGTGCCACCATGTATCAACTGAAGCCATCTGGGTCCGGAGTGGACAATTCCCCAAATCTGCGGCATTGAATATTCATCGAGAGTGACTCCGATCATCGAACGGTGAAAACTGACCGCCGGAAAGAGACGGCGCAATTCATCCTCGCTGCAAGGGTGCGGTTCGGTGAATTCAAATCGATGCAAGCCATCGGGAGGTGACTGCCCGGGCAGCATGTTTTCAGGGTTTCGGATAATCAACCTGAACCGGGCTGTCCTGTCTTCATCCCGCATGAAACTTGCCTGGTAGCAGATAGATAGGATGTTTTCCAGAGCTTTAGGGTCCAGACTGTGATCAAGATGGTGCGATGACGCATCTTCGGTCAGTTGACGGAAGACATATTGGGCGAATTCTTTGGGATACCAATGGCTCATGGCTGACTCACTGGTTGCGATTGAGGGGAATGAGATTTCTTTTTACCTGCGGATTATACCTGTAACTACTAACGATTTAAAAATTTTAATTGTTATTGGATCGTTGTCAATCATGAAATACGTGACTTTCATTCTGACTGGTCAACTCATGGTTCTGAATTGTTCTGAATTCCATAAACACAATCCCAAAAAAGCTAACAGAAGTTTTCAGCAAGTACGACGGCCGCATATCTGAATTTATCAATCACAATGTACTATTGACAATGTCACTTTAAATGATATCTGTTAAGAAGAAATAGCGGTAAAATATACAGTTTTTAATTCATTTACATATGAATCCACGATAAAGCCAAACCTTCCGCAAGGATGGGACGGAAAGCGGCGAGTCTTCGAAGAGGAGATGGCCGAGCTGCCATGGATATGTACAGGGGCGGTTCGGCCTTTTTTCGTTGTAGCCGCGGCTATGCGTTACAGGCTTCCTATACTTGCGTCGGAAATACAAATCAGGAGATATGAAAACCGGAACTCTACAGCAAGGTGTAGTGAGGGGGGAGAGCGTTTTCCAGCCGGAAGGGGACGGAAAGCGGCGGTTTCCAGATTCTATCATAAGAATACTATTTCACGCGGGACTGTTACGGTCTGAAAAACCTCACCGGCGAATACCGCTTCAAGCTGCTTATTCAGAAAAGTTCTGGACCGCCACTGCTTATTACACTAACTGAATGGGGGTTGGTCATGCTTAGCATCATAGAGGCAATCCAAAAAGGCATGTCACGGCGGGCATTCCTCCTGGGCGCGGGAGCTCTAGCCGCTGCTCCGCTTCTCAATGGATGGGACGGGAAAGCCGCGACGGCTGCATCTCCAGGCGACACAACCCGTCCCGGCGCAGGTAATTATCACACCAGGCTGGT
>JAGFXO010000067.1 GCA_017861285.1 Geobacteraceae bacterium | reverse complement strand
GCCATCGTGGTTGTGGAGAACGTGGAACGGATCATGTCCGAGGAGGGGCTCTCGCCCCGTGACGCCACCATCAAATCAATGGGGCAGATCACCAGCGCCCTCTGGGGCATCGCCACCGTGCTGACGGCAGTCTTTCTACCCATGGCCTTCTTCGGCGGCTCCACCGGCGTCATCTACCGCCAGTTCTCCATCACCATCATCTCCGCCATGATCCTTTCGGTGCTGGTGGCGATGATCCTGACCCCGGCCCTCTGCGCCACCCTGCTCAAGCCGGTTGAAAAGGGACATGAGGCGTGTGAGAGCGGCTGGTTTTGCCCTTTCTTCCGCTGGTTTAACAGATGTTTTGACCGTGCAAGGAGGCAGTATGAGAGAATCGTCGGCCGCTCCTTCGGCAAGCCGGTGCGCTACCTGGTGGTGTACGCCGCCGTTGTCGCGGCCATGGTGTTCTTTTTCCTGCGGCTCCCCACCTCCTTCCTTCCTGATGAGGATCAGGGGTTCATCATCTGCCAGATTCAGCTCCCTGCCGGGGCCACCCAGGAGCGGACCATCAAGGTGATACGACAGATGGAGGAACATTTTCTGGAGGGCGAAAAGAAAACCGTGGACGCCATCATCACCGTGGCCGGGTTCAGTTTTGCCGGCCGGGGTCAGAACATGGGGCTGGCCTTTGTCAAGCTCAAGGACTGGAAGCTGCGCAAAACTGCCGATCTGAAGGCGCCGGCAGTTGCGGGCCGGGCCATGAAGGCGTTCTCGCAGATTCGCGACGGCCTGGCCTTCGCCTTCTCGCCACCGGCGGTGATAGAGCTGGGAACGGCCAACGGCTTTGACTTCCAGCTGCAGGACCGTGCCGGCCTTGGGCATGAGAAACTGATGGAGGCCCGTAACCAGTTGCTGGGCATGGCCATGGAAAATCCCCGGATTACGGCGGTGCGCCCCAACGGTCAGGATGACTCGCCCCAGTTCAAGCTGGACATCGATGATGTGCGGGCAGGGGCACTGGGGGTCTCCCAGGCGGGTATCAACGAGGTCCTTGCCACTGCCTGGGGCAGTTCCTACGTCAACGATTTCATCCAGAACGGCCGGGTCAAGAAGGTCTATCTCCAGTCCGACCCGAAATACCGGATGCTGCCGGAGGATATCAACAGCTGGTATGTCCGCAACCAGGCCGGCGAGATGGTGCCGTTTTCGGCCTTTGCCACCGCCCACTGGCAGTACGGCTCGCCCCGACTGGAGCGCTATAACGGAATTCCGTCGGTGGAAATCATGGGGCAGGCAGCACCCGGCGTGAGCACCGGCGAAGCCATGGCCGAGATGGAGAAGATGGCGGCCCAACTGCCGACGGGGATCGGTTACGAGTGGACCGGCCTCTCCTACGAGGAGAAACAGGCGGGCAAACAGGCTCCGGCCCTCTACGCAATATCGCTCCTGGTGGTGTTTCTCAGCGTGGCGGCGCTGTACGAGAGCTGGACGATCCCGTTTGTCAATCTGCTAATGCTGCCGCTGGGCCTGGTGGGGGCTGTTACAGCGGTTACCCTGCGGGTGCTGCCCAACGATATTTATCTCCAGATAGGGCTCCTCACTACCGTAGGGCTTTCAACCAAGAACGCCATCCTGATCATCCAGTTCATCAAGGATCAGCTGCATCAGGGCCATGAACTGGTCGAAGCAACCCTGGCGGCAATCAAGATCCGGCTTCGACCGGTCATCATGACCTCCCTGGCATTCTTCTTCGGCACCCTGCCGCTCGCCCTGACCCGCGGAGCCGGGGCCTCAGCCCAGAACGCCATTGGCACCGCCGTCACCGGCGGACTGCTCTCGGCCACCTTCATCGACCTGATCTTTATCCCGTTCTTCTTTGTGATGGTGTCGCGACTGTTCGGCAGGGAAAAATATAAACCGCACGGAAAAACTGCTGCTGTCAATGTTGCGGAGGGACAGTGATATGAAACTGATACGAACATCGAAAACACCACAGAAAACCGGCGCACCAGAGAAAACAGCCCGGAGTACCTGTCGATGGTGCGCAAGCGGAACAACGCTGAAGAATTCTCTGCCTCCCGCTCGTCGTGCAGCCTTGAAGACAAAGCCGGTTGTTCGGCTGCTCTGTGTTCCAATCGTGATGCTGATGTTGGCAGGCTGCACCATGGCCCCCAAATACAATCGGCCGGCATCGCCCGTTCCGGCTGCCTGGCCGCAGGGGCCGGCCTATAAGGAGGTGGGGGGCTCATCGTCCTCCAGGCCGGTGGCCGACATCCCCTGGCAGGAGTTTTTTGTCGACGAGAAGTTGCGGAGACTGATCTCCCTGGCCCTGGAAAACAACCGCGATCTGCGGGTGGCGGCACTGAATATCGAGAGGTCACGGGCCCAATACCAGATACGAAGATCTGATCTCGTTCCAAAACTCGATGCAAACGCATCCGCCACCTATCAGCGTATTGCTGAAGACTTTTCGGGCCTCGGAATCCCCTTGGACATCCATCAGTACAATGTCGGCCTCGGCGTCAGCTCCTATGAACTCGACCTGTTCGGCCGGGTGCGGAGTCTCAAGGATCAGGCCCTGGAAGAGTATTTCGCCACGGGGCAGGGGCGGCGCAGCGTGCAGATCAGCCTGGTTGCCGAGGTTGCGGCAAGCTACCTTTCTCTGGCCGCCGACCGCGAGCGGCTGAAGCTGGCCCGGGAAACCCTCGCGAGCCAGCATACATCCTACCAGCTTATCCGCAGCCGCTATGAAGCTGGGATTTCGTCAGCCCTCGATCTTAACCAGGCACAGACCAGTGTGGATACGGCGCGGGTGGACATCGCCCGTTACACCACTCTTGTGGCCCAGGACGAGAATGCCCTGAATCTTGTGGTCGGCTCCCCGGTGTCGGCTGAACTTCTACCTTCCGCACTTTCCGAAACGCTCACCGCCTTGAATGACCTGTCTCCCGGTCTGCCGTCCGACGTGCTGCTGGGTCGTCCCGACATACTTCAGGCCGAGCATCTCCTCAAGGGGGCCAACGCCAATATCGGTGCGGCGCGGGCGGCGTTCTTCCCCCGCATCACATTGATCTCGTCTGTAGGTGTCGGAAGTGATGACCTTAGCGGGCTCTTCAAGTCCGGCTCCTTTGTCTACAAAATCGCACCTGAGGTTTCTCTCCCCATCTTTGACGGAGGCAGCAACCGGGCCAACCTGAAAGTGTCGGAGGTGGACCGCGATATCGCGGTTGCCCAGTACGAAAAGGCTATCCAGACTGCCTTCCGGGAAGTAGCCGACGCCCTTGCCCAGCGAGGAACTATAGACGACCAGTTAACTGCGCAGAAGTCGCTCACCGATGCCACTTCCGAGAGCTATCGTCTCTCCCGGGCGCGCTATGAAAAGGGGGTCGACAGCTACCTGAACGTTCTGGACTCCCAGCGGTCTCTCTATGGAGCGCAGCAGAATCTGATCAGTGTCCGTCTTGACCGTCTTCTCAACCTTGCGACTCTCTACAAGGTACTCGGTGGAGGGGATGGTAAGTGAGAGGGGATGACAGGTGAGAGGGGAAAATGATGCAAGAAAAAACTTGTATCTTACTCCGTACAGCAGTGTGAAATGGAGGGCTCATGTCCGACAATCTGACAGTAACATTATCAGGCCAGCTGCAGGAGATACACTGATCATTGCCGGGATGTTGCCGGAGGTATGTGAACATGTATCAAAGGGTGCCGATGGTCTGGCACCGACTTACCAAGTGGTACGCACAACGAATGACCGGTTTCCTTTTGAGACCGGTGAGCTTTCCCTGTCACTGGGCAAAGACGTAGTTTTTGGGAACGACGGTAATCCCCTCCGAGACCTTGAATCCCCGCGCTTCGTCCTCCTCGGGCGAATAGCCTATATGGGTATGGGGCGGGATCATGACGTTCTTGTCGATGATGGCCCTCCTGATCCTGGCCCCTTCGCTGATCGTCACCCCGGCGAAAATGACGCTCTCCTGGATCACCGAACCTTTTTCCACACGCACCCTCTGGCTCAGCACCGAGTCGCCGATCTCCGCCTGGGTGACGATGCAGCCGCCGCTGATGATCGCATTGTCCAGGAGGGACTGCCTGAATACCCATTTTGCCGGCGGAGTGAAGTCGGGTGATGTCTTGATAGGCCATAGCATATTGTAAAGGTTGAGTTGGGGTTCGATGCTCACAAGGTCCATGTTGGCCTCCCAGAACGACCTGATCGTGCCCACATCGCGCCAGTAGACCTGCTCCTCTCCAGGGACTCTGTTGTCGGCGAAATCATATGCAAATAACCTCATCCCCTTTTTCAGCATGAAAGGTATCACATCCTTGCCAAAATCATGGGTTGATTTTTCGACATTCGCATCCTCACTCAGCACTTCTATCAATGCAGGAATGTTGGCGATGTAATTCCCCATTGATGTGAGACAAAACCCCGGTCGTCCCGGGATCTCCTTCGGATGTTCCGGCTTTTCCTCGAATCCGATCACCCTGCACTGGTTATCCACCTGGAGGATGCCGAAACGGCTTGCCAGTTCGGATTTTACAACCATGGCGGAGATGGTGAATTCGGCGCACTTGTCCATGTGGTAACGATCCAGTTGACTCACGTCCATTTTGAATACATGATCACCGGAAAAGATCGCCGCCCTGTTAAACTTCGGATTGTCCCTGAACATGTTGAGATTCTGGTAGACGGCATCGGCCGTGCTTTTGTACCAGTCTTCGCCCATCCGCTTTTGTGCGGGTATGGACTGGACAAAACAGTTATACATCGGTGCAGACGGCCACATGTTGCTCACATGATTAATGAGTGGCTGTGACAAGGTCTGTACAAGAATCTTGATGTTCTGGATGCCTGAATTGATGAAATTGTTGAGGACAAAATCAATGATCCGGTACTTGCCCCCGAATGGAACCGCCGGTTTTGCCCTGATCGAAGTCAGCGGTTGTAAACGTTGTCCCGCACCGCCCGCCAGAATAATCCCCAGCAAATCGTTCACGAGATGCCCTCCTTTCGCCCATACCGGGTTTGAGTCATTAGAATACATGTGTCTAGAAATAAATAGTATTTCCTGATTAATACTGATCTTTCGCAGTTTAAGAATTAACACGAACCAACGCCTGTTCGGATATCCATCCCTCATCGGCGCTGTACGTCACCCTCTCCCTTAGGGAGAGGGCATTGCCTGCTATCACTTCTCCCTAAGGGAGGAAGGTGTCCCGTAGGGGCGGATGAGGGGATAGCGGAAGATTGGTGCTCACCAGATAGTATTTTATCATGAGACGAACCCTTCGTCAGTATGCCGGCTAAAATAAGGGGAGAAAAATCCTCAAAAGACAATTTCCGTATCGGGATCGCAGCCTCGTTGTGCACAGGCATTGAAAGTTGACCCCCTTTCAGGAGTGCTGTCAGTGCTCACGCCGGGTCTAGGAGAGTCAAAGCAGGATGCCGGTATTGATTCGAATTTCTAAGCCTGTTTACAGGGCATTGATGGACCCGTGCCGCGTTTCTTGCGGCCCTGCTTTTGCCGAGACTGTTCGGTGGCTTTTAACGGAGGATTGCCTTGCTGCAGGACTTTATGATGCTTCGTTCCTCCTTTGCCTGTCATGCCGGGTTTGTCCACGGGTTGTGATTGTCGTGGAGGACGGGCGAATTCCGTAGCATTGCTGGGCGCCGGGACGTTGTAATTAAAGCCTTCCAGGGTGCGACTTTCCAGAGGGGATCCGAGCGTCCGCTCGATGGAACGGACCATGGCTTTATCGTCGCGGGTTACCAGGGTGAACGCATCGCCGCTTCGGGCGGCGCGACCGGTCCGGCCGATGCGGTGGATGTATGCCTCAACGGTGTCAGGAATATCGTAGTTGATAACGTGTGATACCTGTGACACGTCAATGCCACGCGCAGCAATGTCGGTCGCAACAAGGATCTGGAATGAGCTGTTGCGGAACCCCTCCAGGGCCGCCTGGCGGCGGTTCTGAGAAAGGTTGCCCTGCAATGAGGCCGCCCGGTGCCCAGCCTTTTCCAGTTGCTCCCCAAGTCGCTTGGCGCGATGTTTTGTGCGGGTGAAGACCAGCACCGATCCTGTGTCGGTGCGGTTCAGAAGTTCCAGAAGCAGGGCTGTCTTGAGATGCTGCTCGACGGAATAAAGGGCGTGGCTGACAGTGGCCGTCGGGGCGGAGGATCCAGCCTGCACCGTGACAGGGTCGCTCAGGACTTCGTGCGTCAGCTTGCGGATATCTGCCGGCATAGTGGCCGAAAAGAGCAGAGTCTGACGCGCTCGGGGGATATGCTTCAGAATACGCCGGATGACGGGGAGAAAGCCCATGTCGAACATCTGGTCCGCTTCGTCCAGGACCAGAATTTCGAGCCGGGAGAGGTCAATTGTCCCTTGCGTTATGTGGTCAAGGAGTCGTCCAGGACAGGCCACAACGATCTCGACGCCCCTCTTGAGTTCCTGTGTCTGCACATTGATGCTTGCACCGCCATAGACCGTAACGCTCCGTATACGGGTCTGCCGTCCCAGGGTGCGAACGGATTCGTTGATCTGCTCCGCCAATTCACGAGTTGGTGCTATGATCAGGGCACGGACGTGACCGCGTTCTCCCTGCATCAACCTTTGCAGCAGCGGCAGCACAAAAGCCGCGGTCTTACCCGTGCCGGTCTGGGCAAGTCCCATGACGTCGCGTCCTTCCATGACCAGCGGGATTGCCTGTGCCTGAATCGGGGTCGGCGTGATGTAACCCGCCGTCGAGACTCCGTTTGCGATGTGGGGGTGAAATTGAAATGATTGAAAACTCATTATGCTCCTTTTGAATGTGTGGTTATAAAAAAAGCCCCGGTTGATTCCGGGGCTTGCGATGACGTGTTATCCGGTTACAGCGGTTATGATACTAGACCGTAACAGCTTTATGAGATTGAAGTCAAGCAATAAAAATGTTTTGCTCCGCAGTTCCCTCAGATGTCGCGAATATGCCTGACCAGGGACTGATGGCTTCGGTGAGCTGCGAGGTAGCGGGCATCTTCTGCATAGTTAGTGGGGTAGACCGGCGGTACCGGCCGGCGTACCAGTTCCCCATCGACGTTGACGAAGGTGAAAAAGCATAAGTTCGACAGGGCTTTGCTGGTCCGGTCGCGACTGATCCGTTCGATGCCTGCCTCGACGCAGACAAAGCAATCATTGGTGTAAACGACACGCGAAGTATAGTGGAGTTTGTCTCCCATCCGCACCGGTTGGAAAAAATTGATCCGGTTGACGGCAACAACGATGGAGCGGTCGGGAGCCACCAGTTCGGAACAGATGGAGGAGAGCTCAAAGGCACGGCGTATGAGGTAGCCGCCGAAGATCTTCTGGGGCACGTTCTCCTGTTCCGGATACATCATTTCCCAGGAATCCGCAGTCAAGCGTCCTGTGAGCAGACCGGCAAACCCCAATGCTTCCTGTGCCGCATGGAGACCGGTGAGCATCTGGTATTCCTCCCTGCTGGGCGGTTCCAGAAGTACAGCCTGCTGCTGCTTGTAGTCGTCGCGTCTGGCCAGAGTCTTGCGAGCTCTTTCCAGCTCTATGTCGACCGCGTATTCCAGCGGCGGTAAAGTCACGCTGACCGCTTCCTCCCCCATACCCGAGCGTGCCACCATGGTGAAATAACAGGAGGCAATGTGGCTGATGGGTTCTTCCTGCTGCTCGACGCGGATGCCAACTTCGAGAGAAGACCTCCCCACATGGTTGATCCGGGCCTTGAAGACGATGTCCTTGGTCACGTCAACGGGATTGCGGACGAGGATGTTGTCGATGGCCGCCGTGACTACCCGCGCCTCGGGATGAAACCGGTTGACGTAGTTGAGCGCCGTCTCCTCCGCAACCTTATCGAGGATTTCCAGCAGCAGGCCGAAACGGATGTTCGCTGGTATCGGCTCGTTCAGCACCATGAAACGGCGCCGGAGCGCCTCATCGCTCCCAAGGGAAAGTATCTGGGTTATGGAAGTATCCATAGGCCTGGTCTTCGGAGGGTCCTGGTGAAGATTTTTCTTTTTCATTGCATTCCTACCCCTTTCTGTGGGGAGACTATAATCCCTTACAAATAAATATGGCGCTTCATTATAAGAAGGTTTATTCAATTTTACTGGCTTTCCAGCAATCATCAAGTATCCAGGACCTTTCATCGTTTTATACGGACGATCAGATCAAGCCGGAAGTACGTCACGCCGGTTGACAAGCGCCATAACGATAATTACATTTTCAAATAGACTTATGAATTATATCTGGAGGGATGCTCATGGGTGATCATGCAAGCAGGTTTTGCAAAATACTACTGATGGCTGGACTGTTACTGTCGTTGCTGACTGGCCAGGCCGCAGCGAACAGCTCAAACTTTCCCAACTTCGTGGAACTGGCAAAGAAACTCAAACCTTCGGTAGTCAATATCAGTACAGCCAGGACAGTCAAGCCCCAGGGGCATATGCAACGTCCTTTCGGCAACCCATTTGCGAACGATCCGTTTTCGGACTTCTTCGAGAGATTTTTTGAGGAACAGCAGTCGCAGCGAGGGTTTAAGCAAAGGAGTCTAGGCTCGGGTTTCATTATCACGAATGACGGTTATATTCTTACCAATAACCACGTAATAGCCGGAGCCGACGAGATAAAGGTGAAACTCTCTGATGGGCGTGAATTGAAGGCTGAAGTGAAAGGGCATGACGAGAAGCTCGATCTTGCCCTGATAAAGATCAGTGGTAAAAATGGTTTTCCGGCTGCAAAGCTGGGTGATAGCGATACCATCGAAACCGGAGAATGTGTCATCGCCATAGGCAACCCGTTCGGCCTTGCGGAAACAGTCACTGCCGGGATTGTCAGTGCCAAAGGGCGGGTGATTGGCAGCGGTCCTTACGATGATTTCATTCAGACCGACGCTTCGATCAACCCGGGCAATTCCGGAGGTCCCCTGTTCAATTGCCGCGGCGAGGTTATAGGGATCAACACCGCGATTATTGCCGGTGGACAGGGGATCGGTTTTGCCATCCCGGTCAATATGGCAAAAAGCATAATCCCTCAGTTGAAGGACAAAGGCACGGTCACCCGCGGTTGGCTCGGTGTCGTAATTCAGCCGGTAACGGGCGACCTTGCTCAATCTTTCGGACTACGGGGCGAGAAAGGCGCACTGGTCAGCGAGGTCACTCCCGGGGGGCCTGCCGAGAAATCCGGACTGAAACCCGGCGACATCATACTGGAGTACAATGGCAGGGCAATTGGCGAAATGAACGAACTTCCCCGCCTGGTAGCTGCAACTGAAGTGGGAAAGAAGGTTACGCTAAAATATCTTCGGGACGGCAAAGAAGCAGAAACCACCGTCCGCATCGAGCGATTGAATGGGGAGGGAGAGGGGGCCACTGCAGGGGCAGGCATCGATAAACTGGGAATGACAGTGCAAGAACTGAATAGGGAGCTGGCAAACCGTCTGCAGGTCAGAGAGACCAGGGGAGTCGTTATAACTGAACTCAAGGGAGACGGGTTGGCCGCCGGGGCCGGACTGGCAAAAGGGGATATAATAAAAGAGGTCAACGGCAGCAAAGTTTCAACCATGGTTGACTATAAAAAAACTGTGTCAGCACTCCAGAAGGGAAGCGTGATGCGCTTCCTGGTCCGCCGTGGTGACAGTTCCCTTTTTGTTGCATTCAAAGTGGAATAAGCAGCGGGAGAACATCTCTGAAGGCCGGCACGCCAATCTTCTCCTCGAAGCGTGCCGCGGCCTTCCTGTAGCAGACTCATGTCCAGGTTCGACATGTTTATCCTTTCCATGACTCCCAGTGCAACGATCAGTACTATCCTTTTGCCATTCTGGCCTTCATTTCCTCTACGGTTTCACCAGCGAAACCAAGGTTTTCATCCTGCTGCTCCCTGATGACCACCGAGTAGAACTTCGCCGGAACCCTGGTCACCTCGACTGCAATCTCCGTGAACCTCCGGATAAGATCCTTCTTCTGCTCTTTGGTCAGTTTCCCGCCTTCCCATGAAATAATCGGCATGATAGTTTCTCCTTTCCCTTTTGGTTTTCACCGGTCTTGCGGCCGGGATGTCGGGCTGTTGTCAGTTGTCAGTTGCCAGCGGAAGTGCCGCAGATAAGGATTTGGGGGCATCCCCGCCGTGTTCGGGACAGTACTCGGTCGGCTCGGTACCCGTGATATAAAATTCATCACGTTTCACTGGACAGTCAGGAGTCGCCAGGAAGCCTGTCGCGGGGTCAATGGATAAGGAAACGACCGTATCCGGTTTCGTAAAATCAACGACCGGTTTGGCGGCGAGCACTGAACGCATGAATCGCCCCCAAATGGGGGCACTGACTGCCCCTCCCGTGAAACCTTTCCCCCCGGGTCTGGGCTTGTCATACCCTACCCAAATGCCGGTAATGAACTGGGGGGTATAGCCGATAAACCAGGCATCCCGGTAATCATCGGTGGTGCCGGTCTTCCCGGCGGACGGCCGTTCCTGGCTGAGTTTTTTAAGAGTTTTGGCGGTGCCATACCTCATGACATCTGTAAGCATCTGAGTTGTGACAAAGGCAGTGGCCGGGGAAAGTACCGGGGTGACTGACGGGGGATTTTCCGTCCAGGCACGACGATGCCGCTCATAAATACGGATGATCGTCCTCGATTCGGGCCGCAAGCCCCCGTTGGCCAGGGGGGCGTAAGCCGAAACCAGGTCATGCAAGGTGACTTCCTGTGTTCCAAGGGCCAGGGAAAGATCAGCGTGATCGCGTAAAGCAAGCCCCAGGGTCTCGGCGAAATCGGCAAAATAAGGGACCCCGATAGCCTCCAGCAATTTTACCGTGATGACATTATTTGAGTATGCAAGGGCTCGCCGAAGGGTAAGCTCCCCATAGCGTTCTTTTTCATAATTCAGAGGTTGCCAAGGAGCATGATTCCCACGATTGTAGGCCACCGGCGTATCACTCCACCGGCTGCTGGCTGTAAAGCCTTTATCCAGGGCCGCTGCATAAATCAGTGGCTTAATGGCTGAGCCGGGCTGACGCTTGGCAGAAAAGGCGCGGTTATAGGAACTCTTGGTGTAGTCAACCCCCCCTACGGCAGCCAACACGTCGCCGGTGTTAGGATCGAGGCACAGTAAGGCGCCTTGCAACTCGGGGGAAATAGATTTCACTCCATCACGCAAGACCTGTTCCGCCAGCTTTTGCATGTTCAGATCCATGGCCGTGATTACATCCAGTCCGCCTTGTTCGATGATTTTCGGCCCATACCGTTCGATCAGTTTGGTGCGGATATGGGCCAGATAATACGGGGCTTGGCCGGGTTTCATGACCGATACAGGAAGGGCCGTCAGGCTTTGTTTCTTCCGTTGAGAGATCATGTTGAGGTCGGCCATGCGCCTGAGGACCAGGTCTCTCCGGGCTTTAACCCTGGCAGTTCCTCCCAACGGGTTGTAGTGTGCCGGAGCCTTTGGCACCCCGGCCAGCAGGGCACATTCGGCTTCGGTCAATTGCTCCGGGTTTTTATCGAAATAGAGACGGGCAGCCTGGACAATACCCCAGGCCCCATTCCCAAAATAAATCTCGTTGAAATACATCTCCAGGATCTGCTTCTTGGAGTATTTACGCTCATATTCCATTGCCAGTTGGGCTTCCTTTAACTTCCTGTCAATGGTTTTCTCCCCGGACAGGTACCTGTTTTTGATCAGCTGTTGGGTGATGGTCGAGCCTCCTTCGACCATTTTCCCCTTGATCACATCTTTCACCAGGGCCCGGGCGATCCCGCGAATATCAATCCCGTTATGTTCATAAAAACGGGAATCTTCAATTGCAACCACAGCCTTTTGCAGAAATATCGGAATGCGGTCGATGGAGACACGGTATTTGCCATCTGCCGATATCCGTCCCACGAAGCGTCCTTCCCTGTCAAATACCTTTATGGAAGTGTAACCGGACGGTAGTGAGGGATGAGTGGCGGGCTTTCCCCCGGCGCGGGCCGTTGAAACGAAACACAGGATCAGGAACAACCCAACAATGCCTATATAAGCCAATTTTGCGAAATGTACGGGCGATGAGGAAACCAAGATAATATTCACTCCTTCAGAGAAATAACCTGATGGGACAGGTCCCGCGATACGATTTATAATCCGTTCAATAGTATTGAACCGGAAAGGGAGAATCAACCCTTTTATACACCGTCTATCCGATCTTGTCATGCTTCCTTTCATTCCGGGGCTCACCTTCGGATAAGATGAAAAATGGTTTTATTCATAACGCAACAACACGGTAGCGCTTAAGCCCCGGTGGGCATTGTACCCTTTGAGGTCGTTGGCAAGGCGCAAAAGAACCATGGGATTGAATACCCTAATGATGTTTTCTGCCACTGAAAAAGCATCTGCCCTTTGCCGAGGAAGTTTTTGACGTATTTTTTCGTGACAAATTATCAAGGTAAGAGTGCATTCATTGCCCCTTTTGCTTTTTGTGGTAGATTTAGAAGCGATAACAGTGGAAGAAAAGGCGAAGGATAAAAGGCAAGAGGGGGGAATAATGATTGAAATATTCGGTTTAACCTATCTCCTTTCAAAAGATCTCAAGGACTATTCTGCGTGGGATGAGGAAGATGAACGGGTTGTGTCCAGTTGGCCGGAGAAGTCCGGATTCAAAGAAGAGGCCGAAAAACATGGGATTGCTTTCCTTTGGTCATTTCCTGAGCAGCTGGAGTCATATCGTAGCGCTGGTTATGAGATTGTATACGAGATAGATAAAGCAAATTGTTCTCGTAAAAGGTTTGTTCTTAAAGATGGTTCAATCCTTATTGGAAAGAAGACCAGGTGACAATTCAGCCTGCTGTCCGTTGATGGTGTTGAAGCTATATGTATTCTATGTGCCTGGGGTATGCTGCTGGGCCGATGAACATCCAGGTTGGTAGCAGCTGGTCATCATAAATCATTAATCGGCATTGAATTCTGCCTTCCAGAAGATTTTAATTCCCCCTGAATGAGCTTAGTTCCCTTCTGAACACGGAAATCGAGTTTGTGATTATCCTTCGCAACCTGGGAGGTCCGTTGAATCCCCTGCTTCCTCATAAAGAGGCGAGAATGACTGTCTCGCTGGATTTCGTTTCCTGATACAAGATAAACAGATTGAAAAAAACAGTAAAGAGTTTATAAACGAGGAAAGGATTATCAGCCTGTTGTTGCGGATTCCTTACCGTCTTTCGTGATTGGATGTAGTTCCCGGAGTAATTTCCGACCTTGGGGTGAATATGACTGCTACGAATTTCCACAAGGCACTGCGTTATCGCTGGTTCATTTTCTGGAGCCTTGCATTCGGCTATGTTCTCGTGTTTTTTCACCGGCTCTGCCCGGCGGTCGTCGCCACCGACATGATGAACGACCTGCACGCAAGCGGTGCACTCATCGGTTTTCTCAGTTCGGCTTATTTCTATCCGTATGCACTCATGCAACTGCCAACGGGACTCCTTTCCGACACGTGGGGCCCCCGCAGGACCATCACGCTGTTTCTCTGCGTGGCTTGCATAGGATCTTTGGTGCTGGGCCTGACCCCGTCCCCGGCCGGAGCGGTTGTCGGCCGTCTACTGGTGGGGCTGGGGGTTTCGACACTGTTTGTCTGTACCCTGAAAATACTTGCCGAGTGGTTCAGCCTCAGGGAGTTTGTCGGCATGACCGGCCTGCTGATGGCAATGGGCGGGGTCGGTTCACTGTCTGCCGCCACGCCGATGGCCCTGGCAAGCACATGGCTCGGCTGGCGTCTTTCGTTCGTGCTCGTGGGTTTGCTTACCGCCTTGCTGGCGGCTCTGGTGTGGCGGGTCGTGCGGGATCGTCCGGCAGACCTGGGATGGCCGTCTCCCGCGGAACATGCTGCAAAGGTCGAGTCGCCCATCAGGTTGATCGATGGTATCAAGCAGGTGCTGAGCCGGCCCGCATTCTGGCCGCTGGCTGTCTGGTTCTTCTGCAAATATGGGATATTCACCGCGTTTGCAGGTCTCTGGGGTGGGCCGTACCTGATGCATGTCTACGGAGCGTCGAAAAGCCAGGCCGGCGGCGTTCTCTCCATGGTGGCCGTCGGGATGATTGTCGGCAGCCCGCTTATGGGCTACCTGTCGAATCGCGTCATCAAGGGGCGCAAGCCGACTCTTATCCTCGCCAGCATTGTCATCGTCGGCATCACTGCTGTCCTGGCGTTTTTCACCGGCAGCCTGTCCCTTCCGCTGATCGGCGCTCTCTGCTTCGGGCTCGGCATCTTTGCCAGCGCCATCGCCGTGATTGGATTTACCAACGCCCGGGAACTCTTCCCCTCCAGGATAGCCGGTACCTGCTTCGGCCTTCTCAATCTCTTTCCCTTTGCGGGAGGCGCATTTCTGCAACCCCTCCTGGGCTCCATTCTCGAAAGCAAGGGGAGAGTCGGGCAGGCGTTCACTCTTGAGGGATACCGGGCAGCCTTCTTCGTCCTGTTCCTTTCCGCACTAACGGCGCTTGTCTCCAGCTTTTTTATCAAGGAGACACTTGTCGGCACGGCCAGGCAGTCGGGACATGAAAGCACATAACGGAAAAGCGATGAAAAGGGAGGAAACCGACCAGCGGATTGCCTCAAACCTTTCCATAGAAATGATCCGCTATTGCACTTCACCATTGGTGGACCGTAACAACAGGGCAGAGATAAAATCTTTGATGCTGGTAAGGAAAACAGGGACAGAAATATCTAGGTTTACGAATAAAAGAATCACCGTTATTTTTCAATACCGGTTGGCAGGAATCTGGCCGAAACCAGTTTGCGCTCAATTGGAAGCCCTGAAGAGTGGGAGGTCTCTTTCAGGGCTATTGGAGGAAAGCTTTACAATATATATAGCAATATATAACGAAAAGCAATAAAAAATTCTTTTTTTTCAAACCCCCCTGATTTTTCCCGCATCGGTTTCCCTGGCAGGATAAATTGATATCATCATTTCGGCTGCCGGTTTCATTGTGCACAATGTAAGCGTCTCAAAGGTCGTCGTCTTCAGCTGCCCCCAGGTCGCACACGAAGCAGTCCAGGTCTATTTCCTCCAACAAATCCCCTGGCGTATCGAATTGCGCCATAAAACTTTCGGCGCTTTCCAGTGCGGCCGGGTTCTGCTGGAGGTAGCTTTCAATTACATTACTTATCTGTGCGGTCTTCATCTGTGGCGTTATGGATAGGGCCAAGCCCCTGTCAAGTTTGCTGACTACTTCCTCAATCGATAAATTCGTTCCACCATCTTCATGGAGGTCAATCCAGTCATCCACTAAAACTTCAAGTCCTTCTCCGAGTTGCATATTCTCCCCCTCATGTATTGATAAGAGCTATTCAACTTCAATTTCTTCCTCTTTTTCCCCCTCATGCTTCGGTCCTCGCGGGAGCAGATCCAGTTCGGCACCGACCGCCGCTGCAATGTGCTTCAATTCGCTCATACGAAGGTGATGACCATAGACTTTGACATCCACTCCAGCCACGGCAACCAACTGGTATCGGGGCTGCTTCGATTTGTCTGCAGACTTTTCCCGTTCCCTGTAAAAAATTTTGCCGGCCATGTTTTATTGTACCTCCTTGCGGTTTATTATTCCCCTCAGGGGGAATTGAGTATCAAACTTCCTGCTGACAGGAACTTTATCATGTCCGTCTATGCCCTTATTATTGTTCCTACCTTTTCCCCGTTGATGGCTTTTTCGATGTTGCCCCGCTGGTGTCCGTTCACAATCCTTATTTCCCTGATGTTCGCCGCATCCCTCAGGAGATAGAGGAGCTTGCGTTCCATCACCATGTCCTCCATGTCCATGCTTATCAGTTCCTCCACCGTTATATCCTCGATCAACCGGGCATTCGGATTTAGGCGCGGATCTTCAGCATAGAGCCCATCCACGTCCTTGACAAGGATGCAACTCCTCGCTCCGAGCACTTCAGCCATGAGAAAAGCCCCGGTATCAGTCCGGTGCGGGGGTATCAAGCCCGTTTCGGGCGGATGTTCGTAAAGCCCGTAGGGAGGAGTGCCATGGGTGACAGGAAGCATTCCAAGCGTAAGCATTGTGGGGAGTTCGAGTAGATCGGCTGTTTTGATCCTCGTACCACCCCATTTTGTAAGAAGCAGTGAGACGATTATCGCATTCTGTTCGCTGATTTTACCGGCCAGTTCCGCAAGGACCCCAGTCGGCATGCCGAGGTCGATACCCACATCCATGATATGACGGACGCGGGCACCGCCGCCTGTCACTATAAGCATCTTGTGCTTCTTGGACAGTTCCCCGATCTCTGCCATGAGCGGAAGAACCACTTCCCGTCCATATTCGATGATCCCGTGCCCCCCAATCTTGACGACGTTCAGGTCGGGAATGATTTTGAGCTGAAATGCGCCCGCATGTTTTTTCATCAGCCCCTTGCGTACGAGGGTTTCACCTCTTAATTTGTTGTCAATGTCGTATCGCTTAATCATAGAGTTGGACCTGATCGATGCATTGTATCTTGCCGTACTAAATTTTCGTTGAATGCTTTATACGCAGATATTTGAAATATCCTCTTTACTGTAAAGTGTAGAGTAAAACGTTAACTATGCAATTCTTTATATGACACTTGTTG
>JAGFXO010000017.1 GCA_017861285.1 Geobacteraceae bacterium | reverse complement strand
AGGATCCCGCCAAGGATCGACATCTCCGCCTCGATGTTCTGGGGCGGCAATTTTTTCATATCAATTGCAGACATTATGCTCCTGAAAAAATTCGTATAATTGCGGAAACGAATGGGATACTATAACCTGCATCATTCTTTGGGTCAACTGCTTTGGCTGAACCATGCGATTTATCCCTTTCACCGCAGAGACCATTGTTATATTGATACATTGAGACTAGCACTACGCTTGGAGCCGCTACAAAAAGGAACCTTTATGCCGGAATTACCCGAAGTCGAAGTCGCCCGACGTCGCATCGCCCCCCACGCCGTAGGCAGGATAATACAGAAGCTCATAGTCCGGAACTACGATCTGCGCTGGCCGGTGCCTGACGAGATACAGGCAGAACTGCCCGGGCAGACTGTCCTCAAGCTGGATCGGCGTGGCAAATATCTCGTCTTTCGCTGCTCTGAGGGGAACATGATTCTTCACTTCGGAATGAACGGTAACCTGCATCGCGTCTCAGCGGCAGCAACTCCGGGAAAGCACGATCACCTTGATATTGTATTTACGGATGGTGTCTGCCTCCGTTTCACCGACCCGCGCCGATTTGGATCCGTTCTGTGGACACGAAACGACCCGATCAGTCATCGTCTGTTGAAAGGTATGGGTCCGGAGCCACTGACGGATGACTTTAACGGCGAATATCTGTTCCAGCGAAGCCGCGGACGCAGGATTACGGTCAAACAGTTTATCATGAACAGCGCCATCGTATCGGGACTGGGAAATATCTACGCTGCTGAGGCTATGTTTCACGCGGGAATCCACCCCGCGACAGAAGCCGGTGCCATTTCCGCAGCGGGCTATAATCGTTTGGCTGCAGCCATCAGGGAGGTACTCGTTTCCGCCATTGATCAAGGCATGAACGCTGCTTGCACCAACCCCTCGGGCAAAGGAGACCCCGGCTATTTCCCGGTGTTGTTTTTCGTCTATGGAAGGGCGGGAGAGCCGTGCCGACAGTGCGGGACAAGTATCCAAAAAGTCCGCCAGGCCGGGCGAAGCACATGGTTCTGCCCGAACTGCCAGAAATGACCTTGCCAAATACTTTGGGGAAGTTGTAGTGCAGAAAGAAAAATGGTGGAAATGGAACAAGCCTTTTTTGAAGAAGTCGGCCGGAAACGTTCACGCACACCATAAATGCGATACGCCCCGAACAACACGCAAAACTCTGTCCCGCGGGGGCTATAAGAAAACGTCACATCGATGACGCTTCTATCATTGCCTGACGCTATTGCGGGGGAATGCGGTCGAGAATCCCCCTGATGGAAATTTCTTTTTCTTTCAAAGTATCACGCACCTGCTTGTTGTCGGTTCCGGCAATTTCCATCCTCAGGTCAGCATAGTATGATTCGAGAATTTCCCGAACCAGCGCAAGGTCCTTTTCGGTTAATTCCAGATTGGCCATAAGAACCTCCTATTGTTCAAGTGCTGTTTGAGCGATATATGCCGCGAAACGTATAAGACCCGATCTGCCCTGCAATGCCGGATAATCTCAAGAGAATAAGCAGAAGGCCTTCACTACAAGTATACCAGAACAAACTTGCCGTATGATCCACCGCCAATAAAAAAGGGCGGCATGAGTTGAAATTCATGCCGCCCCCTTTTTCGTATCAGTAAATTCTAGTCTGCTTTGTTCACAACAACCTTGAGTGAAGCCGTGACTTCGGGGTGTATTTTCACTGTTGCGGTGTATTCGCCGAGTTGCTTGATCGTCTCTGCAAGAACTATTTTTTTGCGGTCGATGTCAAGTCCCTGGCTTTTCAGATTTTCAGCAAGTTCCATGTTGGTAACAGAACCGAAAAGCTTGTCGCCCTCACCGGCCTGATGTGCCAGGACTATGCTCAGAGCTTCAATCTTTGCGGCCAGTTGTAGCGCCTGTTCCTTGACCTTGTTCTTCTTGTATTCCATCTGGCGTTTGGCGTGTTCCAGCGCCTTGGCGTTCCGTGTTGTCGCCTCGATGGCAAACCCCTTTGGAATCAGATAATTCCTTGCATAGCCCGGGGCTACCTTGACGATATCGCCGATATGACCCAATGTTTCAATGTTTTCCTTGAGAATTACCTTCATTGCATTTCCTCCTAGCCTGATTTTACAGGTTTTCTTGTTTTTTTGGCGCGCGAAAATCACACCATAAATCAAATAAGCCGATCAGGACAACCACAATCATTAAGTACGGCTGCACGACCAGTAAAACATAAAGAATCAATTTCACAAATCGGGGCAGACTAAACCTTGTGAAAAAATGTCCAACAATTGATAAGCCCTGAACGAAATAAAGCGAAAGCGTAACAACCAGAATGTTCAGTGCCGCCCGGGTGACCATGTCCTCGTGAATGAGGAGAGCAAACCCCGACACAATCATGACCCAGATCAGCTTCTCCGGGTTCCTGAATCTGCTGAACTCGCCGAAATTCAGTTGTTGCGGCAGTAAGTGGCTGAACCTTTTCAGGAGCATGAGATTCAAGCCGGCTATCGCGCCCAGACAGACCACGAACAGTGCGGGATATGTCTTACCGACCAATTCCGCTGCCGATTTCAGGCCCTGCTTCAAACTTTCGATATCACCGGCCGCTATGCCGTGCTCCAGGTAATAAGCCTCCGTCTGGACAACGGCATCGCGAATTTCCTTCTGCACCAGACTGTCTGGATTTATCCCCTGCCACAAACCGAAACTCGCGGCAAACACCATGATAACCAGTAAATTTATTGCGACAGTAGAGGCAATGGTTCTTGCAACCCCATTTCCTCTAGCCAGAAACACGGCGAGCAGAAGAGAAAAAAGGCCGCACTGGAAAAAATAAAACAGCGCGCCAGCCGGGCTTACGGCGACAAGAACAAAGGTTACAACGACTACTGATGCCACCCCCACCCCTCTGCCACTCTTCACGGTATAAAACAGCACAGGGAAAGGTGAAAAGATGCCGAAAAGGGGCCCTGCAAGCATGAGCATGATATATGCCAGAAACAGGGCCAGCGTAGCCGCGCTTCCCTTTACGATATCAGGCAGCGCATATTTGTTGATCAAGCCGGCAATACCGCGCATTCCTTACGGCATTACATGGCCGGCGGCAACCGGAAGCAGGGCAATATTTCTCGCTCTCTTGATCGCTTCAGTTATTTCGCGCTGATGCTTCGCACAATTGCCCGATATCCTCCTGGGAACGATTTTGCCCCTTTCGGTTATAAAAGTACGGAGAGTTCTCGGGTCTTTGTAATCTATCGTGATCTGCTTGTCCGCACAGAAACGGCAAACCTTTCTGCGCTGGAAAGTTCTCTTTTTCCTGAAACCATTACCCCTTGCGGGTGTTCTTTCGTCACTCATCTATGTAATCCCCCATTACTTATTATTCTTCAGTCGCAGATTCCGCGGCTTCTTCAGCAGGTGCATCCTGGACAGGTTTCTCCTCGACAACGGGAACAACCTCAGCTTCCTTTTCCAGTTTTACACTCTGGTACCTGATAACCTTGTCATCAAGCCTCAAACGCCTCTCCAACTCAGCAATAAGAGCGGCATTCCCCGCAAAATTCACATAGAAGTAACGGCCCCGGAAACATTTTTTTACCGGATATGCCAGCTTCCTGATCCCCCAATCCTCAAGCCTTGTACACTCACCTTTCATGCTGGTAATTACTTCCTGCACTTTTTCGGTGAGACCCTTGAGATCCTCTTCGCCAAGCTCAGGCTGGGCGATGAAAATAGTCTCGTACTTCCTCATTGATAATCCTCCTTACGGTTAGTAGCCCCGGCCTGTCCCGGAGCAAGGAGATACGGCACACATTCTGTACGTCTGCCGCTCTGCAAAGTTTGTATTGTTAGCAAAAAAAAAACGATATTTCAAGTATTTTATGCTGTTTGAACAGGATGAAGCATTATTTATCCTGCAGCAGGTCCCTTTTATTGTAAAGACTCATGGCCTTGCTCAATCCCTCATTGATGTAGGTGGAGAGAAGATCGAGAATATTGTCGAGCACGGTCGGCAACAATGAAAATTCGACCTTGGTAAAGTCACTGAGAACGTAATTGACGACATCGCCATGGGCAGGTCTTCCTATCCCAACCCTGACCCGCGCAAAACTGCCGTCGCCCAACTCTGAAACCATGGACCGGAGGCCATTGTGACCGGCACTGCCCCCACCGTCTTTCAATCGTACCTGCCCGAAAGGAACATCAAGATCATCATGAATTACCACGAGGTCCTTGACTGAAAGGTTATGAAAACGCATTGCCGTCAAAACCGATTGTCCGGAAAGGTTCATGAAAGTTTGCGGCTTGAGCAGGAAAAGTTGTGTATTGTTCCAACTGCCTTCACCAAATAACCCGGAATATTTTTTTCTTGTTACGGGAATTCCGGAAATGGCGGACAGCCTGTCCAAAACCATGAAACCCGCGTTGTGGCGGGTCCATTGGTATTTTGGGCCTGGATTGCCCAGCCCGACAATAATTTTAGTGGCCATAATACAAGCAGGCGGATTTACTCTTCCGCGGCGGAAGTTTCGGCTGCTTCTTCTCTGGACTTACCGAGGATGCTTACAACCGTGGCTTTCGCATCATCGAGCACCTTGATGCCGGCAGGCAGCTTCAAATCACCTACGTGCAGGGATTCGCCGATTTTCAGGTTGGTCACATCAACGTCCAGATGCTCGGGTATCTGCGTCGGCAGACACTCGATCTCTATGGCATGCATTACAAAATCGAGCATCCCACCCTCTTTTACGCCCGCTGCCGTGCCAGCAAGGCTGACCGCAACGGAAACCTTGACCTTTTCCTCAAGATTTATTTTGTGCAGGTCGACATGGAGCAGCGTCCCTTTGAGGCAGTCCTTCAGAAGGTCAGATACAATCACGACATTCCCATCCAGAGAGTTGTCACCCTTGAGGGTGATGAGATGATTCCTGCCTCCTTCACCTGCAATCGCCAATCCCAGTTCTTTATGGCTGACCGCGACCGCAACCGGATCTATTCCCTTGCCATAGACTACCGCCGGCACCATCCCTTTATTCCTGAGCCTTCTGCAGATTCCCTTGCCTGTCTTGTCTCTCAACTCGATGTTCAGAACTACCTGTTCCATACATCCTCCACTTGTATAATTAGTATTTAGTCTTAAAAGTGTTACGCTACACGAAAAGTGAGCTTACTGACTCATTCTGATGTATTCTCCGGATCGCCTCGGCAAGCAGCTCGGCAACTGACAGCACTTTGATTTTTTCCGACCGCTCCGCCTTATCTTCCAGGGGAATCGTATCAGTCACAACAACTTCTTCAATATGGGAATCGTTTATCCGGTCAATGGCCGGTCCGGACAGTACCCCATGGGTTGCACAGGCATAGATCGCTTTGGCTCCATGCTCCTTGAGAGCCTTGGCAGCCTGAGTGAGTGTACCGGCTGTATCAACCATGTCATCGAGTATAATTGCCACCTTGTCCTTTACGTCACCGATAAGATGCATAACCTCAGAAATGTTGGGGCCGGGGCGGCGCTTGTCGATTATTGCCAGAGTGGACCCCAGTCTTTTCGCATAAGCCCTCGCTCGCTCGGTTCCTCCGGCGTCCGGGGAAACCATGACGATGGAATCATTGCAGAAATTCTTTTTGATGTATTCGAGAATGACCGGAGCTGCATAGAGGTTGTCGACCGGTATATCAAAAAAGCCCTGGATCTGGCCGGCATGCAGATCGACGGTAATGACCCTGTCAGCACCGGCTGACGTCAGGAGATCGGCGATGAGTTTCGAGGTTATGGGTGTACGCGGAGCAACCTTCCTGTCCTGCCGTGCATACCCATAATAGGGCATCACTGCGGTGATCTTGGATGCCGATGCACGTTTCAGCGCATCCATCATGATCAGCAACTCCATCAGGTTGTTGTTGGTCGGATAACAGGTTGACTGCACTATATAGACTTCGCGTCCACGAACATTTTCCCCGATTTCAACCATGATCTCGCCATCGGAGAAGTTCTTTACCTTGGATACACCAAGCGGGACCCCAAGAGCAGAACATATCTTTCCGGCAAGAACCGGATTGGAATTACCACAGAAAATTTTTATCTTGTTTTCCATTTTCGCCTCTTGCTTTGGAATTGTAATCGAGCGGGAGTGGCTGGGGCGCCAGGGATCGAACCTGGGAGTGCCGGAATCAAAATCCGGTGCCTTACCGCTTGGCGACGCCCCAATGGTGGAGTAATTAAAGAGTCCGCGTCAAAAAGGAGGCCCAATCGTCAATCTTGCGTACTTCTGCGTAACAGCGTTGGGCGTTTTCTTCCGTATCGAAGACGGCGAATACCGTCGGCCCGCTGCCCGACATCAGCACACCACGCGCACCGCCTGCAAGGAGCTTCCGCTTGATCTCGCCAATTACCGGGAAGCGGTCGACAGTGACCGATTCCAGATCGTTCGAGAGCAGTGTGCAGATGTCATCAATACTATTGCAAAACTGTGGCAGTTTATAGCCATCTTGCCTGTTTGTCAATCTCAAATTTTGATAAACCCATGCAGTCGAAACATGTATGTTTGGATTTACAAGCACAAGCCACACGGGTGGCAGTCCTTCAACCGGGGTGAGTTTCTCACCTATACCCTCGGCCAGTGCTGTTTTTTTGAAGACGAAGAATGGCACGTCTGCACCGAGCTTGACGCCTATCTCCATCAGTTTCTCATCTGAAAATTCCAGCCCGAGCAACTCATTCAACCCCATAAGGACAGTCGCGGCATCACTGCTCCCGCCCCCCAACCCTGCTGCCATGGGGATCCTTTTGCATATGAAAATGTCGATTCCCACCGGCTTGCCGCAGCTTGCCAACATCACCTCTGCAGCCTTCCATGCTATGTTTCCGGGACCACCGGGCACATCTTCACGATCACAGGATACGCTTATTCCGGCAGTCTCACGCACCATGATAGTAATGTCATCACACAGATCAATGCGCTGCATAACCATCCGCAGTTCATGATACCCGTCGGGCCGCTTGCTGAGCACATCAAGCCGGTAATTCACCTTGGCGGGAGCCTTTAGAATCAGTTTTTTCAATTTTGACATATCTCCTTGCTAAGATCCTGGCCGGTATTTTCTGCATCAATTTATCCGTAAAAGCTTACTTCAAAGCTTCAAAGACCATTCGACCGACCCCTGTTTTAGAGGCTAAAACCGATAGAAGCACTGACGCACAGCACTCAGAAAAGGAAAGCCCCTGGCTTTTTTCCAAAGTCAGGGGCTTTTAACAGTATCAGCTGCAAGAACTGTCGGTTGTCAGCTTACACAAAATGTTTTCGACACCGACAACGTTAAAGACCTACTCATCCCTCTCATAGTCAACAATGCGTTTTGCGACCGTCTTGATGCTCAGAAGGTCTTTGTAGTTGATGTTGTTGCCCAGGTAGTTACCGCCGTCCGTGCCGCAACCGAGGGTCAGTGAAGGAGGCAGAACGTTGTAAATGAGACCGACGCTGCCATGAACTGCCGGCTGATTAAGGAGCAGTCTGTTTGCGGGAATTTCCATGGCAAACTTTTCAATAACTTTCTCGTCCTGAGCGTGAACAACGGCGGTGTGGCCCGCGCCGCCCCACTTGAGCTGGGTTTTCGCTGCCTCGATCGCCTTGTCCGTGCCGTCAAAGGTGATGTAGCCAAGGACTGGGGAGAGTTTCTCGTGGCTGAACCAGTCTTCAGGACCGATGGTCGTAAGGGGAACGAGAAGCAGTTTGGCATCCTCAGGGATCTCAAAGCCGGCAAGCTTTGCAATCGCCTGCGGAGACTTACCGACGATGGCCATTGCCGGAACGCCTCTTTCCTTGTCGAACATGACCGCTTCGAGCTTCTTCTTCTCTTCCGCATTGACGAGGTATGCACCCCTCTCAATCATAAGCTTCACTGCCTTGTCGGCAACTTCCTTGTCGTCGAAGATCATGGACTGGTCGGAGGAGCAGATGGTGCCGTTGTCGAATGTCTTGGATGCGATAACGTTGTTAACTGCCACGCTCAGCTTGGCTGTTTTCGAGATGAAAACGGGTGTGTTGCCCGGACCGACGCCGATGGCGGGGTGACCGGAACTGTAAGCAGATTTGACCATTGCGCCGCCGCCGGTCGCGAGGACCAGATTCACGCCAGGGTGCTTCATCAGAAGGTTGGTCGCTTCAATGGAAGGCTCTTCGATCCACTGGATGCAGTCAGCCGGTGCGCCGGCGCTCACTGCCGCTTCAAGCATGATCTTCGCTGCTTCAGTGCTGCACTTCTGTGCGCGGGGGTGGAAGGCGAAGATAAGAACGTTGCGGCTCTTGAGGGCGATCAACGACTTGAACTCGACGGTGGAGGTCGGGTTGGTTGTCGGGGTGGCGGCAGCGATTACACCGAAAGGCTCGGCTACATACATCACGCCTTCTTTTTCCTCGATAACACCGACAGATTTCTTGTCTTTGAAATACTCATAGACAACATGCGCACCAAGGTGATTCTTGATGGCTTTGTGGTCGGCGCGTCCGATACCGGTTTCAGCAACGGCCATCTCAGCAAGCTTGACTTCGTTGGCAACGCTGGCTGCGTCCATTGCCGCGCAAACCTTGTCAACCTGCTCCTGGGTGAAGTGCTTCATGATGTCGGCTGCTTTTCGTGCTTTTGCTACCAATTGATCAATGTTCTGTGCTACATCTGCCATGACTAACCTCCCATAAAATAATGTTATTGGGTGTTTCCACCGGGCAACAATCGAACACCTTCCGAGTAAACAACGTTTTCATAAAAATCCCGGCTTCCATTGTCTGGATAATGCCGAAAAATCAATTATAAGCAGTTTGCTTGAATGGAACGTGCACGAAAAGAAAACGGAAGTTTTTTGCGAATTAAGGCAGTGCAAATAATACATAATAACAAGCAGATTGTCAAATCATTTTTATTCACAAATAGGCTATAAATCGTCAACCAAGCCATGGTCTGCACAATACTCTAATACGGGAGGCAGGGATATCGGCCACGGGAAAAACTTCATCGCGAAACCTTTGGAGAACATGGCCTTCACCCCGAGGTCTTCGCCGCTATTTCACTCCGGCCAGCGCCGATCTAATAGCGGGAAGGGCGGCAATTGCCGCCTTTTCGCCCTCAAGCACCGCTTCATATTTTTTCGAGAAATCGGCAGCCCCGATATATCCGGTCTTCGGCCGGATAACCACGTCAGCATGCTGGAGTTCCCGGATGGTTATTTTTTCGTACATCAGGCTTATCGCCTGGAGAATCGTCTCCATAGTCCCCTGCGGACGAGGCGCTTCTCCCCCGCCCGACAAGTCGACCGCAATAACGAAGTCTGCGCCATACTTGCGCGCCGCATCAACCGCTACGGGGCTGACGACTCCACCGTCAACATACGTCCTTCCATTAATGACCGACGGGGTAAAAACTCCCGGAATGGAACAGCTTGCCCGTACCGCTTTCCCTGCATTTCCATTCCCGAATATGGTTTCCCTGCCATTCTGGATATCCGTTGCCACTGCGTAAAATGGCATGCGGAACTTTTCCATGGGGGTATTTCTGACCATGCGGTTGACATATGCTTCAAGCTTGTCTCCCCTGATGAAGCCGTTATTAGGAAACGTCAGATCAGCCAGGTCTCCCTGCTGAAGATCCATGGAAAGCTTCTGCAATTGAAAGGCGTTGAAGCCATAGGCATACAGGCTCCCGACAAAACTTCCGGCGCTTGTCCCGACTATCATGCCCACCGGTATCTTATTGGTCTCGAGGACCTTGAGAACACCGATATGGGCAAATCCCTTCGCCGCTCCCGCCCCCAGAACCAGGGCAACCTTGGCCGGCCTCGGCCTGGTCGTTTGATGTGCGATCTTTTCAGCCGCGCACCCGGAAACTAGCAGAAGAACCATTACAAGAAACAGACAGATTCTCCCTGCGCCAATACTTGCCTTCATATTTCCTCCATGGACAACCGACTCGAGGCTTCCTTTCCAAACACAAAAAAGCCACCCGGCCCCCATCCGGTGACCGGCGTGGCTTTTGCCGAAAACTCCGTCATGATACAGTAACATGACTGAATGCCGTCAATGCCCGCCTTCCGTTATAAAACACGGATTACGTATTGTCAATAAACAGTCAAAATGCTGTTTACACCTCTTCCAGCATGGTGGTAAACAGGTCGTGATGCTCCTCCTCGTCCTCAAGTATCTCTCTGAACATATGAGCCGTCGTCACATCTCCTTCTTTCTGTGCCATTTCTACGATCTGCCTGTACATTTCAATTGCCTCGACTTCCGCCTTGGCATCCAGTTCCAGAAACTCTTTCAGGCTTTTCCCCACCTCAACCGGAGATGGTTTTGTTGTCGGGGTCCCGCCAAGATACCAAAGTCTTTCTGCAATTTTTTCGGCATGCTTCATTTCGGCGATGGCTGTTTCCTTGAATTTGCCCTGGACAGCAACGCCCTTGACGCCTACCACCTCCACGTGCTGCCACATGTACTGAACGCTGACCTGGATCTCCCTGGCTATTGCCTTGTTCAACATTTCCTTCAATTCTGCACTTGCCTTGGTTACCGGTTCCAATGAAATTGCCATATCCGCTTCCCCCTTGTGAAGAATTGTTCAAACAATACCTCTTTACATATCACTAAAAAGTGATAGTTCAAGGACTTGAAGATATAATTATCATTTTTGTTTCTTGATGATCAAACCTTCCCCGGACATATCCAGGTCGACAATAACCGTATCCCCTTCCGCGAACTTGCCCTCGAGAAGCATAAGAGCAAGCGGATCCTGCACCTTGCGTTGCAGCGCCCTTTTCAGGGGACGGGCGCCGTATGCGGGGTCATACCCTTCCTGGGCGAGGTACTCCCTGGCCTTGTCGGTAATCCTGAGCGTTATCCGCCTTTCGGCCAGCCTGGCCTGCAGCGCCTTGACCTGGATTTCCACGATCTTCTTGATCTGCTCCAGAGGCAGTCCGTGGTAGATGACAACCTCGTCAACCCGGTTGAGAAATTCAGGCTTGAAGTTCTCCTTCAGAGTCTCCATGACCATGCTCCGCATCCGGGCATAATCGCTCGCCCCATACTGCTGAATCCATTGTGAACCCAGATTGCTGGTCATGATGATAACCGTATTGCGGAAGTCGACAGTGCGGCCCTGCCCATCCGTAAGCCGGCCATCGTCGAGGACCTGGAGGAGGACATTGAACACCTCGGGATGCGCTTTTTCAATCTCATCGAACAGGACGATGCTGTAGGGACGGCGACGCACCGCTTCGGTAAGCTGCCCCCCTTCCTCGTACCCGACGTAGCCGGGAGGAGCCCCGATCAGGCG
Organism: Geobacteraceae bacterium; assembly: GCA_017861285.1. Lineage (GTDB taxonomy): Bacteria > Desulfobacterota > Desulfuromonadia > Geobacterales > Geobacteraceae > CAIWTU01. Next base: position 14,325 of record JAGFXO010000017.1, on the reverse strand, counting down.
GGCGACCGTGTGTTTTTCCTGGTATTCGCTCATGTCAATGCGGACGATCGCCTGGTCATCATCAAACAGAAACTCCGCCAATGCACGGGCAGTCTCCGTCTTGCCGACTCCCGTGGGACCGAGGAAGATGAAAGACCCGATCGGCCGGTTAGGGTCGGAAAGCCCTGACCTGGCCCTTCTTACTGCATTCGATACCAGGATGAGCGCGTCATCCTGTCCCACGACCCTGGACTTGAGACGGTCTTCCATGCTTACCAGTTTGGCTGACTCGCTTTCCTGCAGACGGGAAACGGGGATACCGGTCCACTTGGCGACAATTTCCGCAACCATGTCACCGTCAACTTCTTCGGCGAGCATCTTGCCCTCCCCCTGTATCTGCTCCAGTTCCCTGTTTTTCTCCGCCATTTCCTTTTCGATCGAGGGAATCTCTCCGTATCGTATCTCGGCGGTACGGGCCAGGTTGCCTTCCCGCTCCGTCTTCCTGGCCTCCTCCTTCTTGTCCTCCAGGCGGTTTTTCAGATCACGCAGCGTCTTGATGATATCCTTTTCCTTCTGCCAGTGAACCTTCAGTTTTGCCGATTCTGCCCTGAGCGACTCCAACTCGTCTGCCAGTTTCTTCAGCCGCTCCCGCGAATGAGGATCCTGTTCTTTCAGGAGAGCCTGTTTCTCAATCTCCATCTGGATGATTTTTCTTTCTATTTCATCGATTTCGGTCGGCATCGAATCTATTTCTATGCGCAACCGTGAAGCGGCTTCATCTATCAGGTCAATCGCCTTGTCGGGCAGGAAGCGGTCGGTTATGTAGCGGTCGGACAGGGTCGCCGCCGCAACGATTGCGCTGTCCTGGATGCGGATACCGTGGTAGGCCTCATACTTCTCTTTCAGACCGCGCAGAATGGAGATGGTATCCTCGATGCTCGGCTCACCCGTATATATCTGCTGGAAACGGCGCTCAAGAGCCGGGTCTTTCTCGATATGCTTGCGGTATTCGTTCAGGGTAGTTGCCCCGATGCAATGCAGTTCTCCCCTGGCCAGAGCAGGTTTCAGCAGGTTGGAGGCGTCCATGGCCCCTTCCGCTGCCCCGGCGCCCACAAGGGTATGCATTTCATCGATGAACAGGATAATAGCCCCTTCCGATTTGGTGACCTCCTTGATGACCGCTTTCAAACGTTCCTCGAACTCCCCGCGGAATTTGGTGCCCGCAATGAGCGCACCCATATCAAGAGCCACCAGCTTCTTATTCTTCAGCGTTTCGGGGACATCGCCGGACACTATCCGCTGGGCAAGCCCCTCCACGATAGCAGTCTTGCCCACCCCGGGTTCGCCGATCAGAACGGGATTGTTCTTGGTTCTCCGGGACAGCACCTGGATAACCCGACGGATCTCGTCATCGCGACCGATAACCGGGTCCAGCTTCCCATGGCGGGCCAGGTCGGTAAGATCGCGGCTGTATTTTGCAAGAGCCTGGTATTTCTCCTCAGGATTCTGATCGGTAATACGCTCGTCTCCGCGAATCTCCTTGAGCGCGGCCAGGATCGCATCCCGCGTCACCCCGTTTTCCGCCAGGATCTGCGACGCCCGGCTCCCCTTCTCTTCCACCAGTCCCAGCAGCAAATGTTCCGTAGAGACAAATTCGTCTTTCATTGCATCGGCTTCTTTTTGCGCCAGATCAAGGACTCTGTTCAAGGAGGAAGACATATATAATTGAACGCTTGCCCCTGCTGCCTGGGGAAGCCGCTTGATTTCGGCGTCTGCCCTCGACCGGACATAGCCGGCATTGGCGCCTATTTTCTGCACTATGGAACCGACAAGGCTGTTTTCCTGGTCAAGCAGGGCCAGCAGAAGGTGTTCCGGCTCCAGCGAGCTGTTCTGGCTGGAGGTAGCGAGTTGCTGCGCCGCACCCAGTGCCTCCTGGGTTTTTATCGTCATTTTTTCCGGTCGAATCATGAAACGCTCCCTTCTCATGTGTCTTTACTGAAAGGATAGGTACGGTCAGTTGCAGTGTCAAGGTTGCGATGCGTGCCGAGTCCTTCACTTGGACTAAATCAACCGTTCTGTATCGGCAAAGGACAGGGATGCGCATGCAGCGCCTTGCCTTACGTCATCTGTCACAGGAGAAGTTTTCCCCCCGCCAGCAGCACCTTTGTGCTGCCGTCATCCATGTGAATCGCAAGGGTTGGCCGATAGAAAACGTAATCCTCGTGGAACGGGGTGCTGACAGTGCCACCGAAACCAGAATTGTCCCCGAGGGCGATATGGATAGTGCCGAGTATCTTCTCAGCCTCCAGGATGTTGTCCGGCCGGGTGGCCCGGTCGTTGGTGCCGATACCCAATTCTGCAATGTTCCTGTTCTTTTCACTTTCGGCAAACTTCTGCTCCAGTTTTGCCCGGTACGGTTCATCACCGCGTATCCCGACGACACACCCCCTCTGCACAAGCAGTTCCAGTGGAGTAGACAGTTTGCGAGTCGGAGCATACTCAAGAACCATAATCCCTTCGCTCTTTCCTTCCAGCGGTGCCAGGTACACCTCACCGGCCGGCAGATTGCCGAAGCTTCCCGGTGCCGTAAGCAACCCGTCGTCCCCCTTCGCGGCGCGCCCCCTCTTATCAAAACGCATCCTGGTTCCGTTTGGACATTCTACGGTTATATCGACCGCTTTGCTGACAGCATCGGCAAGGCGCCCGGTCCTCTCCGCCAGGAGATGCCAGTCAACCCGCAGCGAGGTAAAAAACATCCCGGGATCGAAATTTGGCAGGCTGGCGAAACGGGCGCCGGCCGCATTCGCAAGCGCACGGAAACGGGTATGGCTGGTGGAATTGTTGGCCATGGCGATAATTACCGCCACCACAACATCCTTATGGGCAATGACAATGTCTTGCGCCCTTTTCAACTGGTCACTGTCCGCCTTCTTGTTCAGCAGGGGATGAAAAACACCGGCTGTTATCATTTCAGCTACCGTCGATTCCCCGAAAACCGCCCGCCACAGGACCTCTGGCGGCTCTGCGCCGGGGGCAGTGGTAGCCGGATACGAAATGAAAGAAGCATTTCCGTATTTTCCCGCCGCGAAACAGGCAGTCTGTTCCGCCACGACATAAAGCCGATCCCGTCGGTCCGCATCGGCACTGGTCGGCACTTCATCTTCCCTGACGGTGTCGGTGAAAACGAGGATTCTCTCACCTTTTCCAACCCCCATATTTATCTCGAAAAGTGACGCAAAGGCATCTTCCAGTCCGGCCATGAAATTCTCCTTCTCAACTTGTATTCACAAAGTAATAACTTTACCACAGAAATTGCATGAAAATCCCCAGGAAGGGAAAAGCTTTCGGAAATACTTCCTGTCTGCCACAAATTGGCACATTGTCGTTGACAAGAATTCAAGGTTCCATTAACAATAGAATGTGTTTTCTGCCGGATTTTGAATGGTTACAACAAATTTGACAAAATCGACACTGACATGCACTAAAAGGGAAAATTCTTCCGGTTTTCATCCTGTCAATAATGGATACTAAGAACATTTTCCTTGTTGTTTGTGGCGGGAATGCGCATTTGACTCATCGGAAGGGACGATATTAATGATAATGGCTGAAAACGGAAACCACCACGGGAACAACGACGTTGAAATCCTGAAGGCATGCCGGGATATCGAACATATTGCCGCGGAAATCTATCGTTTTTATGCGGAAACTTTCAAGGATAACCCGAGAATCAAGAGCCTTTGGGAAAAAACTGCCGATGAGGAAAAGAACCATGCCCTGCAATTCGAACTTGCCATAAAACTGCGGACAGGGATGATTGAGGGCTCGAACGGTGATTCGTTCGTGGTTTGCAATACCCTCAAATTCCTCCGCTCACTCCTGGACGGGATCAAAAAGAGCAAACCGGCCCTCAGTGAGGCCCTTCGATCAGCCATCAAATTCGAAGAGCATCTTGCACAGTTTCATCTTTCGTGCATCGCGATCTTCCGTGACGAACGCTTCAAGAATATGTTCACTGCCATGATGGCCGCAGACAACGAACATGTAGAGTCCCTGCAAAATGAATATGAGAACCTCCTTCACAACCAGCACAATCCTGTTTTCACGGAAACCACGTCCCATTTTTAACAGACAGGCATTCCAGTCATGACCCTCGTATAATTCACCGCAGACAGCCGCGGACGGTTAAATAGCAGCCAGACACAATTTGTCAATTTTCGTCCCGGAACGGACCTGAACTGTCAAAATTGGTCGCAACTGCACCAAGGTGGACAACTTTTTCGCATTTGTTGAAAAACCATGATTTGCAATTCTGCTTCAACAAAGTTTGTGGATAAGTATGTGGATAAGCAAGGAACTCTATATAAAAGAAGTTATAACGTAATACTTTTTGCCTTTTTGCCTAAAAAAGCGTCAACCGACTCGGGATCGTAACGAACGGACGATGGGAAATAATTCCATGACAATAGATACCGTTGGCAGGATTCAGATCAGAATGGGTGACATAACCCAAGTGGACGTGGATGCAATTGTCAATGCCGCAAACCCCTCCCTTCTGGGCGGAGAGGGCGTGGATGGGATGATCCATTGGGCAGCAGGTGAGGAACTCCTCGAAGAATGCCGCTCTCTCGGCGGATGCCCCACAGGGGAAGCAAGAATCACAAGAGGCTATAAACTCCCCGCACGGCATGTCATTCACACGGTGGGTCCGGTGTACGGTATCGACGGGGAGAACTCTCCGCAACTCCTTTCCTCATGCTATAAAAACAGTCTTGAACTCGCAGTCGAAAACGGTGTCGCTACCATAGCCTTTCCCGCCATCAGTTGCGGCATTTATGGCTATCCTGTTGAAAAGGCCTGCCGAATTGCGATCGATACGACCCTCGAATTCCTCAAGAACGACGAATCAATCACCAGGGTAATTTTTGTCCTGTATTCCTGCAGACACTACGATGTCTACATGGATTATTTCGATACCATAAAGGGCGGGATCCCTGTAGATGCCGAAGCGCCGGACACATGATCCTGATTGGGACACGCGGCCTTCCGTTTCGTCAGCCGCCATGTGGCGCAATGACCGGAAAATTGTTCCTGTATTCCAGCCCGGGCCCGCCCACGGATTCACGGGGGACACCTCCCGACCTGAGATATTTTGTAACCGCATTGTTATGTTCAGCCAGGGTGGCCGAAAAATGGTGGGTACCGTCCATTTTGGCGACGAAGTAGAGGTATTTTGTTCTGGCTGGGTTAAGCACAGCCGCTATGGCATCTTTCCCGGGGTTACCGATCGGGCCCGGAGGAAGACCTTTGATCTTGTATGTGTTATAAGGCGAATCGGTCATAATGTCCTTTTTTGAAATCCTGCCGGCAAACGCCCGAATCTTGTAAACCGCGGTAGGGTCGCTCTGGAGGGGCATCTTTTTCCTCAGACGATTGAGAAAAACGGATGCTATCAAGGGCTTCTCCCCGGAGACTTTCGCTTCCTTTTCCACAATCGACGCAAGGGTGAGAATTTCACCGGAGTTCATTCGCATCGTTTTCGCCCTGGCTGCCAGTTCCCGGGAATAATGCTTCCTGAATTGAGCCACCATCATCCTTATAAAGTCGGCTGCGGTGATTTGAGGGGATAAATCATACGTGCAGGGGTAGAGGTATCCCTCCACACTCGATGCCTCTATACCCAACTCTGAAAGCAGCGCCCGATTTGAGCATTGCTCCAGGAACGCCCCCTTCCCCAAAAACCCTCTGCGTTCGAGCAGTTCGGCGACCTGGTAGATTGAATACCCTTCAGGAACCGCGAAACGGCGTATGTACACATCGCCGGCCAGCAGTTTGCGCAGGATGGTCGATGGGGTCATGCCGTCATTGAAAAGGTAGGCACCTGCCTTGATCTTGCCGTCAGCACCTTTGAGCCGTGCATACAGAATGAAAAGGTCGCCGCTGGAGATAATTTTCGAGTACTCGAGTTCTTCGGCGATTTTCTTCAGAGTACATCCTTCTTTGAATTCAAAGATTCTGACAATCTTCCCGCCGCCTGTCGGCGCCTTCGGAAAAATGCCGAAACGCACGCAGGGCAAGCCGATGACCAGGGCCAGGACAAGAATAATACCCGCCACCCGTGACGCCCTTCTGGACAAAGGCAACTTTTTGAAAAAGGGAAACCGTTTCACTTGAGACTTCCTTGCGTGGTATTGAAGGAAACATTTCTATGTCATATGACATCGCCTGTCAAGTCATTACCCCCTTTCTTGACAATGCTCATATTTGTTGCTACAAGGTTAGGGTCTTATGCGCTGCCGTGCCGTGAGGCAGCGATTCAAGCCGGGAGGAGGTAGGCAGATGGAATTCAGCACAATCGAAGACATCCTGGAGTTTGCCCTGGAAAAGGAAGATGCATCGTACAGGTTATACAAATCTGCTGCAAAGGCTTCAATCAATCTGTCCGCGAAAAAACTGTTTGAAGAGATGGCCCAACAAGAGGCAAATCACAAGAGATTCATTCAGCAACTTGACAGGGAAAAAATCGAACGATACAAATCCAGGCAGGCGCCCGACCTGAAAATCAGCGAATACCTGGTTGATATCCCATATCGTGAGGACATGACCTACCAGGAAATACTCGTCTATTCGATGAAAAGCGAGGAGAAAGCGTGCAGGCTTTATGCCGAGGCGGAAACAATGACGGATGACCCGGAGTTGAAAAAGCTCTTCCGGATGCTTGCCAATGAGGAAAAAAAACACAAATTCTACCTTGAATCATTGTATGACGACAAGGTACTTACGGATATGTAACTCATCTCCCTCGATAACGGATGAGCCGGTCATCCGGCTCTTTTTTATGCCCTGAACTTGCTTTCCGTCCCGGATTTGAGTCTTTTGATGTTTTCCATGTGTTTCACAATGACCATCGCCGCAATCAGAAGAGACATGCCGACAATCTCGGGTCTTCCATCGATAAGGGCTAACAGTGAGGGCATTGCGGCGGCAGCGGTAATGGAAGCCAGTGAAACATACCGCCATTTATACAACACCAGAGAGAAAACCGCCAGAGCAGACAGCACGGACAGGGGAGACACCGCGAGGAAAACCCCCAGAGCAGTTGCGACCCCTTTGCCTCCCTTGAACCCCAGGAAAACAGTATAAACGTGCCCCAGGAAAGCAGAAAGACCAATCAATGATACCCATAACGCGCTCATGCCGATGAGACCCGCTATGAGAACGGGGACAAGCCCCTTGAGACAATCTCCAACCAGCGTCAACAGCCCCACCTTGCGCCCCAGCGTGCGATAAACATTGGTGGCGCCTATATTGCCGCTACCCGTTTCGCGTATATCAACCCCGCCCAAACCCTTGGCAAGAAGCAGCCCGGTAGGTATCGAGCCAACCAGATACGCACAAATAACAAAAATTATACCTATCAGCACAGAACGCTCCAGACAAGTGAAATAAAAGTGCGGGGAATACTACATCAATTCGGGTCAAACCGCAATAATGAAGAAAAATAAGTGGAATCACTCCCAAGCAGGAATCTTTCCCGTAACGATGGGCTTTTCATGTTTTACACAGAGAAAGATCGCCGCAGCGAGAAAGATGGTATCACGCGCGAGCGCAACCCAGGCCGAGGTTTTCTCGCCTCCCTGGCGGAAACAGCCGCAGTCTATGTCGAGGCCACGGACGATCGTTGAAGCCAGTGCCGCCATAAAAGCCAGGTTCATCGCAATAATGATGCCGGATGCAGCCCTGACACGATAGCCGGTGACGAGAAGCAGGCCACAGACAAACTCGACCCAGGGCAATGTGGCCGCAACCAGATAATTCAGATTGTACGGGAGAATCTTATAGGCGGCGACACTCGCGGCGAAAGCGACTGGGTCAAGAATCTTGAGAATTCCTGCATAGAGAAAAACCAGGCCCAGTCCAACCCTCAGAATGGGTCGGGCATATCTCCACATTTCATGCTTCATCATTTTCACCTTCAACGGGAAGACCGGCATCCTTCCATTCGGGATAGCCGCCCTCGAAGACAAGGACATTCCGATATCCCCGGGCCATGAGTTTTTTGCCCACCGCCATGCTGTCATGGCAGCCATACCCATTGCAATAGACAACAATCGTGGAATGTAACGGCACTTTCGCCAAAAGAGCGGCAATCCTTGAATCAAACTCTCCGACGGGCAGAACGACGGCTCCCTTGATGTGTCCCCGGGAAAAGACAAGGGTATCCCGCGCATCGACGAGAACGGCTGCGCCCCGTTCATAAAGGTCCCTGACCTGCATGAGTCCGGCAGGAGCAGGAACGGCATCCTGCCCCTGCGACGCGGATGAAACAGTCGCAAAACTATCAAGGTTTCCCGACCATACACCGATGAGCATCTTGTGATTCCAGAGCATTCCGGTTACGGAGGCAATAAGGACAATGACCCCCATTTCCAGGAAAACTCTGTTGAGTTTCAGTTTCATAGCCTTTGAACAACTCCTTCCGTTGTTGTTTGCGTGAATAAAGCGGTACGGAAACAAGGCGGCCGCCGCCTTTTACGGTTCATGTACCACGCAAACGGCGTCATTCTTGTCGCAGTAACGCATGACCTGCACCTTTTCAAAGGTGATCAGCCCGCCATTCATCATTGGATCAATGTAATCATCCTTTCTGATCAAGAGCACCGGGAGCTTCTTGAACGAACCATTGACTCCAACCGGAAATATGCCGGAAGCAATTGAAAAACCAGCACAATAAAATCCTCGGGACAGATTCAAGCTATCGCACAATTCAATCAAAGTCAAGAGACTGATAACCTCCTGCAAATGCCTGCGGGCTTCCAATTCCTGGTGATGAAAAAGGTTGCGGCCGCAAGGGCGGGAGTGATACACTTCGAAAACAGAAAATATGAAAAGTCTCCGGAAAACGGGCGGATCAAATGGAAAGTCCACAAAAAAAACATCCATGCCCCGATTGCGTCTACTGCCAATGGTGCAGTGACGACCGCTGCCGGATGTGCCTTGGCCAGGAATGCGCAAAACGAAAAAAGCTTTCCATGCAGGAACAGATAGAACTGTACGAAAAACTGAACAGCCCCTCCGGAAAAGTTTCCGAAGAAAAACCCGCATAATATTTACAGGGATATATCCAGCCAGTCCTGGTGAAATTTTTCAGCGGAGTCCGGTTGGCTGAACCCTTCTTCTCTGGTATTTTGTGATGATGAAGACACCTGCTTCAGGAGATGCAATGGAAAACAGAAAACTGCTCGGTGAAATCTTGAAAGAAAGAGGAATTATTACGGACAAGACTCTGCAGCGGGCTCTAGGCCGTGCAAAAAGATTTAACAAGAGGCTCGGCGCCATTCTTGAGGAAACCGAACTGATAACAGGCGACGAACTTGCCTCCGCCCTGGCAAGTCAATACGGATACAGGGTGGTCGTCAATTTTGCCACGCACTCATTTCCCCGTGAACTGTTAAGCCTGATTCCGGCGGATGTAGCCATGGAGAACATGCTGTTTCCGCTGAAAATCGAAGGGGACCGACTGGCGCTCGCAATGGCGGATCCGACGAATACCAGGATAGCCTCCAATATTGCCGCCAACAATGGCCTGAAAGTGGTCCCGTTCATATCAACGAGAAAGGATATCATCGCGGCAATCAGCAGACACTACCTGAACAAGGACATCTCCACACCTCTCGGGAAAACTGTCCTCGTGGTCGAGGCGGACAACCATGCCTGCACCTCGCTCGGCAATTGCCTTTCGAAAGAGGGCTATCGGGTGATCACCGCGACAGATGGGATGGAAGCATACAAAACGGCCATTTCCGAAACTCCCCAGGTGATACTGGTGGACAAGACGATACCGAAGCTCGATGGCTATGGCCTCTTCGACGCACTGAAAACCCTCTCCGAAACAAGGCTTATCCCGGTCATTTTGATGACGGACAACACCGACCCCGAAGACGAAGCCCGGGCCTTCGAGAAAGGATTTTTTGACTTTCTGACCAAACCGGTGAAAGATGTCACATTGAAAACCAGGGTAAAGAGGGCATTCCAGTATTTTGAGCGGGAATACGGATTGATGTAGGCTTTCTTTGGGAAAATGTTCGAAAAGGCTGAACTATTTTTCGCCTAATTCTTTCGATCGGTTTGTGGCTGCATCTACAGCCGTCATAATTGTCCCGCGCAAGCCTTCGTTCTCAAGAACATGAAGACCGGCAATGGTCGTACCTCCCGGGGATGTCACCCTTTCGCGAAGCACGGCAGGGTGGTCGCCGGTTTCCAGAACCATCTTCGCCGAACCGAGGACCGTCTGCGCAGCAAGCATCGAGGCAACATTCCGGGGGAGGCCATTTTTAACCCCTGCATCCGAAAGAGCCTCTATGAACGTGAAGACATAGGCCGGGCCACTCCCCGAAAGACCGGTAACGGCATCCAGGAGTTTTTCCTCCACCTCGCAGGTGGTTCCGAGAAGCTCGAAAATACTCCGCACGAGTGCGACATCATCCGCTGTGGCAAGGCTGCCGGGACTGATTGCCGACGCCGCCTCGAGCACCAGCGCCGGGGTATTGGGCATGACCCGCACCACCCGAACGCCCCCGTTGAGTGCGGCTTCTATGTATCCCGTTTTCACTCCCGCCATTATGGAAACGATTAGTTTACCCTGCGCATTTCCACTCGCGATCCCTTTTAACACGTCACCACACACCTGCGGCTTGACAGCCATAATGAGGACCGGACAGGGCAGGACAACCTCCTCATTATTCAGGCAGACCGATACGCCGTACGTCTCCCGCAGCAATTCCCTTCGCTCAGCGGAAGGCTCTGCAGTCATAATATTCGACGCAGGAACTCCTCCCGCGAGCAGCCCCTTGATGATGGCCTCGGCCATATTCCCGCCGCCTATGAAACCTATCCTTGTTTCCTTGAGCATTTCAACCCCCGTGATTGGCTTTCTGACCTCCGAATCCATTGATAGGTAATAAATCGTTCGGCTCTTGTCAACAAAATACCGGTCACTGCCTGCATCCGATGCGAATTAAAGGTACTTGCACGGAGAAAATGCAGCTGCGGCAAAAAAAAATTGACATCGGAAAACGTTTGTATTATAAACCACACCCTGCCAGCACCGAGTTAAACACAAAGTTTAGAAGGACTAAACTCGGTTGTTGACAAAAAGTTTAGAAATGCTAAACTCCACATTAAACAAAATGTTTATGTTTACTAAACACGGAGGATAGTGTGAAAATCGGTGAAAGGTTGAAGCGGCTGAGAATGGTCAATTCGCTTACCCAGGAAGAATTGGCAAGCCGTGCGGACCTTACCAAGGGATATATATCTCAGCTGGAAAATGATGCCACATCTCCCTCCATTGCGACCCTGAAAGATATCGTCGACGTTTTCGGCATCACCATGGAGGAATTTTTCGCGGAACATTCACGGGGTGAGGACATTGTATTCGGCGCCGATGCACGCGTACAGTCTACCGGCGACGACGACGGCATCAAGGTCGAACTGCTGGTCCCCGGAGCCCAGAACCGCGAGATGGACCCGGCACTGGTAACCATAAAGCCGGGGGAGGAAATGGATGAGCAAGGGTACCATGAAGGAGAGGAATTCGGCTATATGCTCGCCGGCAAGGTTCAACTGCAACTGGACGATCAACTGTACACGGTAAAGAAGGGTGAGTGTTTCTATTTCAGCTCCGGCAAGAGGCACTCCGTGAAGAATACCGGCAAGGCCGAAGCAAAAATCCTCTGGGTTGTAACACCCCCTACATTCAACTACTGAAACTGCCGGGTACTCGACTGCGTCCCGATCAAATTTGTGAACGGATCGTTTCGAATGCAGCTTTTCCGCAATTTCGGTTTTATTATGACAGTGTGGCGCGTGTTTCCCCAGAAAATTTCGCTGTGAGCACTCGAAATTCAAGAGGAGATTTATCAAATGAGCAAAGTATTGATCATAGGGGCAGGTGGAGTTGGCCGGGTTGTCGCTCACAAGTGCGCCCAGGCCTCCGACGTATTTACCGGGATCACTCTCGCGTCGAGGACGGAATCGAAGTGCAAGGCCATTGCGGCGGAAATCGGGTATCCGGTCAAAACGGCCCGTGTCGATGCGGACAATGTTCCCGAGCTTACGGAACTCATCAAGCGGGAACAGCCCGGGCTGGTCATCAACGTTGCTCTTCCCTATCAGGACCTGACCATTATGGATGCCTGCCTTGCAACGGGAGTCGACTACCTGGACACCGCCAACTATGAGCCGCGGGATACCGCAAAATTCGAATACAGCTGGCAGTGGGCATATCAGGACCGTTTCCGCGACAAAGGACTCATGGCACTCCTGGGCAGCGGTTTCGACCCCGGCGTGACCAATGTCTTTACGGCTCTGGCTGCCAAGCATTACCTGGACGAAGTACAGGAGATCGACATTATCGATGCGAATGCCGGAAGCCATGGACAGCCGTTTGCCACAAACTTCAACCCGGAAATCAATATCCGCGAGGTGACCGCGCCCTGCCGCCATTGGGAAGACGGACGGTGGATTGAAACGCAGGCCCTCTCTACCAAACGCAGCTATGGGTTCCCGGAAGGCATAGGCCCGATGAACATTTACCGTATGTACCACGAGGAAATGGAATCCCTGGTCAAGCATATCCCGACCATCCGCAAGGCGCAGTTCTGGATGACCTTCTCCGACAATTATCTGAAGCACCTCGAGGTATTGCAGAATGTGGGCATGACGCGCATCGACGAGGTGGAATACAACGGGCAGAAGATCGTTCCACTGCAATTCCTGAAAGCGGTCCTTCCCGATCCGGGCAGCCTGGGTCCCCTGACCAAGGGAAAAACCTGCATCGGCGTCGTGGCAAAGGGAATCAAAGACGGGAAGAAAAAGCAGGTTTATATCTACAATATCTGCGACCACGAGCAATGCTACAAAGAGGTAAACTCACAGGCCATCAGCTACACAACGGGAGTGCCGGCTGTTGTCGGCGGAATCATGATGCTGACAGGTAAATGGCGTGGCGAGGGCGTCTTCAACATGGAGCAGTTCGATCCTGATCCATTCCTGGCAAAACTGGCCGAACTGGGGCTCCCCTGGCAGGCGATCGAAGGCGGGGAATGGCTGGAGATGTAATAAAATCAGGCACGGGGCAAAGGGCACAAGGCAAAAGGCTTCAAAATCAAAACCCCTTTGCCTGATGCCGTTTGCCTTTTGCCCGCACAATATCGGCAGATCAGATAATCGGAAGGAAATGGATTGAACTCGCTGAAAGTCGACAAAATGATATCCCTTGCCCCCTCCCCGTCCTACGTGGTCGACCTCGGAAGGCTGCGCCACAACCTGGCCATATTGGACGAGGTACAGAAACGAAGCGGCGCGAAGATACTCCTCGCACTCAAGGCTTTTTCCATGTGGAGCGTCTTTCCGATCATCCGCGAGACCCTTCACGGCGTTTGCGCCAGTTCACCGTGGGAAGCCCGCCTCGGGCGCGAGGAATTCGGACGCGAGGTACATGGTTTTGCCGCTGCGTTCAGCGAAAGCGACATGACGGAACTCCTCGAAACTTCGAATCATATCGTTTTCAACTCCTTCGGTCAGTTGGAACGATTTCGCCCCCTGTGGGAAAAACATTGCGCACGCGTATCGATCGGACTGAGGGTCAACCCGGAGCACTCCGAAGGGCATACGGCGCTCTACGACCCATGCGCACCCATGTCACGGCTCGGCATCAGGCGCGCCGAATTCGAGGGGCGCTCCCTGGAAGGAGTCGAGGGACTTCACTTCCATACGCTGTGTGAGCAGCTTTTCGACCCATTGGATCGAACCGCCCGTGTTTTCGAAGAAAAATTCGGGAAGTTTCTGCCTCGGATGAAATGGCTCAACCTGGGCGGTGGACACCACATCACCCGGGAAGGCTATGACATCGACGCCCTGGTGGAACTCGTCACGTATTTCCGCGATAAATACAATCTGGAAATCTACCTGGAGCCTGGTGAGGCCATCGCCATCGGTACCGGGGTCCTTGTCAGCGAGGTGCTTGACGTGGTGCATAACGTCGTGGACATCGCCATCCTCGATGTTTCCGCGACCTGCCACATGCCCGATGTCCTGGAAATGCCCTACCGGCCGCAGATACACGGGGGGTTCGATCCCGGTGAAAAGGCCCATGGTTATCGGCTGGGCGGGCCCTCGTGCCTTGCGGGTGATGTCATCGGCGACTGGTCTTTCGAGCAGCCGCTGCAGCCCGGAAGCCGGCTCGCTTTCCTTGACATGGCACACTACACGATGGTCAAGACCACGACCTTCAACGGCATCAGGCATCCGCACATCTGCACGTTCGAACCGGAGACGGGAGAACTG
>JAGFXO010000162.1 GCA_017861285.1 Geobacteraceae bacterium | reverse complement strand
ACACGCACAGGCCCAGCAGGGCCATGCAACGGCATCGATTGGAGGCGCGGCGGCTGGAAGCCGGGGTGGAGAGGAAACGAATAAAACCCATCTTATGGTTACACTCTGTACTGAGAAGATAGCAGTTTCGTCCCGAAACTGAAAAAGCAGCCAGTCCTCTTTATAATCATGTCCCTTTTATACTATGGAAACGGGGGAAAGCAAACCTTTTCAGTCATGAAATGAGGATTCCCTGGCTATCTTGCTAACCGGGGCCCTGGCACTCAACATATAATCATTAGAAACGAATCGGCGGAAGCTAGAAAAAATATTTTTTCTAGCGTGCAAAGATTATAAATACAAATTGGATTTTTAGTGACATGACTATAAATTTCCATAGAAATTTGCTTACTATCAACACATTGTTTTTATTGGATTTTGAGCCATTACATTGCTAAAACATAACATTCTGCTTACAAAAAAAATCCCCTTAACTGTCAATATTAAGGGGACCATATTTAATTATAATAATTTTGCCACACAATAATAGAACGGATGGCGAACCTGCTCTCCCTTTTTTCTACCCCAATGGAGGTAGAATGATCCGACACATTACCTCGTCAGCAGCACGGAGCATTTCGCCCCGAGAAGGACGTGCCTCGCAACGCTCCCGATCAAGTATTTTCCTATTCCCGTGGTGCCGAGTGATGAAATTACAATCAAATCGACTGCTTTTTCATCGGCTTCCTTCAGGATCTGATCGTAGGGGGCCCCCACTTTGACATCCAGAGTCGCTTTTGCTGCTTCTTCTCCCACAAGTTTCTCGACCTGTTTCTTTATGCCTTCCCTTGCGCCTTCCACAACTTGTTTCTGCAGGTCATCGGCCAGTTTCGAATCGATACAGTAATCTACCGTGCATTGCTGGACGTGGTCGTGAACCACATGAAGCACAAATACTTCCGAGCCGAACAGCTTCGCAATCTCGAAACCCTGTCGAACGGCCTTGTCAGCGTGATCAGACATGTCTGTGGGAATGAGAATTCTTGACGGTTTGAACATGATCTCTGCCTCCTTTTAATTAAATGGCGGATTCTGGAGAATCGCATGCTTCCTGATAAGAT
Organism: Geobacteraceae bacterium; assembly: GCA_017861285.1. Classification (GTDB taxonomy): domain Bacteria; phylum Desulfobacterota; class Desulfuromonadia; order Geobacterales; family Geobacteraceae; genus CAIWTU01. The sequence goes on along the minus strand of JAGFXO010000162.1, from coordinate 3,320 downwards.
TATTTCACAAAAACAGGAGACTGCAACCGCAAAGCGGATGAAATAATAAAAGATTTTCAATTCCCGCGCGGATTTCTTCAGATTACCCGAATCATGAACTCCGGGCATGCAGCCGCACAGTAGCCGCACAGAATGCATCGCTCCTCGTCTACCCACGCCTTGCCGTCTTTCAGGGATAGGGCGTCACTGTGACAGGCGGGAACACAGCTGCCGCATCCCGTGCAGAACCGCTCGATGATCTTTAGCTTGCGGCGCCTCTTCTCAAGCTCTCCCCAGACCATCTCATCCTCAACGAGGCCATTGAAAAGGGAGAGATTCGCGTCGATTTCCCTCAAGGAAAGCATTCCCACTGCAACGGCGTCGATTCCCGGCAGCCGGAGCACATAGTGCAGGCTTTCCCTGGCTTCGGAAATGAGGTTTCCACCCGCAAGCGCCTTCATGGCATAGACCCCTTTCCCCGACCGCGAGCAGCAGGCAACCGCCTCGGCCATTTCTTCCGCGGAGCCATCCAATATCCCCATTCCGGTTTTGTTGATAAGAGGGTGGATCACGCTGATATCAGGGCAATGCATTGTCGTGCGGAAAGCTGAAATATAATGAGAGGAAAGCCCGATATGGGCAATTTTGCCTTCATCCCTTATTTTCATCAATTCTTCAAGAACTTCGGCCCTTTCGGTGAGAGGATTCCTGATGCGGGCGCAGTGCATATGGACAATGTCGAGCATCCCTCGGTTCAACCCCCGCAATGCATTTTCAACATGCACCCGAACCTGGTCCGCCGTGGAAGCATGTGTTTTGGTGGCTATCAATGCCTCTCCGGCATAACCATCGAGCGCCCATCGAATATGGGGATAGGTTCCGTACAATTCCGCAGTGTCCAGCAGGTTTACCCCCGATTCCAGGGCGTGACGGATCAGCCGCCCGCCCTCTTCCGGAGAAAGCCCGGCCTGAAGCGGCCCAAGAGGAAGTGTCCCGAATACAAGACGATTGACGGAGATACCGGTGTTACCGAGGACAACGCGCATACATCACCCCTCACTTGTAGTTCTTGCGCCGGAATAATCCGGTTTTCAGGGAGCTGATACGATCAAGGAAAAGCAACCCGTCGAGATGATCCATTTCATGTTGAACGGCAACCGCCTCAAAGCCGCTTGTCTCGAGAACCCTCACCCTGTTATGCTCATCGGTGAAGCGTATAGTTACCCCTGTTGCCCGTTCCACATCACCCGTATAGTCGGGAACGCTCATGCATCCTTCCCTCATGACGGCGGTCCCGTCACTCTCGATTATTTCAGGGTTCACCATGACCAGGAGCCCATGATTCGAATTCTTGCCGAGCTTGCTTCCGGAGACGTCAACAACGCAGACCCTGAGAGTAATTCCTATCTGCGGAGCGGCGACACCGACTGATCCCGGTCCCGACCTCATGGTATCTACCAGGTCCCGAATCAGGCCGAGAATTTCTTCGTCGAGGTCGCGGACCGGTCTGCATACTTTTTTCAGCACGGGATCGGGATATAGGATAATTTTCTGAACAGACATGGTTGTTACAGGGAGACCGGCGTTACAGACCGCACCGAAATCTCGACATTCAACTCCTTTTTCAGTTTCTTCAGCATCTTTCCAACCTCTTCTATTTCTAAACCCCGAGGCAGAACCGCCTCGATCATCATCACATATACCGGCTGCTCGGGAGTTCCGATCAGTTTGGTATTGAGGTCGCTGATGCTTATATTCCTTTCGGCCAACTCATTGGTCACCCTGAAAACGATACCGGGGCGGTCCGATCCATACACCGATACCATGCAGAGTTCTCCTTCGGGAACCCGGTAATGAACTTCATCGCTGCTCAGGCTTCGCACGAACACGGAAAGGTGCAGTTTTTCCTCGAACGCCCTGAAATCCTCCAGCAGTCGCGTTTTACTGAAGGGTTTATGATGGGACACGATGAGTATCATGGCAAACTCGCCGCCCAGCATGGTGCAGCTGGAATCTTCGATATTGCATCCCAGTTTGTACAGCACCTCGGCAGCCCCCGCAACGATACCGGGGCTGTCCTTGCCGATTATGGTTACTGCAAAATGAACGGAACGTTCAGCTCTCTCCTGCATCAAACCTCCCAATCGATTGCACGACCGCGTTCGCACGCCCGTGCAACGTACGGAAAATCATCACCTGGTCAACATATGGATACTGGCTTGTATAGCAGGAAAAATCTGCGGTTGCAAGCACCTTGAAATACCGAAATCTTCAAGCAAGTCGGATATTTTTATCCCTTGACACCCTGTTGAATTGTGTGCTACCAAAACTGGGAAGCATTGTCGTTCAGCATATTGAGAACACTCGGAAACACGAAAAAGAAGGGACAAACAGCAATGACCTACGACCATTCAGCGCGGCTGTTCAGGGATGCCCAAAGGGTGATCCCCGGCGGTGTCAACAGCCCGGTGAGAGCGTTCAAGTCGGTCGGAATCGACCCGCTTTTCATCCGGAAAGCATACGGTTCAAGGATTATTGACGTTGACGGTAATGAATTCATCGACTATGTCGGTTCATGGGGACCGATGATTTTGGGACATTGCCATCCCGAAGTCCTGGAAGCAATCAAGAGTGCTCTCGAAAACGGAAGCAGTTTCGGCGCTCCCACGGAACTCGAAGTGACACTGGCGGAAATGATAGTGGATGCAGTTCCCTCGATCGAGATGGTACGCATGGTGAGCTCCGGCACCGAGGCAACCATGAGTGCAATCCGCCTGGCGCGGGCATATACCGGTCGAGACAGAATCATCAAGTTTGCCGGCTGTTACCATGGACACTCGGACGCACTGCTTGTGAAAGCCGGGTCGGGGGCGGCAACTTTCGGCGTTCCCGATTCGCCGGGAGTACCGGCTGATTTCGCGAAGCACACACTGACAGCCACATTCAACGATCTCGCTTCAGTAAAAAAGCTTGTTTCGGAAAACAGCGGCCGCATCGCCTGTATTATTCTCGAACCGATTGCCGGAAATATGGGGACGGTCCTGCCCAGAGAAGGATTCCTGGAAGGCTTGCGCGCCCTGTGCGACGAGGAAGGCGTTGTTTTGATCTTCGACGAAGTCATGACCGGTTTCAGGGTCGCCTATGGCGGCGCCCAGGAGCTCTACGGGGTTACCCCTGACATGACGACCCTCGGCAAGATCATCGGCGGGGGACTGCCGGTGGGGGCATTCGGGGGCAGAAAGGAGATCATGACGCTTCTTTCTCCGTCAGGGGGAGTCTACCAGGCCGGCACCCTTTCCGGAAACCCGCTCGCCATGACCGCCGGAATCGCAACCCTCGGA
>JAGFXO010000066.1 GCA_017861285.1 Geobacteraceae bacterium | reverse complement strand
CCCATTACGGTCTCGAGAGCAGGCTCGTCGAGATTAACGCTACGGCAGTCGCAATCGCCCGGAAGGTAGCGGGGAACAGCGCCTATGTGGCAGCCTCGTTCGGCCCGACGGGAAGGTTTGTCGAACCGGTGGGGGACATGTCCTTCGACGAGGCAGTGGATATCTACCGGCAACAGGCGGAAGCGGTCATTGCAGCCGGGGCGGACATCATTACCCTGGAAACTTTTCTCGACATCAAAGAAGCAAAGGCGGCCATCATCGCCATACGGGAAATTTCTCCGGAGATTCCCATCATCGCCATGCTGACATTCGACGACAACGGAAGGAGCGTCCTGGGGACACCTCCCGAAGCAGCGGCCATAACCCTTGAGGCCGCGGGCGCCGATATTGTCGGCTCCAACTGCGGTCTCGGCGTGGACGGCATCTACGAAGTCCTCCGCTCAATGCGCACGGTCACGTCCCTGCCGCTCATTTCCCAGGCAAATGCCGGGCTGCCGCTCCTGGTGGACGGGAAAACGTTCTTCCCGGGGACACCGGACGAGATGACGGCATACCATGACAGAATGATCGAACTCGGCGTCCGTGTCATCGGCGGCTGCTGCGGTACGACCTCCGCCCATATCCGGGCCGTCAAAGAGGCCCTCGAGGAAAAAAATCGTCCCTTCAAGGTGCCATGTCACACTGCGGGCATCACTTTTCTCTCCAGCCGCACCGGATATGTTGCCATCGGCGGAGCAAACCCTGCCGCCATCATTGGAGAAAGAATCAACCCCACGGGCAAGAAATCCTTCGGAACCGAATTGAGGGAAGGGAAGATTTCATATATACGCCGCGAAGCATTGGAGCAGGCTGCGGCCGGTGCAACCCTGCTGGATGTAAACGTGGGACTGCCTGGAATCGATGAGGCGGCGGCCATGGAACAGGCCGTGTTCTGCGTCACGGGGGCAACTCCGGTACCGCTTGTCCTTGACTCCTCCAACCCGGATGCGCTGGAGCGGGGCCTCAAGGCAGCTGACGGCAAGGTGCTCGTGAACTCGGTATCGGGCGAAGACAGGAGCATTGCCAGGATACTGCCGCTGGTGAAGAAATACGGCGCGGCCGTTCTCGGGCTGGCACTCGATGAAAAGGGGATTCCCGCCACCGCCGAGGGGCGCATGGCCATAGCGGCAAAAATAGCCGCGGCGGCAAATGAAACCGGTATCGCCGCGAATGATGTCCTCATCGACTGCCTGACACTTACCGTCAGCGCCGAACAGGAGCAGGCCATGGAGACAGTCCGGGCCGTGCGACTGGTAAAAGAACACCTGCACGTGAATACCGTTCTGGGCGTCAGCAACATCTCATTCGGTCTCCCGCGCCGGCCGGTGATTTCATCGACCTTCTTCGCCATCGCTCTTGCCGCGGGACTCGATGCGGCCATCATCAACCCGAAGGAACAGGCAATGATGGATGCCTGGAGATCGGCAATGGTTCTTCTCAACAAAGACCCCCACGCCGCGCGGTACATCGGGTCATGTACCGGGATGCCCTCACCCGCCCCGGGCGAACAGCAGACTGCTCCGCCCGCTCCCGGGACGAAAGGTCTCCTTGCCAAGGCTGTAATCGACGGGGACCGGGAGAATATCGTCTCCCTGATCGAGCAGGCACTGCAGGAAGGCATGCCCCCCCTGGAGATCAGCAATGACGGCCTGTTGCCGGGACTGGAGGAAGTCGGCCGCCGTTTCGAGAAAAACCTGGTTTTTCTCCCTCAGGTCATGCTCGCCGCGGAAACCATGCAAACCGCCTTCACGCGCCTCAAACATGAAATGAGAGAAGGGGCATTCGAGTCGCTGGGAAAAATCCTCATGGCAACTGTCGAAGGCGACATTCATGACATCGGCAAAAATATCGTCTGCACCCTGCTGGAAAACCACGGTTTTGAAGTCATCGATCTCGGCAAGAATGTCCCGGCGGAAAAAATCGTGCATGAGGCAAAAACACGGAATGTCGATGCGGTCGGTCTCTCGGCCCTGATGACTACCACCATGTCCGAAATGGAAAATGTCATCGGAAAACTGAAGGCAAGCGGCATAAAAACCTTTACCATGGTCGGCGGGGCAGTTGTAACCCAGGAATATGCCGATTCTATCGGAGCGGACCTCTACGCACGAGATGCCATGGAGGCGGTTGCCCGGATAAAAAGGCTTCTGGGAAAAGGGGCGTAAGGCTTCCCCTCGTGATCGATTTATTATCTCTTGCAACTATCTTTTGCCCATGGTAACTTTTTTTCGAAGTAATCTGATTTTCTTGAACAGGGAACGATAATGGTTGTGGGTTTCAATCACAATATTCGCTACAAAGGGGACATTTTCCATGTCCAGACGGAGGATAGCGGAATCAGGAACCCTTGCATCACCACACTCCTTTATCGGGGTGGCACTATCATCGCCTCGAAAAAAACGGGCTACTCCGACATCATCAAGATCGAAATGCTGGAAAAAGTAGTCGAGGAACTGATGAAGGACCAGCATAAGGAAATGCTGCGAAGACTCAAGTCGGGAGAATTCGATGACCGCGCATTTCCCGCCGGATCCCCCGCAGAACTCCAGAAACAACCGCCACCCACCCCCTCATCTCCCCCCGATTCCGGACCGAATCATGAAACAAACGGAAAACCCGAGGAGGAAATTCTTCTCGAAGAAATAATAACGAACTGAAGAACAGCAGATACAACAGGGGGCACCCGGGGATTGGCCCGGGGACCACGGAAAACCCGGTATGAACGATTCATGCAGTACCCATGAGAGGCATTATTGAGCAAACCGCATTGATGAATGTTGAATGCGTCATTGAATCGGCAGGAAAGGACATATTTTGCACAAGGAAAAGATCACCCATCTGGAGGATATAGCCCGGAATCTCCGTGTATCCATCGTAAAGACGCTCCACAAATCCCAGTCTGGACATACCGGCGGCTCGCTGTCAGCCATAGACATGATAACGGCCCTCTATTTTCACAAGATGCGCCATAATCCCGAAGACCCTCGATGGAAAGACCGTGACCGTTTTGTCCTCAGCAAGGGACATGCGGCCCCGGCCCAATACGTGGCGCTTGCCGAAGCCGGATACTTTCCGAAAGAAGATCTGATGATGCTCCGGCGTCTCGGCAGCCACCTGCAGGGGCATCCCGACAGCAAGGGGACCCCCGGGGTGGAAGTGTGCACGGGTTCACTGGGACAGGGGCTGTCCATGGCCAACGGAATTGCCCTTGGTCTCAGACTCGACAACAGCAATTCCCGGACATATGTCATTCTGGGGGACGGGGAACTGCAGGAAGGCCAGGTCTGGGAGGCAGCCATGGCAGCCGCCCACTACCGGCTGGACAACCTCTGCGCCATGGTCGATGTCAATGCCCTGCAGATTGACGGGGAAGTGGCCAAGGTGATGAACGTCTCTCCCATTGCCGACAAGTTCAGGGCCTTCGGCTGGCACGCAATCGAGATTGACGGCCATGATATGGGTGCCGTGCTTACCGCCCTCGACAAGGCGGAAGACATCAAGGGGAAGCCGACTGTGATTGTCGCGGCCACGGTCAAGGGGAAAGGTGTTTCCATCTTTGAACACAAGGCGTCGTATCACGGGGTAGCCCCTAATGACGACGAATTGAACGAAGCACTCATTTGCCTGGGTTGTTTCGAAGACTGAGGATAAGGATCCGGGTTCCAGGTTCGGGGTTTGAGAATTTTCCGGCAGGGGGCTTTGAATATAGAACGTGGAACATTTCATACATGAAAGGGTTTACCAATGAGTAATATGAAGGCAACCAGGGACGCCTACGGCGAAGTCCTGGCTGAACTGGGCGCTGAAAACGGAAATATCGTCGTTCTCGACGCAGATCTCTCAGGCTCCACGAAAACAGCCGTCTTCGGGAAGAGATTTCCTGAGCGTTTCTTCAATATGGGTATTGCCGAGGCAAACATGATCGGTACTGCCGCCGGTCTTGCCGCCGCAGGGAAAATACCGTTCGTTTCCACATTCGCCATCTTCGCAGCGGGGAGGGCCTGGGAACAGATACGCCAATCCGTGGCGTATCCCAAGGCAAATGTCAAAATCGTACCGACCCACGGCGGGATAACCGTTGGCGAAGACGGCGGGTCACACCAGTCCGTGGAGGACATAGCAATCATGAGGGCCATACCGAACATGACCGTCATCGTCCCCGCCGATGCCGCCGAGACCAGGAAAGCAATTCGTGCCGTGGCCGCACATAAAGGCCCGGTTTACGTCCGCCTTGGCCGCAACAAGGTTCCTGCAATATTTCCCGACGACTGCTATTTTGAGATAGGAAAGGGGTGCGAAGTACTGCACGGCACCGATATGACATTCGTCACCACGGGACTTATGACAGGGCAGGCGGTAAAAGCCGCTGAACTGCTCAAGAAAGAGGGGATCTCCGCCCGGATCGTCCATATCGCAACCGTCAAACCCCTCGACCAGGAAATTATCCTGAAGGCTGCCGGGGAGACAGGTGCAATCGTCACTGCCGAAGAGCACTCTATAATAGGCGGTCTGGGCGGAGCAGTAGCCGAACTGCTTGCAGAGAATCTGCCCACGCCGCTCAAGCGTGTCGGGATCCGCGACAGGTTCGGCACCTCCGGCAAAGCAGAAGAACTGTTGAAATATTTCGGGCTCACCGCCGAAGACCTGTCGGAAGCGGCCCGTGAGGTCCTCGCGAGGAAGTAATCAATGGCGGCAAACCCTCTCCGCTCATCATCAGGCTTTACCTATCTCATGGCCCTGATTGTTGTCGTGATCATGGGGATCATGCTTGCCGCGGCCGGACAGAGCTGGAAAACGGTTATGGACCGTGAGCGGGAGGAGGAACTCCTGTTTCGCGGCATGCAATACAGGGACGCAATAACGAGATGGTACAAACCGCGCCCCGGTGAACGTCCACCACCGCCATTGAACGACTTGAAGGATCTTCTGCGGGATCCGAACACCATTGCGACGATACGATACCTGCGAACCCTGTACAATGACCCCCTGACTGGAGAGGATTGGGTACCGATAAAAGCTCCGGGCAAGGGAATCATAGGCGTTGCAAGTTCCAGCGAACAAAAGCCCATCAAACAGGCCAACTTCCCCAAGGGGCTCGAAAAGCTCGAGGAGAAAGACAAGTACAGTGAATGGCAGTTTGTGTTTGAAGAAGGTACAACGCTTTCCGGGCAGGAGCAGCCGTTCCAGGGCCCGACCAGGCAGCCTGTTCAGGGCTCCGTACCATAAAGGCCGCCAATTGCACCTTTACTGACAGAAGCCGCTCCGTCATCAATTCACCGGGACGAGCGGCTTTTCTGTTCTTGCCGTCGCAGTTTTGACGTTATGCCTCTTCCGTGCTACACTGTCTGCGACTTCGTTCAGGAGGTTTTTGTCATGCGATTGCTGGTAGCCGCTTTTTTCATGGCACTTCTTGTTGCCTCGCCGGGCCGGGCCGAGAATGGGCTGAAAGAGGGCGGCAGAGATGTGGGTGAAGGCTTCAGGAAGATAGGCACCGAGACCGGCCGGGCCTTCAAGGAAGGCGGGAAAGAGGTCGGTCACGGTTTCAGGAAAATCGGCACGGAAACCGGACAGGCAGCAAAGAAGACCGGCAGATCAGTGGGCGAGTGGTTCACGGAAACAGGGAAGAATACCGGCGAAGCGTTCAGGCAAATGGGAAGGGATATCAGAAGCTTTTTCAAAGGAGAGTAGAGAAATCAACCTGTTAAATAACCGGTGTTTCATCTTGACGTTTTGCCAATCCTTCGCTACTCTCCCCATAAGCGCATAAAAACTTGTTTCCGGTCCCGGACAGGGACACGATCATACTTAAGAATCCGTGAGAGCACCCCATGATAAAGGCTTTCCTTCGAACTGAGGACACATACAAATCCATTACTCTGGAATCGGACCAACTGGAGGAACTTGATGTTTCCAACCTGGTCTGGCTCGACCTGCAATCCCCTTCACCGGAAGAGAGCGTTGCCGTGGAAAGGGTCCTCAGGCTGGAGCTCCCGACACGCCAGGAATCGGAGGAGATCGAGTACAGCTCCCGCTACTGGGAAGATGAAAGCGGCATCTGGATCAACACTGCATTTCTCGTCATGCAGGGAGAGCAGATCAACAGCGAGACGGTATCATTCATCCTGAAAGACAATTACCTGACCACTATCCGGTTCTCCGACCTGAGAATTTTCACCGAATTTTCCAGAAAGCTGCGCCTGAACCCGAGAGCTTTCCATAACGGCGCCGATGTGTTGTCAGGCATCCTCGCTATGCGGGTCGATATCGATGCGGATTTGATCGAGCATCTGGCCAAGAAAATCGTCACCATCGGCCGCAAGGACCCCCAATCCTTCGAGAACCCTGGGCAATTCCTCGAATATATTACCGCCTACGAGGACATCAATATCACTTTTCGCGAGAACCTGACGGACAAGCACCGTGTTCTCTCGTCACTTCTGAAAAGCACCATGATCTCGGAAAACCAGAAGAAGGAACTGAGCATGATGATGAAAGATGTCAACTCTCTCACCATCTCCGCTAACTTCAACTTTGAGCGTCTCGACTACCTCCAGAACCTCTTCCTCAATCATCTGAGCATGGAACAGAACAAGGTGATCAAGATATTCACCGTCATGTCGGTCATATTCCTGCCCCCTACCCTTATCGCCAGCATTTACGGCATGAATTTCAGATATCTCCCGGAACTCCAGTGGCCTTTCGGTTATCCGGTGGCATTGGGGCTTATCATCCTCTCCGCAATTCTGCCGCTCTATGTTTTCAGGAAAAAGGGCTGGCTGTAATCTCTCCCTTCTCTCCTTCACCGGGTCATGCGTCTTTTTATGTGATCGTGCCATTGTCGTCCCGTTTTTTTTATGGAATAATCTAATCATTAAAATTAATTATTCCCGGGTCGTTTCCAGCATCCGGGAGAGGAGGCACGCGTAATGTTCAAACCGTCCCGAATTCTTGTCCCGACGGACATGTCGGAGCATTCAGACAAGGCTGTCAGACATGCATTCGATATTGCAAGATTTTATAATTCCGAGGTTTTTCTCCTGCACGTGATCCAAGACCCCATCCAGCAATGCACCATTGACTACTGCATCAGCGCAGATATGGTAACTCAGTTCCAGCAACAGATGCTTGAATCCACCAGGAGAGGGATGCGGACACAGCTTGCGAAATTCCCCAGCATAGACCCCAAGGAAATCACGACCGATATAAAAACCGGGGTTCCCCATGAGGAGATATTGAATGAAGCGGAAGAGAGGAAAATAGACCTGATTGTACTGTCATCTCTCGGATCAACCGGCATTTCCAAATACACCATGGGCAGTGTGGCGCGGCATGTGCTCCGGGGGGCGAAATGCTCGGTGCTGCTGGCAAAATAGCAGGATAAAAGAAAGGCCCGGGATAAAAATCCCCGGGCCTTTCTTTTTTTCAGACAAAGGTTACCATCTCACCAACCCCGGTGACCGGGGCCCTCTCCACCACCTCTGCCGTAATCACCACCTACCCTTGCGTGGTCATTTCTCCCATCACCCTTTCCGTTTCTGTCCCCATCGTGGCGCTGGGGACGGAAATGACGGTAGTCATGCCCTCCCTGCTTCTGGTAACTCCGGCAATAGTTATCCCGATAATAATGGATTTTGTGGGACGAGTGCTTGCGGAGTCCATAGGGAACTTTCTTGTAATGCACCGTCGCCCACGGCCCATTGTAGTAGGGGGAAGTGTACCAGACATTTCCACGGGAGAGGTAGTAGCTGCCCCCCATATAGAAAAGATCATGGGGTACTCCCACCGCAACATAAAAACCGAGCTGCGGTGGCGCGACAAATTCGGGTGGACCCGTGACCACCACGGGCTGAGATGCATAGACCGGCGCCACCGGGGCCCCGACATTGACACCGACACTGAACCCGACATTTGACGCATCAGCCTGAGAAACCGGGACCAGCAGCGCAACAGCCATACAGAACAGATACTTTTTCATACAATTCTCCTTTCCGGATTGCGGGTCTTTCGTCTACTTTTACCCGACCCCTTCCGGATATTTTTTCTTTTGTTGATATAAACGAACGAACATCACAAGAGTTGACAGGAAACATGAGAGGTAAATTCTTTTTGGAGAATTCGGGGCTGATAGCCACAGGCAGGTGTACTCTGATGATGGATTCGAAAATGCACGCCGGTGAGGTGCCCCGCTCCGGCTGCACAGTATCAGAGGGGAAACGATCCCGTACATTGAAAAAAGAATTGCGCCCGCAAGAACAATAATGGTATAAGGGAGAATACCTGAACCACAGGGATTGCCCCTGTGGTTTTTTATTTTTTCACATCAAATGGGAGCTTCACAGCATGATCAATGTTTCAAACGTAACCCTTGCATACGGCAAGAGGGTTTTATTCAAAGATGTCAACATGAAATTCACCCCGGGAAACTGCTACGGATTAATCGGCGCCAATGGAGCCGGCAAATCCACATTCCTCAAGATACTTTCCGGAGAAGTGCAGCCGGATCAGGGAGAAATATCCGTTGGAAGCAGGGAAAGAATTGCGGTACTTCGTCAGGACCAGTTCGCCTTCGATGAAGAGACTGTCTTCGACACGGTCATCATGGGGTACGACCGGTTATACAAGATAATGGCCGAGCGGAATATTCTTTACTCCAAAGCCGATTTTACCGAGGAGGACGGGATCCGCTCCGCTGACCTGGAAGCGGAGTTCGCCGAAATGAACGGTTACGAGGCGGAGTCCGAGGCTGCCGTGCTGCTGAACGGACTCGGCATACCCGAAGAACTGCGTCACAAGAAGATGAAGGAACTGGAAGGGGGAGAGAAGGTGCGGGTGCTTCTCGCCCAGGCCTTGTTCGGCAACCCGGACGTTCTCCTTCTGGACGAGCCGACCAACCACCTTGACCTGAAGTCAGTCGCCTGGCTGGAGGATTTCCTCTACCGCTTTCCGAACACAGTCATCGTCGTTTCCCATGACCGCCACTTTCTGAACCAGGTCTGTACTCACATAGCGGATATCGACTTCGGCAGAATCCAGGTATACGTTGGAAATTACGACTTCTGGTACCAGGCGAGCCAGCTGAACCTGAAACAGAAGCAGGACGAAAACCGCAAGATCACCGACAAAGCCAATGAGCTGAAGGAGTTCATCCAGCGCTTCAGTTCCAACGCCTCCAAGGCAAAGCAGGCCACTTCGAGGAAAAAGCTCCTGGAGAAACTGACCATCGAGGATATGCCGGTTTCCTCGCGCAAATACCCATACGTCGTATTCAAACCGGAGCGGCCCTGCGGGGACATCATCCTGGAAGTTCAGGGGTTGTCCAAGACGATCGATGGAATGCCGCTCCTCAATAACGTTACTCTTACCGTGCGCAAGGGAGACAAGATCGCCTTCATCGGCGGCAACAGCCTGGCCAAGACAACCCTTTTCCAGATCCTTGCCGGCGAACTGGAGCCGGACAGCGGCAGTTTCCGTTGGGGGGTGACCATAACACCGGCCTATTTTCCCAGGGACAACGGCTCATATTTCACGAATGACCTGAACCTGATCGAGTGGCTTGGCCAGTTTTCGCCACCCGCGGAAGGGGAGTCATTCGCCCGGGGGTTCCTCGGCAGGATGCTTTTCTCCGGGGAAGAGGCGATGAAAAAGACCAGTGTACTCTCCGGCGGGGAACGGGTCCGCTGCATGCTTTCCCGGATGATGCTGTCCGGAGCCAATGCCCTCATCCTGGACGAGCCGACAAACCATCTGGATCTGGAATCCATCACCTCCCTCAACAACGGGCTTATAGCCTTCCCTGAGGTGGTTCTGTTCTGCTCCCATGACCACCAGTTCATATCGACCGTGGCAAACCGGATTGTGGAAATAACCCCCGCAGGTGTCATAGACCGGGCAATGGGCTTCGACGAATACCTGGAAAGCGCCGACGTTGCAAAGCTCCGGGATGAGGTGTTTCACGGGTGCCGGGAACTGACCCTGTAGAAAGAATCACAGGGGACCGGACCGGGTTTTCGTCCCCTCAAGGATTTCACCATGAAGAATACACAATGGGCGGTAGGACCCGAATCGGTGCGGATGATGGAGTTGGGACATCCGTGGATAATTGCCGACTCCCATACGAAGAAATGGCCTTCAGGAAAGGCCGGAGATCTCGTCGAACTGACGGATGAGAAGGGACGCTTCCTCGCCACCGCCATGCTTGATCCGGGGGAACGGGTCGTGGCACGGGTACTGGACCGGCAGAGGATATCGCTGGACCGTGTGTGGCTCACAAAACGCCTGCGGGCGGCTCTCGAACTTCGACGGACTCATGCTTGCCTGGATGACACCAACACATACCGGTTGGTCAATGGCGAGGGAGACGGTCTCCCCGGGCTGACAGTGGACATCTATGGAGACTACCTTGTCGTACAGTTGTACTGCAGCGGCTGGCGCACGCACATGCAGGCGCTCATCAGTGCTTTGCAGGAACTGCTGCAGCCTGCAGGAATTTATGAAAAAGCCCGTCCGCAGAAGACCCGGGAATTGGAGGCACTGGCAGACACAAAAAAATTCGGGCGGCTGATCGCCGGTTCACCTGCTCCGAACCCCCTCCTGGTTCGGGAGAACGGTCTGAATTTCCTGGTGAAACTGGAGTATGGCCTCAACACCGGATTGTTTCTCGACCAGCGGAGGAACCGGCGCGACCTGATGTCCCGCGTCCCCGGAAAGCGACTCCTTAACCTGTTTGCCTATACCGCGGCCTTTTCCGTAGCGGCAGCGGCCGCGGGGGCAAGCCTGGTCACCAGCGTTGATGCCTCGACCACATACACCGAATGGGCAAAAGCGAACTTCGGCGCCAACAGGCTCAATCCGAAACGTCACGAGTTCATCGTCGGCGACTGCCTGTCAGTCGTGCAGGAACTGGCTCGCCAGGAGAAGCGCTATGACCTGATTGTCATGGACCCTCCGTCGTTTTCCACCACATCCAACAGTCGCTTCACCACCCGCGGCGGCACATCGGAACTGGTGGCAGCGGCACTTCCCCTGCTCCGGGAAGGGGGATTGTTCATTACCTCTTCCAATCACCAGAAGGTGGATGTAGCTGATTACCTGAAGGAGCTTCGCCGCGGCGCCCTGCAGGCGGGAAGCGTTATCCGGCCAGCCGGAGGATTTCCCCTATCCGGTCACTTTTCCCGAGGGCCGCTATATGAAATATGCCATGTGCGTGAAAGCAACAAAGTGAACCGGGGTTCTTGCCAGGCCACCTCGAAAAAGGGCGACCCGGGATGCGCGACCTGCACCTTCCCGGATTGCCATTATTTGATCCTTTCATTTTGACTATCTCGTCCGTAATGTCCGTGACTTCAACATTATCTTCGATATAGAGAAGGTCCTTTTTCGCGGTTACGGCAGTGAAGCCGTTGGCCTTGCCATAATCCCCCGCCGCCCTTTCAATGGACTTGTACAGCTTTTCCAGAAGTACCCCCTCACGGGTCTGCAGATCTTTTTGCGCATTTTTCACGAAATTCTGGAAATCCTGGATCTTTTTCTGGAATTCCTTTGCCTTTGTTGCCCTTTGTTTTGGCGTCAAGGTCTGCATCCTGGTCTCCAGTTCAGCTCTCTGCTTTTCCAGTTGCTTCTGTTTCGCCTCGATTTGTGACCGGATCTTGCCCGCCCTCGATTTTATATCGGCGGCGGCGGCCTTTCCGGGAACGGAATCGGTGGCTACCCTTGTCAGATCCACATAACCCACTTTGGCTGCCTGCCCCGGTCTGGCAGTAAAGACCGAAACCGGTCTCACGGGAACCTCAGAACCTGCGGGCAGGGCTCCAGGGGCTGGCCTGGATTGCAGAGCCCCCGGTTTCTGCTGGATAACCGGCGGTGCATCCACAGCGAAGACCGTTAAACCCGGGAGACCGACAAGAGCCATACCAGCCAACAGAATGATGAATTTTTTCATGATGAAACCTCTTTCTGGTCGCAG
>JAGFXO010000161.1 GCA_017861285.1 Geobacteraceae bacterium | reverse complement strand
GAGAAGCGAGATGGTTTTGTATATCGTGGCGATGCTCGTCGTGGGGAATCTGGCCCTGACTTCCTGATAAATCTCGTCGACACTGGGGTGGTCATCGCTAGCGGCAAGGATCCTGACGATTGCCAGACGCTGCGGCGTCATGCGGAAGTCCCGCCCCTTTATTTTGGCCAGCATCTGCGCCAGACGCTCTTCTGATTTTCCTGATGATTCTTTGTGAGTCAAAGCAGTTTCCCATTTCAAGACAACAAATATTTAATAATAATTATTATTAATAGTACCGTAACGTGTGAGTGTGTCAAGCCTTTTTTTGCAAGAGTCCCAACAAAACTTCTTTCGTTCAATTCAGGCAACTTCGTCAGGCTGAAGAAGCTCTACAAGCCTTTCTTTTCGAACCAGCGAAAAAGGGCCAGGCAGACGACAACGAAAAGGGGGATGACGATCCAGTGACTGACGCCGAGCGCTTGCGGCAGGGTGATTTTGCCATAATTGCCGACGGTCAGAAGGGTGCTCTTCATGAACGGGTAAGCCTCGGCATAGAGGCCCGCACCCGCCAGCATGCCGAATACCCCCCAGAGGGCATCCCAGCGACCTTCTCCCAAGGCCCCGACCGAGGTCCCGGGGCAGTAGCCGAGGAATCCCCATCCGATACCGAAGATGAGCCCCCCGGGGATCACCGCTCCGAGAATTGCCGCTTTTACCGACAGTTCGATAATTCCGAGGTCCTTGAGAAGGTAAATCCCCACCATTCCCACCATGATGGAAGTTAACATGAATTTTACAATGGTCATGTCGATGAGGCGGAGAGCACCGAGCTGTTTGTCGTAGCGCAGCACCCTTCCTTTCTGCAGGAGAAATCCGAACAGAATTCCCGTGATGAAACCGTATGCGAGCATTTTCATGGCCGTTCACCTCCACCGTAGAGAATGCGGGCAATCAGCAAGCCACCGAGAAAGAAGCAGGCAAGGGCGATGAAGCCGCTGACCGCAAGCTGCATCAACCCGCTCAGGCCGTGGCCGCTCGGACATCCGTCTGCAAGGCGGGCTCCGAACATGGCAACAGTCCCACCGAGGAAAGCGACAACGCCCCGTTTTACCCGGCTCGGGCCGAAGCGTTCCTCCCACATATCGGGGAGCGCTTTCCAGAGAAAGCTGCCCGAGGTTGTCGAGGCTATCAATGAACCAAAGAAGATGCCCAGCACGAACATCCACTGCCAGTCAATCATGGGGACTTCCTTGACAAAGTAATCCATACCCACGACACGGTCCGGCGCAACGAGCTCTTCGAGCATCCCTGTCGACCGGACAAAAGTAGTGGATGCCCCGAAATACTTGCCCGCAATCCAGACAGACAGAACGGCAACGACTCCGGTCAATCCTCCAGCAAGATAGGGGCTCCATCCTCCCCTGTCCTCAGTTGGTTTCATGTTCGACCTCCCGTGAACGATGTGATATCCCGTTATTATGCGATTCAATGTGAGAATCTCAGGAAAACGCCGTCATCTTTTTTTTGGATTCAAAGGTTTGAAAGGTTCGTTATAGAGGAAATTGTAGCAGCAACCCCTTGTTTGGCAAGCGTTTCTAGAAAGCGGAGGGACCGTAGCCCGTTAGGCATAACGGACCGGCCGGACGAGAAAGTCGAGGATGGGGGGGTGAATTTTACTTTGCGAAAAGCATCTTGAGAGAAATTAACAGCAATAAGAGCCCAAAAATCCTTTCCAGCATGATGTTGGACAGACCCGCCGCGAATCTGGCTCCGAGCAGACCTCCCAGAAGGAATCCCGCACAGACGAAACCTGCAATTTTCAGATCCACATAGCCCTGTCGGTAATACGTCCATGCAGCGAGAATCCCGATCGGCGGGACCATCAGGGCCAGTGTTGTCCCTTGTGCCGAATGCTGGGAAAACCCGAAAAGAAAGACCAGCGCCGGGACAAGAATGACACCTCCGCCAATCCCGACCAGTCCGCTCAAAGTTCCCGCCAGAACACCCAAAATCAAATAAGCGAGCATACTCATTTATTGATGTTCCTTATAATTATGGAAATTCGATGCCTTGAAAGGCCTTTTATTGGTAAGCTTTTTCATACATGTGGTTTTTTTTCAGAAGGTGCGGATACATCTTGCCCATCCTTGCCCTTTTTTGTACCCCGGTCCCCGAGGTCACAGGTGTCCGACATTCAGGTCCGTACCCCAAGGCGTGGCAGGATGAACTTCTGCAGGATTATCCAGAAAGCCAGAAATCCGAGAACAAGAAGAATATTTTTCATACATTCAACTCCTTGAAATCCTCAATGGTTTACGGATGTTCTATCAATTCAATGAATTCCTCTTTTTTCACCTCATCGACAATGAACGAGCATGCTGCGAAACAGCGATCACGGGTCACACCCGAAACAATCGCCAGGAGAACGGAATCGCACGAACCGATCAGGCCGAGACGGTGCACGACAAGCACCTGGTTGAGATCGAACTGCTGCTTTGCCTTCTCGGCAATTTCGGACAATCTGCCGTCAACATCCGTCGTGAGGGCTTTCAGTTCCACCGTGGAAAAATCCGCGACCTGCTTCCCTGGACGCTTGACCCTTCCGTGGTGCAGCACCACAGTTCCCGTGCAGTCAGTTTCAGCTTCAAGAAATTTTCGATAGAGTTCCAGGTGGTCAAATGGTTTGTCGGTAGCGAATGCCGTAATCATGAATCCTCCCTGCTATGCGGTACATGGCAATATTGTTTTCGATATTGCCCATTATGACATGGCCGCGGCAGGAAGGTAAGGGTTTTTTCCTGAATACCGCTGAGCGGCAGGGCTTTTGTCCACTCGATTCAACTGCGGACCATTTTTCGGATCCTTCCTGATCGGGACCCGATATGACGAAGGCATGTTACGTCAAATGAGGAAGGCTTAATTGGAAGGCCCTCGAGCACACTGGGGAACCGGAAAAGCAGGGAAAATAAATATTTCATCCCGGAAATATTCTTCAAAAAGGCCGCTTCACGTGAAGAAGCGGCCTCTGCAAGGCTTATATTGAGTGGCGAGAAAAAATGGAGCGGAGCAGCATTTGGTTGGCGTCTATCGCACAAGAAGCACGGAGCATTTTGCCCCGGTAAGCACATGCCTGGCAACACTACCAATCATGTATTTTTCCAGGCCCGAAGTACCGAGATGTGAAATTACGATCAGATCCACTTTTCTTTCATTCGCCTCATTCAGAATCTCGTCGTAAGGAACCCCCTCTTTAACATCGATAGTGCCTTTGGATGCAGACTTGCCTGCAAGTTTCTCAACCTGTTTCTGTACCGCCTCACGGGCTCCTACCATTATCTGCTTTTGCAACTCTTGGGACAAATTATCATCGACGTAATAGTCAGCCGCGCACTGCTGAAGGCCCTGAACGACGTGCAGCACAAAGACTTGAGCACCGAACTGATTCGCAATCTGAAATCCCTGGCGAATCGCCTTGTCCGCGTGATGGGACATGTCTGTCGGAATAAGAATTCTTGAAGGTTTGAACATGATGGGTTTCCTCCTTGAAATAGGGTTGGCGGTATCGATCCGCGAGTTCCATGCCCCTGGCACGAGGCAAAGGCGATTTGTATCGTGGGAAAAGGCTCAATCGTCATATTTAAAATTATATAACGATTTTCATCAAAATAAAGGCTCCCCATACGTTATCGTGTTTTTCTTTCTGTTACCTGAAGTATGTCGGAGTAATAAGCGTGCTGTTGCCACAGGGACCCGGCCAGCCTGTATCGTTGAGGGAAAGGCCTGCAAGAAGTATCAATTCGGCTGCAAAATGTCGCTGTTCAGCACTTGGTCGGAAGTATCAGCCTGCCTGGAAAGAATTTCAGACTTTTTAGGGACGACTGGTTGAAATTGGTTGGCAGCACTCTTTGATTTGTCACGTATGGCTGACTAAAACCGTCTCGAAATCAAGATGTCGTTTCATCAACTGCGTTCCGCCCCCCTCTGATATGACACGCAGGACGGCGTCCGCCTCCCGCACCCGCGAACCGGCAACATGGGTGATTTTCGTCCCGGAGAATGCCTCGGCGCACAGAGGAGAGGAGGGACCGAGGAGGACGGCTGCGCGAGGCGTTCCAACATCGGCGAGGACTTCGTCAAGGGTGCCGTTAATCAGCGTCGTGCCGGTGATGATGGCTACGGTGCATTCCGCCAGCGCCTCTATTCCCTGTTCCGGTGTAAGCGTATCACCATGGTGCGAACTGAGTTCCACGATGTCGAGCCGGCAGCCGGCTTTGCGCAGGTTGGCGATGACCGGTGCAAAATAGCCGACCATGACCACCCGGTCCGCAGGGGTGATGTGGAGTGTGGAGATGACCTCCTCTTTCGTTGTCGTCGGTTTGGGGAGCCCCGCCAGCAGTGCATTGGCCGTCGCGAGGCCGATCGTCAGGAGTTCCGTTGCAGGACGTCCTGCGAGTGTCCCGGCACCCTGAAAATGGGTGCAGCAGGCGGCTGCAGCTTTGGGTGTCCATGCAACCCCAGTATGGCCGTTTGCCGTGCGCACGGCTGTGTAGCCAAGCCCGATGCGCACATCGGTAATGGTTGCCTTCACTGCATCTGGCTCCAGGAAATTGATTAACCGTTTCTGAACGTTCAATGTCATTTTCCCTCCGTGACAAATATCCGGTTATGATCATGGATATGACCATCGCCATTGTTTCAGTACCTACTCGCGTCCCGGCGGCTTCTCCCGTTTCTCCTTGCCCTCGAACCAGCCCTCCGAAGCTTCCGGAAAACAATCGAAACGGGGCACATACGGCTTGATGTCCAGGAGGGGAGTTCCGTCAAGGACATCGATACCGCTGACTTTAAGAAGATTACCTTTGCGCTCCAGAAATTTGACAATCGAGAGGCCGATTCCGTTCGGCCGGCAGGGATGGCGGGTGGCGAAGATGCCGTGCGGCGCATCATCCAGGAAGGGATGCCGCACCAGTTCCACGTCATTTGCCCTGTCGAAATGATAGAGAAGTACAAGATGGGAAAAGAGTTCGATATCCAAAAGCCCTTCGGCAAATTCCGCCAAAACCTCAATCGTGCCCGTGGCATCGGGATGGAAATGACCCTGAATGGGCGCCTTCTCCTTCGTTGCATAGGGTGTGTGAATAACCCCTATTGCCGATACTTGGTACTCCATTTTTAATCCCCTTTGTTCGTAATGCGAATAGAGATACACCTTTACCCTGCGCTATGCAAGCTATTATATAACACCAGGCCGCATCAAGCAGGAGGCATGAAAAGGATTATGAATGTCTTCTTCGTTATGTCGCGATCCCCTCTGGGTCGTGAGAGCCTGAGATAATTGATTTGACGTCAATTACTGGGGTGCCGTCCAGCACCTCCAGTGCACGGACCCTGAATCGGCCCTTTCCCCCGACCTCCAAAACCTCGACTCGGTGCAAACCCAGAGGATTCGGCCGATCAGGGGAACGCGTCAGAAAAACACCGCGAAGCGGATTTTCAGGATTGCCGCGGGGATGAACCTTCAGAACGTTGCGGACAGCCTTATGGAACCAGGTTATGAGAATAAGCTCGTTGCCGGGAGCGATGCCTTCA
>JAGFXO010000160.1 GCA_017861285.1 Geobacteraceae bacterium | reverse complement strand
ATACCGTCCTTTCCTGTGCCGGCCATACCCTCGCCGCCAACGTGGAAAACCTGACGCTCACCAACCCTTCGACAGGCTCGGGGCAGGTCCCAGCTGATATCTATGGCACGGGCAACCCGCTCAACAACGTGATCATCGGCAACAGCGGAGCCAATACACTGCAGGGTGAGGCCGGTGACGACATTCTGGATGGCGGCCTGGGCAATGACACAATGGTTGGCGGATCCGGTGATGACACCTACGTGGTGGAGTGCAGTGCCGACGTCGTTGCCGAAAGTCTCAACTCCGGCACAGATTCGGTGCAATCATGCATTTCATTCACTCTGACGGAGAACGTTGAAAACCTGACGCTCACCAACCCTTTTACAAGCTCAGGGCAAACGACAGCCGATATTGACGGTATCGGCAACGCACTCGACAACATAATAACCGGGAACAGCGGCAACAATATCCTGCGCGGCGGTGCGGGGAATGACTCCCTGGCGGGCGGCCGTGGCAACGACTCGCTTTTGGGCGGCGAAGGCGACGACCGGTATCTGTTCCGGATCGGCGACGGTTCGGATAGCATCTTTGACCTGCAGGGCAACAATACCCTTTATGCAGGCAGCGGTCTGTCGGGCAAGGACCTCGAAGCGGAGCGGGTCGGCGACGACATGCTCGTCCATGTCGTCGGCTCCTCCGACTTCGTTACCTTGTCAAATTGGTTCGCGCAGAGCGAAGGGGTCAATGTGATTGAATTCGATGACGGGACTGTGTTGGGTCGGGAGGGTATCGAACTGCTCATGAATCGTCCGCCGGCAGCAGTCGACGACAGCATCACTGTCTTCGAGGATGGCGGCCCGGTGGTCATTCCGGAGGCCAGCCTGCTGGCCAACGACACCGACCCGAATCCGAACGATGTGCTTACCGTTCTCTCCGTAAGCGAATCGGAGGTACAGGCTTCGGTGTCACTGGTCAAGGGAGAAATTACCTACGACATCGGGGGACACTTCCAGGAACTCGGCCCGGGCGCCGTGCTGCGGGATCATTTTGCATGCACGATCAGTGATGCAAAGGGTGCGACGGCGACAGGCATCGTGGAGGTCGGCATCGTCGGCGTGAACGATGCGCCTGTCCTGGCAAGACCTCTGCCGGACCAGGACTTCACGTTCAACAAGCCGTTTGCCTGGGAAATGCCTGCCGGCAGTTTCATCGATATCGACAACGGCGATGTTCTCGACTACGCGGCCACCATGGCGGACGGGTCGGTACTGCCTGATTGGCTGAACTTTGACGCTGAGACCCTGACCTTCTCGGGTTGGGCGCCGAAGAAAACAGGTTTTGTGGATATCCGGGTCACCGCGACTGACAGGGTGGCCGCCACCGGCAGCACTGCTGCCAGCCTCTCGGCTTCAGATGTTTTCCGCCTAACGGTCAGCCATGGCAACGAGGGAGTGGGCAATGGCCAGGATGCGTCACCGACGGGGCACGACAGCAATTGGAACGATGGACCGGGCACTGAGCCGGGGCTTCCTGGTGCCAGGAGCCGGCAGATCGCGGATAAAGACAGTGACAAGGGGCTTACCCTGGCACCGGTCAATTTCGACAACGGGAACGGTTTCATCCAGACGCCGATGAAGGTTTCGAATTACCTGGACTTGAGCCGCCTGGAGGATCCTGCGCGGGAGTTCAGCCGGAATACAGAGAGCAGCCAGACCGGGAATGAAATCCTCCTGCGCTGGCAGGCAATGAATTGCGCCCTGGCCGATGATGCCGCGAGGTGGGATAACGGTGCCTGGCAGCGTGACGGACAGGGGGCCGACATCGCACCTCTTGGAAAAGCCACCGAAGGTTTCGTGGGCTCCGCCCAATCCTGCCTGGCGGACAGTTTCACCCTTTCGGCTGGTTCCGGCACCAGCCTGAAGTGCTTTAAAGGCCTGAGGGAAGGAGTGCGGTTGCTCGCGTAACAGATGAAACTGGCTCTCCAAAACATGTTTATTTCGAGAAAAGATACTAACCCGTGCGAGTTTTCCCCGCCCCTGCTCCGCCTGCAGGAATCTCCTCCCAATCCCGCCGGACGAAAGATTTTATGGGTGCTGCTCGCAGTGTTCGCCGCTCTCATGATCTGGGTGCTTTTCGGCCGGTTGGATATTGTCGTTACCGCGGAAGGGAAACTGGTCCCGCAAAGCTACGTGAAAATCGTTCAGCCTGCAGAGGCGGGTATTGTCAAGGAAATTCTTGTCAGGGAAGGAGAAGAGGTCCGTGCCGGTCAAGTGCTGATGCGCATGGATGCCCGTATTACCGAGGCAGACGCGAGGTCGCTTGAAAGCGACCTGCAAAGGAAGCGCCTGACGCTGCGCCGCATCGATGCGGAAATTTCCGGCCGGCCCTTTCGTCCCGGCTCTCAAGACTCCCCGTCCCTAGCTCGAGAGATCGAATCCCGGCATCTTGCCAATCGCGCGGCACTGGAAGCGGCACTGGCCGAAGAACGTTCCCGGCTTGTCAGGGCGAGGCATGAATTATCGGCTGCCGAGCAGGTGAGGAAAAAACTGGCCGATATCCTTCCGCATTATCGCCGTCAGGATCAGGCATTCGAGGAACTCTCACAGGGTGGTTTCATTGCTTCGCTTACCGCCGGCGACAAGCGGCGGGAACGCATCGAGAAGGAGCAGGAGTTGCGCACCCAGGAACAGGTTATCGAATCGGCGCGAGCGAGCATCCTGCAGTCCGTGAAAAAACTTGCTCTGATCGAATCCGATTATCGTCGCCAACTCCATGCTGAACGCGGCGATATCCAGGGGCAGGCCGACAAACTGGCCCAGGAAGTGGCCAAGCAGGAGCACCGCAAGGAACTCATGGAGCTGAAGGCAAAGCAGGACGGTGTCGTCAAGGATCTTGCCACCCATTCCGCCGGGACCGTAGTGCAGCCCGGCACAGTTCTTCTGACTCTGGTGCCCAGGGGAGAGGCTCTGCGCGCAGAAGTCTGGATTTCCAACGAAGACATCGGATTTATTCGAAAGGGTCAGCAGGCGAAACTCAAGTTTGCCGCGTTCCCCTTCCAGAAATACGGCATGGTCGAGGGGACGATCGAGCATCTGAGCGCCGATGCGGAGGACAATGCCGCCGCAGGGAGCGGCGGTTCCTCGACCGAACAGGTACGTAAAGGCAGTCTGCCGGTCTACCGGGCGCTTGTGGCATTGAAGTCAATGGCCCTGGAAATGAACGGGAAACGTTTCTCCCTCTCAGCAGGTATGCAGACCAAGGCGGAGTTCCGTCTCGGCGACCGCACCGTGCTGGAATACCTCCTCTCGCCGGTCAGAAAGGTCTGCCATGAAGCAGGCAGGGAACGATGATGAAATCACGTTTGCTGCTTTCCTTGATTCGCCGACCCCCCTTCCCATGTTGTGGAGTCAACAGGCCACTATAAAAGAAGCTATGGCCTTATGTGCAGATCCTTGTTCGAGTTATCAGCCGGGAGATGTGAGCCGTTCCCGGGTTCTTGCATTTGAACTTGTTTTCACCGGTGTTCTGTGATACCTTCAAAGAGTGATGGACAGCCGTTCGGTTTGTTCATTCTATTGAAATTATTGAAAAAAATACATTGTGCTGAACCGGGTTCAGTCGGGGCTGTTTTTCGGGTCCCGTTCCCACTCCGGATAAAGCTGAAGGGGTTAGGTAACGCAACCTAACCCCTTTACGCTTTTCTAGTGAGTGAACCATTTCATTCAGCCCGGGGGTGCTGCCGGCGTCCCGGTCCGGTTCCCTCCAGGTGACGTTCAAGAGAAAGATAAAGGAGTTTGTGGAAGATGATGAGAAGGAAGTTGACCGCAGGAGATATAATAGAGGCCCGCTGTACGAAGTGCCGCGCAGTATTGAATCACAGGATTGTCGCCATGGTGGAGGACAGGGTGGTTCGCGTGGAATGCAATACCTGCGGTGGAGTGCATAACTTCTATCCTCCGGGTGAAAGCAAGGCTCCGACAGCCAGGGCAGCCGCCCGCGGAAGCGCGCCGGCTCCGCGCAAGGCCGAGAAAAAAACGGGGAAAGCCGAACGTGATGAATGGGAATCCCTGTATAACGCGGTGGACAGAAGCAGGGCCGTGCCGTACGACATCAACGGAAAATTTAAAGTAAGCGATCTCGTGGAGCACCCGGTTTTCGGGTTCGGTTTTGTCAAAAGCGTCATCAAACCGAACAAAATGGAGGTGCTTTTCGAGGAGGGAAGGAAGCTGCTCCGCTGCAGTGCGTAAAGAGTATATGATGCAGCCAGAATGGCTATCGGAAAACCACGTTTCGGGACATTGCCGGGGGGTGTTTCGGGTAACGAAGAATCCCGACCCGTTGAATTATCAGGGTCTGGATTCTTCGTTTTGCTCGCAATGCCCCCTTTTTTTAACGCGTGGCACAGCAGCGGTAAAAAAAAGCGTATGAATATGTTGACACGGGGGGAAGTGCGCGGTATAAGAAGACAAAAAAGGTCTTGTAGGTATTTTATGATGGAATTAACCAGAAAAGGTGAATACGCCATCCGCGGCATTGTATATCTTGCCTCCCAGTCCCCGGGTAAAGTGGTCCTGATCA
>JAGFXO010000065.1 GCA_017861285.1 Geobacteraceae bacterium | reverse complement strand
TCATGAATGAAGCCTATTGCAACATCAGGTAATGCGCATAAAAACCGAACCCTTCGCTCCGCAAACCATGCAAACTTCGGGAGCCCCGCGCTCGACGGTATGGCCACACACCGGACATACGAAATAGTCAAACGGATCGACATCTTTCCCCAGGGTATCGAGAGCGTTCTGATAAAGTCCCGCATGAACTTTTTCCACTTCGTTTGCGAATTTGAATGATCGCAGAGCCTGGGCGCTTCCTTCAGCCTCGGCTTCCGTTATCATCTGCGGATACATGGACTTGAACTCGTGAGTTTCTCCGGCTATCGCCTCCTTCAGATTTTCCTGGGTGGACTTGATTCCCTCCATCGCACGCAGATGGCTGTGCGCATGAACGGTTTCGGCCTCGGCAGCCGCCCTGAAAAGCTTCGCCACCTGCAGGAATCCGTCTCGCTCTGCCTGCACGGCAAAAGCAAGGTATGTTCTGTTCGCCTGGGATTCACCGGCAAAAGCTTCCTTCAAATTGTTCAAAGTCTTGGGTCCGTTTGACATGGTATTCCTCCTTGAGAATTGTACCAGCCGCCACGAAAGACCGGCGGTGGGTTAAAGCCTTGTCAGATCCTTGTGTTTTTCATCGTGTGGATTGATGTGGATCATGACATCCCCCACATTGGAAAATCTCTTGAAAATTGCTCTTTTTACCTTTGTTGCGATATCATGGGACATCTTGACCGTCATCTCGGGGTCCATATCAAGCTTGAGATCAACTATGATGAATTGCCCGGAACGGCGCCCCTTGATCTCATGTACATGCTCGACACCCTCAATGCTTTCAGCCAGTTTGATGATGGAACTTATCAGGGGCTCCGGAGGTTTCCCGTCCATCAGGTCGTGGGCGGCGGCCCTGAACGTCTGGTAACCGATATGAAAGATAAAGAAGGCAGTAAGGCCCGCAGCTATCGGGTCCAGTATCCGGAAACCGAAAAAAGCCCCGGACACTCCGATGAGGGTGGCTACGGAAGTCAATGCGTCCTTGCGATGGTCTTTAGCCAGGGCTGTCAGTGCCGGGCTTTCCAGGCGGCTGCCGACCGCGATTGAAAAGCGATAGAGCCATTCCTTGACTCCAATTGTAACAAACGCGGCCAGAACCGCAACAAGGCGGGGAGGGTCGGGGTTTCCTTCCAGGATGGAACGAATTGCCTGAAAAAGAATGCCGGACCCGGTGAACACTATTACCAGGGAGACAAAGACTGCGGAAATACTCTCTGCCCTGCCGTGCCCGTATGGATGCTTCCCGTCGAGAGGTTGACGGCCCATCCTGATTGCAATCCAGGATGCCATGATGGCAATAAAATCACATGCGCTTTCCAGACCATCGGCGAATACCGCCTCGGAGTTCCCGTAGGAACCGGCCGACAGTTTCAGTGCCATCAGAAGGGAATTCATCCAGAATCCGATTCTGATTACCCTGTCGGCACAGTCAAACCTTTCCCGCCTGTGATCCGGGGCCATAGATGTATTCAATCCGACCCTCCTGAAGAATCCGCTCCCATAACCGTTTTGCCTTCAGTCCCGCAACAAACCGGAATCCCTTATGTCTTTCAGCCTCATCTGCACGCACCGCTTGCCGTTCCAGCTGTTGATGTCGAGAGAAAATGCCGCATCGACACGGTCGGAGGCAATCTTCACATCCGCCATATTGAAGCCGATGGCGTCAAACACGGCGTCCTCGCAGACCAGCTTGAGCTTCAGGTGGCGAGCCTTCAGCACGCGTCGTTCGGCGACAATCGCTCCGCAAACCGCGAAGACCGGAGTCGGGTTTCCCATGCCGAAAGGCCCCAGGTCGGATACCAACTCAGCGGTTTCGATAGTGATGTCAGCGGCGGAGATCATTGCATCAATCATGAGCTGCGGTTTGAGATCCTCAGGGGAAAGGAGGCCGGCGGCAATCTCGTCGAACTGCTCGACAAACGCCTCAAGTGTTGATTGATCTATGGACAGCCCGGCGGCATACTTGTGGCCGCCGAATTTCACCAGATGCTCGGAGCAGGCCTTGAGAGCATCATGAAGGTGAAAGCTGGGGATGCTGCGCCCCGACCCCCTGCCGCTGCCTTCCTCCATGGCAATGAGGATGGTGGGCCGGTGATAGAGGTCGACAATCCTTGAAGCGACAATTCCTATCACGCCGGGATGCCATTCCCCGGAGGCAAGGACAATACTTTTTCTTCCGTGGAGGGACGGGGTCTTCCGTACCTGGTCCAGCACATCGTGAAGCACGGATTGTTCCAGCGACTGACGCACCGCATTGCCGGAATCAAGCTCTTCCGCAAGGGCCGCCGCCCTCTCCGGATCGGGACAGAGCAGAAGCTCGACACCCAGCGCTGCATCTTCCAGTCTGCCGGCTGCATTGAGTCGCGGTGCAAGCCGGAAACCCACCACTGCGCAATCAACGTCGCCATCGGCCCCGGAAACCTTTTTCAGGGCCTGGACTCCAGTCCTTGTTGAGCAGGACAATTCCCGCAGCCCATGTGTTACGAATATGCGGTTTTCATCAAGCAATGGAACGATGTCTGCCACCGTTCCCAGGGCAACAAGGTCAAGGTATTCCCGCAGATTCGGCTCATCCTGCCCGGCAAAATGCCCGGCTTCACGCAAGGCCCCCCTCAGCGCAATAAGGAGGTTAAACGCAACGCCGACTCCCGCGAGAAATTTGCAGGGGAAACCGCAACCCGCCTGTTGCGGGTTCAGGATTGCATGCGCCGCGGGGAGCACATCACCCGGGGTGTGATGATCAGTGATAATCAGATCGATGCCGAGGGATGCACATAAGTCCGCTTCCTCAACAGCGGTAATACCGCAGTCTACCGTTACCAATACATCTACTTTCCGGCTTGCGGCAATTTTTATACTATCCCTGCTCAGCCCGTACCCCTCCTCGAGCCTGTTGGGAATATAGTAGATGCAGTCAAGCCCGATACGACGGAAAAAACTGACCAGCAAGGCAACCGAGCTAACACCGTCCACATCATAGTCGCCATGGACACAGACGCGCTCGTTGTTCCGTACCGCCCTCACGAGCCTTTCCACTGCACCGGACATACCCAGCATCTGCAAGGGGTCATGGATTTCCGCCAGGCTGGAGGAGAGGAATCGTGTAGCATCCTCAGGGCCGCTGATCCCCCTGTGCGCCAAAAGGCGCGCCAAAAGGAGCGGAGCCGGACACTCCCGGGCAATCCGGTCAACCAGGGCCGGATCGGCGTCCCTGAAAACCCAGCGTTTTTCACGTATTACTTCCAACGGTTACCCCGCAAAAAAAAATCCCCCATTTCAACATGGGGGATCGTTGCTAAAAAGAATTTCATGCATTGCCGGATTGTCCCCTGCTTTCCCAGACGGCAACCAGCGGGCTTGCCACAAACACCGAGGAATAGATACCCACCAGTATGCCGACAACCAGCGCCAAAGCGAAGTCGTGGATCACCTCTCCTCCGAAGAAGAGAAGGGAAAGGGACGCCAGCAAGGTGGTCAGGGCGGTTATGATCGTTCGTGACAGGACCTCGTTGATGCTCCTGTTGAAGATGACCGGCATGGTCTCCTTTGTCTGCTTCCTCAGGTTCTCCCGGATTCTGTCGAAAACGACAACAGTATCCGTCAACGAATAACCGGCGATGGTAAGAACGGCCGTTATGAAAAGGAGATTGATCTCCCTGTGGAGCAGGTAGAAAACCGCAATCATGGCAAACACATCGTGGAGTGTTGCAATTGCGGCCGCTACGCCGAATTTAAAATCGAAGCGCCAGGCAATGTAGATAATGATTCCGATCATGGAAACGACAATGGCAAAGAGGGTATCCTTGCGCAGCTTGTCGCCGATGGCGGGACCGATTTCTGTTGAACTCTCCACCACAAAAGCATTCCCCGGAAATTCCTTTTTGAAAACATCCTCGACCGTTGTCGCAACCTTGCCGAGGGGAACATTGGCTTTGCCCACCTTGATCAGAAGCTTGTTGCCTTCCTTGATTTCCTGCAGGCTCGTCTCGAGGCCGTTCTTCAGGAGCGCCCTGCGTGCATCTTCCATGGGGATCGGCTTGTCGAACTTCAGCTGCAGAGACGTCCCCCCGGTAAAGTCGATTCCCATATTGGCAGCGCCCCGGGCAATCTGGATGATCCCGACTATGCCGATTACTGCGACAACAGCGGAAATGATGAAAGAAATCTTTTTCTTGCCGATAAAGTCTATATTGGTTTTTTTGATAATTTGCATGGTCTCCCCCGTATCTCGCCTAAATGCTGATTCTTTTCGCCCGGCCGGTACCGAGGAAATAATCGAAAATCACCTTGGTGCCGATCAGCGACGTAAAAAGGTTGATGATGATACCGAGGCTCAGGGACACCGCAAACCCCTTGACCGGACCGGTACCGAACTGGAAGAGGACCGCTGCCGTTATCAGGGTGGTAACGTGGGAGTCCATGATGGTCAGGAACGCCTTTTCATAACCGGAATCGAGTGCCGCTTTTGGCGTCTTGCCGAGACGCAGTTCCTCCCGTACCCGCTCGAAGATGAGAACATTGGAATCCACGGACATGCCTATCAGGAGAACGATCGCGGCGATGCCGGGAAGCGTCAGTGTGGCGCCCAGCGCCGCGAGTGCTCCCATGAGGAAGATGATGTTGAGGACCATCCCGAAATTGGCCACAAGACCCGACAGGCGATAGTAGAAAGTCATGAAAAGCACGACCAGGATGACACCCACAAGACCGGCTATCAGCCCCTTGTTGATGGAGTCCTGACCGAGGGATGGACCGACGGTGACGTTCTGAACAATTTTGACCGGAGCGGGAAGCGCCCCCGCACGGAGCACGATGGCCAGATCGCTGGCCTCTTTTTCCGTGAACGAACCGCTTATCTGGGCACTGCCACCGGAGATTCTCTCGCGGATAACCGGCGCGGAGTAGATCGTGTTGTCGAGCACGATGGCAAAACGCTTGCCGACGTTTGCCGCGGTAATCTGGTCAAACAGCCGCGCGCCGAGCGAGTTGAACTCGATTGCTACATAGGGCTGATTGAACTGGGAATCGATGCGGACCTGGGCATCGGTCAGCAGGTCCCCGGTGATAAGCGTCTTCCGTTTCAGCACATAGGGTATTTCCGTCACAGAACCGGTTGTGGGATCAACCTTCTTTTCGTAAAGAATCTCGTCCTCCTCGGGGATTGTTCCCGCGGAAGCGACGGATGGATTCATGTTCTCATCCACCAGCTTGAACTCGAGCCTGGCGGTTTTCCCGATCAGTTCGATGGCGCGCTTCGGGTCCTTGATGCCCGGGAGCTGCACGACAATATGATCAGTCCCCTCACGTGCGATTACGGGTTCGGACACGCCGAACTGGTCAATCCGGTTGCGGATTGTTTCCAGCGCCTGCTGAACCGATTTGTCCCTGATGTTCTGCGACTCTTGTTCGCTCAGCCTCATGGACAGACTGATGAAGCCTCCCTCCTCGGCGGCAGGCAGGAGCTCCATGCGTGGGTACTTCTCCTTCAGCAGCTTCTGAACCGTTTCTGAGGTTCCCCTGTCATAGAGAACGACGGCAACCCGGTCACTGCCGACCCGCGACGAACTTCTGAAGCGAATGTTCTTGGAATTCATCGTGTCTTCGAGGTCGGTCGCAATTATGTCAAGCGCCCCCTCGACGGCTTTCAGGGTTTCCACCTCCATGACGAGATGGATCCCCCCCTGCAGGTCGAGGCCCAGATGAATCTTGTCCTGCGGCAGAATACCCTGCCACCATGAAGGAAGTTTGGCAAAAAGAGTCGGTGTAAGGTAGAGCAAAGATAGAAACAGAAATGCAACAATAAGGCATATTCGCCAGGCAGGGCCCTTGGACATACCGGTCGCTCCTTTCACTGAAAACGGTTTCGCGGAAGCTCATTCCGCGGCGGTTCGCTCTGATTCCAGCTGCCGGCGGCAGTCAGCCGGCGGCTTTTTCCCAGTGCGTGCCCATCAATCCTTTTTTGACACGCTGGCAATGAATCCTTTATTTATTTTTATATTGACTCCGGTCGCAATTTCGAGAGTAACGACCGCATCGTCCACAGCGGTGATCCTGCCATGAATCCCCCCCGCCGTAATAACCTGATCACCCTTCTGCAGGGACTCCAGAACGGCCTTGTGTTCTTTGGCTTTTTTCTGTTGAGGACGTATCAGAAGCAGGTAAAATATTGCAAACATGAAAATAAGGGGTATGAAACTCGCCAGACCACTGCCACTTCCAAAACCGGACATAGTGAAACCTCCTGATTTAAATTGTATTGACGACCCCTCAAAAAGTTCAGGCACGGCTTCTTATCGGTGATCGATCCGGCCGCCGGTGACTTTTCTCCTGCCGTCTTTTTATGATTTGCTTACCTAGAATGCCACTACCCTGACGAGATGCGGCGTCAACTTATGAAAAACCGCCTGCCCCGGGACCCAACCCGTTCCGTCTTTGGTAAAACTCCTGCCGGTACTGGGAAAACCTGCCTTCTTCGATCGATTTTCGTGCCCCTTCCATCAGCGACAAATAATAATGCAGGTTATGATACGTATTCAAGCGAGAGGCGAGTATTTCGCCCGCCTTGAACAGATGGCGCAGATATGCCCTGCTGTAATTCCTGCACACGTAGCAGCCGCAATCGGGATCAATGGGGGCGGGATCCTCGGCATGGCAGGCATTTCGTATGTTGAGGCGTCCGAAAGAGGTGAACAGCATTCCATTGCGCGCATTCCGGGTCGGCATGACACAATCGAACATGTCGTATCCGAGGTACACTGCCTCAATGAGATCTTCGGGAGTCCCGATGCCCATGACATACCGCGGCTTATCTTCCGGCAGGAGTGCGGAGCACGAATCCATCACTTCGTACATGAGTTCGCTTTCCTCACCGACCGAGAGCCCCCCAAGCGCATAGCCGTCAAAACCCGTCTCACACAGATCGAGGGCACTCCGCTCGCGGAGGTCCCGATACATACCACCCTGGACAATGCCGAACAGAGCCTGGTCATCCCGTTTTTTCGCTTCCTTGCAGCGTCGTGCCCAGCGGGTGGTCATTTCCATGGATTTGCTCACATGTTCGCGTTCCGCGGGATACGGGGGACAATCATCGAAACACATGATGATATCGGCTCCGAGCGCCTCCTGGATGGCAATGGATATTTCCGGTGAAATGAAATGATACGACCCGTCCACGTGAGACTGGAAGGTCACCCCTTCTTCCTTGATCTTGCGCAATTCTCCCAGGCTGAAGACCTGAAACCCGCCGCTGTCGGTCAGTATAGGCCCGCGCCAGTTCATAAAGGAGTGAATGCCGCCCAGTCGTTCCACCAGTTCATGTCCCGGCCTGATATAGAGATGGTAGGTGTTGGCAAGAATAATTTGCGTATTGATCTCGCGCAACTCCTCCGGGGTCATGGCTTTCACTGTCGCCTGGGTCCCCACCGGCATGAAAATCGGCGTCGCTATGCTGCCGTGCGGGGTTTTCAGTGAGCCGAGACGCGCCCTGCTCGAGCCGTCTTTTTTTTCAATGCTGAAATCAATAGCGGACAAGATATACCCTAACGATCAAGAATGCCATATTGCTCCGTTCGCACAAACATGCCCTGTGGGGTATGCCGGATTTAGGTGATTATCATCGCATCACCGTAGCTGAAAAATCGGAAACGCCTCCGCACCGCCTCTTCATAGGCACGCAGCACGAATTCCCTGCCGGCGAAAGCGGCAACGAGCATGAGAAGAGTCGAGCAGGGAAGATGGAAATTGGTAATCAGTCCGTCAATCGCCTTGAATGCATGGCCGGGGTAGATGAAGATGTCTGCCTCTCCCTCACCCGCGGGCACCGTGCCGTCAGTCGCAGCTGCATGTTCCAGCGCCCGGGTGGCCGTCGTGCCGAGGGCAATCACCCTCCCCTTCCCTTTTTTCCTCTCGTTAACCGCCGCAGCAGTTTCTTCCGGTATGGAAAAATGCTCCCGGTGCATCCGGTGCCGGCAGGGGTCTTCCACCCGTATCGGCAGAAATGTCCCAAGGCCGACATGCAGGGTCAGAGGGACTATCTCAACACCTTTTTTACGTAAGGACTCCAGTAGTTCGCCGGTAAAATGAAGTCCGGCGGTAGGCGCGGCAACAGCGCCTTTAACCCTGGCAAAAACAGTCTGGTATCTCTCCCTGTCACCATCCAGTGCCGGCCGCTTTATATAGGGCGGTAACGGCATGCTTCCGGAGCGCTCGAGCCATTCTTCAAAATCAGCTGCGGGAGTGAACGATACCGTCCAACTGCCCATTCCGGTATCACCCAGAATTTCCGCCGTCATCCCCTCCGCAAGTGCAACGCTCGAACCGGGGTGCGGTTTCTTGGAGCACTTCAGCAGACATTCCCACGCCTGCCCCTCCCTCGGGAGTCTTTTTACCAGGAATATTTCAATTCGGCCGCCGCTCTCTTTGAGGCCGAAAAGCCTTGCCGGAATCACCCTGGTGTCATTGATGACCAGGAGATCACCCTCGCGGAAAAAGCCGCCTATTTCAGGGAATGCGGTTTCGCCAATGGTCTGTGCGGCTCTGTCGAGGACCATGAGGCGGGAGGCGTCCCGCCGGTCGGCCGGCTTCTGGGCAATAAGTTCCTGGGGCAATGAGTAGTCAAAGTCAACCAATCTCATACTATTGCTTCAGTATATCCTGTCAAGGGCCGTTCCGGGATAGTAATAGGTCAATATTTCCCGGTAGCTGAATCCATCCTCTGCCCTTTTTTTGGCTCCCCACTGACAAAGCCCTACCCCGTGTCCGTAGCCGACCCCGGAGAAAACGAGGTTTTCGCCAGAGGAGCGAACCTCAAAACTGGTGCTTTTTATGACACTGTAGCCGACCGTTTTCCTGAACTCCACGGCGGCGATATTTATCGAACCACGGTCAAAGACAATGCTCAGGGTGTCGATCCTGCCGCTTGCATTCCTCGACAACGGCACGATTCCACGCAGGCCGGAGATCCCATATCCGCTTTTCTTCAAAAGCGATTCAATTTTTTTCAGGGAAAGTGTCTGTTCCCATGCAATCGAAGGTGAAGCCATGCAGTATCTGCAATCCACACCCTGAAGATAGGGGAATCCGAACGCCCAGACATTGTGCGAGGCCTCGGTATGCCCTCCACAGGAGGAATGGAAGAAAGCCTGGATGACTTTTCCGTTGTAGGTTACAACCTCGCCCGCCGTTTCCCTAACCCCACGCACCGCACGGGAATCTTCCAGATCAGATCCTCCGTAGACCTGGTCAAGTACGCTCGACTCCAGGTGATACGGCATGCTTTTCCGTGCCTCCCTTTGGAAAACGGCATAGGACCTGGCTACCACAGCCTGGGCCTTCACTGCCTCCATCGACCATTGGGAGGATATTTCGCAGTTGATGATCCCCGCAAGGTAGTCTTCCAGGGGAAGTTCGTTTACAACCAGAATCCCTCTGTCGAGGGCCAGAATTTCGACGGCATTGCGAAAACCTTTGCCATTGGCAATCAAAGAGCCCCCGGAAGCTGCTACCAGCAGGCTCCGCGCATTCATTCCGCGTATTGAAAGACCACTTTTTTCCCTGGTCACGGTAAAGGACAAAGGAACGGCTAACTGCCTGCCTGATTCATCGGAAACCGTCAAACCGGTTCCCTCGATTCTGACGGAATCAATCCCCTTCAAAACCGCAACCCGGATAGTATCGGAAGAAAACGCCTTTTCCGCTGTCAAAAGGCAGGTGGCAAAAAGCAGTATACCCGTGAACAAACTGAATATTCGCAGCCTGCTCTTTCCAAACCTGATGATGAAATCAAAAAAATCATGCTTAGTCAATGTTTTTGTCATGTCATTTGTATAGTAAAGCGTAAAAAAAACGACCAGTTCCCGCTTCGGATATCTGTAATCCGGATACGCGCTGGAATTGATCCTGAGGGGCCTCCGAGCTTGGGCCGGGGATTGCATCATAGGTTGTGCCCATCGGCTTGTCAAGACTTTCAGCCAAAGAACATCATCATCCCCGAATATATGCTTGATTTTTTGAATCGGCTGGGTTATGAAGTGTTTTAATTTTAATTTTTTAACGTTAATTTTTTTATTAACATATTGTCTGCCTAGGTATTTTTGCTGATCATCGATCGGACTTACTATGACTATTCGAAGCTATCCGGAGACAATCAATATGAAAGAATTCCCCATACCGCCATCCGCCGAAACATTCGACGAAAAAAACCACATCCTGGCAAATACGCTGCAAAGACTTTCTGCAATTCACAAGGTGGCGCTGACAACCAACTCGGATATGGAACTGGATACCGTTTTTCACAACCTCCTTCAGATTACCACGAAAACACTCAACTCTGAAGATGGGTATATCCTTCTGCACGATGCCGAAAAAGAAATATTCCATATACACTCCCTGCTCGAAACCTTCGGAAAGCAGCTACGGTACAGGGAAACACCTTGCACTCCCGAAAACATTTCCGCAAGAGTATTCAAGACACGAAAACCCGTCATGATCGGGAAGGCCGGCGACATCACGCTTTCCGGCAAGCGGAGCTTTCCCGGCCACGGACGTAAAGGCCTCATATGTGTTCCTATTCTGGTCCGGGATGAAATCATGGGTACGATGTCCGTCGCAAACAAGATCGACGATATACCGTACACGTTCCAGGACATGGAACTGTTGACGACCATTGCGTCACATGCCGGCATTGCAATAAAAAACGCCAGGCTGAACGAAGAACAGCGCACCGTATGTATCAATATCGTTCATTCGCTTGCCTCGGCAATCGATGCAAGCGACAGTTATACCAGGGGACACTCTGAGAGGGTTACCGCCTACAGCACCGAATTGGCGGCAAAAGTTCAGCTTCCGAGGGAAAGAATTGAGGTTATCGAACGCGCGGCAATGCTTCACGACATCGGCAAGATCGGCATACCGGCATCTTTGCTCAACAAGAATACCCCATTGACGACAGCGGAAATCCACGAAATCCGCCAACACCCTCTTACCGGAATGAAAATTCTTGAACCGCTCGATTTTTTCAGGGAGGTGCGCCTCTGTATCGGCCAGCATCATGAGCGGGTTGACGGGCGGGGATACCCCCATGGCCTGACGGCCGCGGAAATCATGCTCGAAGCCCGCATCCTTTCCATCGCCGATGCATTCGACGCAATGACCTCGGACCGACCCTACCGCAAAGCCCTTTCATGCCGCGATGCGGTCAGAGAGCTGTTGGCACATGCGGGGCGGCAGCATGACCGCAAACTCGTTCATCATTTCGTTGAACTTGTTACAGCCGGAACGTTCGTTATTCCTCACCCGCAGGTAATCCAACCCGCCATATCTTGCTCCCCGTGATAATTCATGGTATAAAATTGCATCGTCGGCATCCGGTGCAGCCTTGCCTCCTCTAACCGCACTTCTTGTTTCGCGAGGATCGCGCGTGAAAACTCTCCTTGAAGTCAAGGGCTTGACGACCTAACCCTCGCTCACGGGGAAACTCTGGCAATCGTGGGGGAATCGGGATGCGGGAAAAGTGTTGCCGCTTTTTCCATCATGCGCCTCGTGGCTCCCCCCGGACGCACCGTTGCAGGTACGGTTCTTTTCGACGGCATAGATTTGCTGCGTCTGTCCGAAGAAAATATGCGCAAGATCCGGGGCAACCGCATTTCCATGATCTTTCAGGAACCGATGACCTCCCTGAATCCGGTTTTCCGTGTCGGAGAACAGATAGCGGAAGGCCTCCGGCTCCATCTCAAACTTTCGGACAGGGAAGCCCGTGAACAGGCAGTCGGC
>JAGFXO010000159.1 GCA_017861285.1 Geobacteraceae bacterium | reverse complement strand
TTCGGGTACATCAATGATGAAGGCAAGGTGTGCCTCCACACCAAGTCCATTTGTCTGCAATTGCACCAGGCCATGATCGCCCCGGGTGTCGGCGTCCCGGTGGAAGACATTGTCATCGTACAGAACCCCTGCGGCAGCTCCTTCGGTTACAAATTCTGTCCTTCCAACGAAGCCCTGCTCGCGGTTGCCACCATGGCGGTCGGCGGCAAACCGGTTCACCTTTCCTGCTCCTGGGCGCAGCTGCAGTTCTACACCGGCAAACGCTCTCCGTTCTGGTTCAAGGTCAAGCTGGCAGCCGACAAGGACGGCAAGTTCCTTGCCGCGGAAACCGACTGGTCGGTTGACCATGGCCCGTACTCCGAGTTCGGCGACCTCCTTACCCAGCGCGGCATGCAGTACTGCTTCGCCGGTTACGACATCCCCAACATGCGCGGTGAAGGCCGGACGGTCTGTACCAACCACTGCTGGGGCGCCCCGTTCCGCGCCTACGGTTCTCCGCAGGCCTTCTTCGCCTCCGAGTCGCTGATCGACGAACTGGCCAAGAAGATGGGCAAAGACCCGTTTGAGATTCGTGAACTGAACTGCTACCGTCCGGGCGCAACCACCCCGACCCAGCAGACCCCGGAAGTGTTCGTCTTCCCCGAGCAGTTCGAAGCGCTCCGTCCGAGATACGAGAGAGCCGTTGCCAACGCGAAACTGAGAAGTACCGACACCGTGAAGTGCGGCGTCGGCGTTTCCCTCGGTATATACGGCTGTGGCCTCGACGGCCCCGATACATCCGAAAGCTGGGCCAAACTCCTGCCCAACAACGAAGTGATGATGGGCAACAGCTGGCAGGATCACGGCCAGGGTTCCGATATGGGCACGCTCGCATTCGCCCATGAAGCCCTCAAGCCCCTCGGCCTGAAGGACTCCCAGATCCACCTCTGCCTGAACGACACCAGCCTCACCCCGAACAGCGGTCCGTCCGGCGGCAGCCGCAACAACGTCGTTACCGGCAACGCCATCAGGGTTTCCTGCGAGAACCTGCTTGCGGCCATGAAGAAGGCCGACGGCACCTATCGCACTTATGACGAAATGGTGAAGGAAGGAATCGAAACCCAGGTATACGGTAAATGGACCACGCCGTGTACGCCGTGCGACGTCGAAACCGGCAAGGGCGAACCGTTCTGCATTTACATGTACGGCCTGTTCCTGGCGGAAGTCGAAGTCGACATCACCACCGGCAAGACTCATTGCTACAAGATGACCCACGTGGCCGACGTCGGAACCATCACCAACCAGCTGGTTGTTGACGGTCAGATTTACGGCGGCCTGGCCCAGGGTATCGGCCTTGCCCTTACCGAAGACTTCGAGATGATCAAGGCGCACTCCAACATGATCGGCGCAGGCTTCCCGTTCTGCAAGGACATCACCGACGATCTGGATATCATTTACGTAACCAAGCCCCGTGAACTGGGTGCCTTCGGCGCCGGCGGCGTCGGCGAGCTTCCGCTGTCCGCGCCTCACTGCGCTGTCATCAACGCCATCGACAACGCCTGCGGAGCGCGTATCCGTCACCTGCCGGCATACCCCGAGAAGATCCTTGCGGCACTCAAGTCGCCGAAAAAGGCCTTCGACGTGGCCGACGCTCTGGCACAGGGTTATGTATGCCAGGATGTAAACTCCGCACCACCGAAGAAATAGCACGAAGTATCAGATCCAAGCACTTGGAGCCGGCCCATGATCCGGCCGGCTCCTTAACACTTTAATCGTAATGTAATTTATGATATAACGATGGAGAGTCCCCGCAACATAGGCTCTCCATCGTTTTCTGTTGTTATTATCCCTTATCGAAGCTGATTCCGAGGAAAGAAGGTCCCGATGGAAAAGAACGAACTCGTTGCATGGGAATACAAATGCATCCAGGAGGAGTCTCCCGAATGTACGTCGGCCTGCCCTCTCCATGTGGATGCCCGGCTTTTACTGAAAGAGATTCAAAAAGGCGACTGGGACGCCGCCTACAAGGTCCTGAACAAGACCATGCCTTTCCCCGGCATCCTCGGGCGCATCTGCGACCATCCCTGCGAGGAGAGATGCAAACGGGGCCCGGTGGGTGGTCCCATTGCCATTGGAGCGCTGGAGCGGCTCTGCGTGGAAAAGCATACCGGCAGAAAGCGGGTCCAGCTGCTGCCGCGCAAAAACCACCGCATCGCCGTTCTCGGAGCGGGACTGGCCGGGGTAACCGCTGCCTGGGATCTTCTTAAGAAAGGGTTCGTAGTTTCCGTTTTCGAATCGGGTGACCGGCTTGGCGGGTCACTCTGGGATCTTTCGGAGCAGATGCTGCCCAGGGAAGTAATTACGGGAGAACTCTCCGTTCTTGAAACCATGATGGCGGACATCCGCCTTGGTATCCAGCTTGACAAGGCTTTTTTTGAACAGGTCTGTGGAGAATACGAAGCCGTGATTCTCGATCGGGACTCACTGCACGGGTGTGATTTTTCACTTGAACTGGATGACGACGGCCTCATTGTTATTGAGCCATCAACGGGAGCCACAGGCAGGGATGGAGTATTCGCCGGTGGAGGTACCCGCTTCCGAGGCAGTTTCTCGCCGGTCATGGAGACGCTGGAAGGAAGAAAGCCGGCCCTCTCCATAGAACGTCTGATGCAGAAGGTCGGATTGGAATTCGGTAGAGAAAACGAGGGACCGAGTAGTTCCCGGCTTTACACCAGTCTGGAGGGGATCGATCCGCTTCCAAGGATAGTGCCACGGGATTCCATAAAGGGATATACGGATGAAGAGGCACTCATGGAGGCGAAGCGTTGCATTCAGTGCGAATGCATGGAGTGCGTGAAGAAATGCCTCTTCATGGAACGCTACAAAGGATACCCGAAAAAATACGCCCGCGAGATCTTTAATAATGAACGTATCCTCTTTGGCTCCGCCCACCAGTATAATGTTTTCACAAATTCCTGCAGCACGTGTGGCCTCTGTGAGACAATCTGCCCTAACGATTTCAGCATGGCTGACCTCTGTCTCGAGGCTCGTCGCACCATGCTGGATCTGAAAATCATGCCGCCTTCTTTCCACGAATTCGCCCTTGACGACATGGCGTTCAGCAACGGCGAGCCGTTCTCACTGTTCCGTCATGAACCCGGCAAAGCAGAGAGCGCCTGGCTTTACTTCCCAAGCTGTCAACTCTGTGGCACAGCACCTGTCGAGGTCTTATCCTCCTACCGTTACCTGCGGGAGACACTTTCCGGGGGAGTGGGAATCCTGCTGCACTGCTGCGGCGCCCCTGCCTTCTGGGCCGGACGGGAAGACCTGTTCAAGGAGGCGCTGGACGAGATACGCGCTTCCTGGGAAGAGATGGGCAAACCGCGAATAATCACCGCCTGCCCCACCTGCCTGAACATCTTTCAGGAGCATGTACCCGAAATGATGCCGGTCTCCCTCTGGGATATCATGCTGGAAGTCGGAATTCCTGATACCGCATGTGCGCACGGGACAACTGGGAACACCGTTGGCGTTGTCGATCCCTGCGCTACCCGACATAATCCGGTTCAACAGAAAAGCATTCGCAGAATTCTCAAGACTCTCGGCATCCAAATAGAAGAGTTGCCCCTGAGTGGTGAAATGCCTGAATGCTGCGGCTACGGTGGGCTCATGTATAATGCAAACCCCGCCCTCGCCCGGGACGTGGTAGCCCGCAGGACAACGGCGAGCGACAACGACTACCTGGCATATTGCGCCATGTGCCGCGACAATTTCGCCGCATCGGGAAAACGGGTTTCTCACCTCATCGAGCATCTTTTTCCTGGTGTTACAGGCGGTGACCCGGCAGCCCGCAGCTGGATCTCCTGGTCGGAACGTCGCGCCAATCGTTGCAGGGTAAAGGAATGGGTCCTTCGTGACCTTGGCGAAAGAGAGGATTCTCAGGTGGAGGAATACGAGAAGGTGAAGCTGACCATGCCACCCGACGTGCTGAAAAGGATCGATGAAAGGAGAATCCTTGAGGAAGATATCCGGAAGGTGATCTTCCATGCGGAAACCAGCGGAAAGAAGATGCGGAGCAGGGAAAACGGAAACTACCTGGCGTATCTGCAACCGGAAAATGTCACCTTCTGGGTTGAGTATTCTCCCCGCGAAGACGGCTTCACGGTTCTGAACGCATACTGTCACAGAATGAAAATCGTGGGGATAATGAAATGAATTTCTCTCAAGAGGCGGCCGTCTGGTCCTGTACATCCTGCGGAGGGGAGCTTGGCCTCATTAAGGTAGGCTTCACCTACATGAAGGGAAATTTTGAAATAGACCTGCCCGCCTGCGCGGTATGCGGTCTTGTCCTGGTTCCGGAGAACCTGGCTTTGGGAAAGATGGCTGAAGTAGAACTTTGGGAAAGATGGCTGAAGTAGAACGAATCCTTGAAGACAAGTAGAGAAGACAAAACGCCGATTCAGGATCTGTCAGCACTGCATGAGTCGGCTTCTTTGCGTGCGGTTACGGGGCCGTCACTCAGGCCCGGCGGGTTCCGCCTGACGGATAGGGGGCTTTCCCTCGGCGGATTCGGCCCCGGAGCTCGAATCCTTGATGCCGGGTGCGGAACTGGCGCTTCCGTTGAGTATCTGCGGAGGAAATATCGGTTCAGTGCTTTGGGTATCGACATGTCCGGAAGACTGTTTCGCGAAGCGGGGTACGCCGATACAATTCCCTTGGCGGTTGCGC
Organism: Geobacteraceae bacterium; assembly: GCA_017861285.1. Lineage (GTDB taxonomy): Bacteria > Desulfobacterota > Desulfuromonadia > Geobacterales > Geobacteraceae > CAIWTU01. The sequence goes on along the minus strand of JAGFXO010000159.1, from coordinate 247 downwards.
GGGCCGAATCGCTTCCTTTCATCGATTGCTGCTGCGATGGAGTTCTGTGCGAGTGCGTGCTTTCACTGGTGAAGGAACCGAAACGAGCTGTAGAGGAATTCTCACGCGTCCTTCGCAGCGGCGGTTTTCTGATTCTGAGCGACATCTACGACCGCACCGGGGGTAATGCTTTTCCAGGCGGTCCGGCAACTTCCTCAGGATGCCCTTCCACCCTGCGGTCGCGCCCATTCATAGAGACGCTCCTTGA
>JAGFXO010000064.1 GCA_017861285.1 Geobacteraceae bacterium | reverse complement strand
AGGCGTGGAGCAATATGGATCAACTCCGTCGAACCGTTTGCAACAATAACCTGCGATGCTTTCAACCCGTGGTAACTTGCCAATTCATGCTTCAGCTCTGTCGCATCAGTGTCCGGATAGTGCAAAACCCTGTCGAACCCTGCATGAACGTACTCCCTGACACCTCTCGCAAGGCCGAGCGGATTGATGCTCGCCGAAAAATCCAGTATATCCTCCGGGGAAACGCCCCGTGCGCGTGCTATAGCGAATATGTTTCCACCATGATCGTAAGTATCGGTCATTGTTTCCTCTCACAGGGGATTGGCGGTCTTTTGCGCTGTTCCCTCTCATGCTGCCGAATTCCGCAGCTGAAGTTCCATATCTTCCAGTTTGCGGACCCTGTCACGCAGTTCCGCGGCTTTTTCGAATTCCAGGTTTTTGGCGGCAGACAGCATTTCCTTGCGCAGCTTTTTCACCATTCCGGGAATCTTCTCTACGGGCACGTACTCATCCCCCGCCTCCAATGCCACCGGAACGGTGTAATAATCCTTCTCCTCAATGGATTCGAGGATAGAACGGAGGCCCTTCTTCACTGTCTTCGGGGTTATCTTGTGCTTCTCATTGAACTCCAACTGCAATGCCCGCCTTCTGGCCGTCTCGCCGATACATGTCTGCATGGAGCCCGTGACCCTGTCGGCATACATGATCACGTGTCCGGAAACGTTCCGTGAGGCGCGCCCGCAGGTCTGAATCAACGAACGCTCGGAACGGAGAAAACCTTCCTTGTCCGCATCGAGGATCGCAACCAGGGAAACCTCCGGGATATCGAGGCCCTCCCGCAGAAGGTTTATGCCGACAAGGACGTCAAATACCCCCAGCCGCAAATCCCGGATGATTTGCATGCGCTCGATGGTATTGATGTCCGAATGCAGGTATTTCACCCTGATGCCCAGTTCATGGTAGTAATCGGTAAGGTCTTCGGCCATTCGCTTGGTCAGTGTAGTAACCAGAACCCGTTCCCCTTTCCCTGCAGTCTCCCGTATCTCATGAAGAAGGTCGTCTACCTGCCCGGTTGCGGGTCTCACCTCAATTTCAGGATCGATAAGGCCGGTGGGCCGGATTACCTGTTCAACCACGACGCCGTCGGCCTTGCGCAATTCGTATTCCGCCGGTGTTGCGGAAACATAAACGGTCTGATTCAGCTTCGAAGCAAACTCCTGAAAATTGAGGGGCCGGTTGTCCAGTGCGGATGGGAGCCTGAACCCGTAATTGACGAGAGTTTCCTTACGGCTCCTGTCGCCCCGGTACATTCCCCCAACCTGGGAAACCGTAATATGGGATTCATCGACGAACAGTACGAAATCTTTTGGAAAGTAGTCGAGCAGGGTGTACGGCGGCTCACCCGCCGCACGTCCATCGAAGTGGCGCGAGTAATTCTCTATCCCCTGGCAGAAACCCATCTCCTCCATCATCTCGATGTCGAAAAAAGTGCGCTGCTCGATGCGCTGGGCCTCCACCAGCATGTTATTTTCCCTGAACCATCGTATCCGCTCCTCCAGTTCAATCCGAATCCCCTCGACAGCCCTTTCGAGAGTTTCCCTGTTCGCGACATAGTGAGAGGCCGGATAAATGGCACATTTTGCAAGTTTCTGCAACACCTGCCCACGAAGTGGGTCTATTTCCGCAATCGCCTCAACCGCATCTCCGAAAAATTCGATTCTCAGGGCTCTCTCGTCGTCATGAGCCGGAAAGACCTCGACGATATCACCGCGGACCCTGAAGCTGCCGCGATGGAAGTCAATATCATTCCTTACGTACTGAATTTCGACCAGCTTCTTCAGCAATTCGTCTCTACCGTATTCATCTCCCTGGTGGAAGAAGATATGCATCTCCTGGTAGGATTGGGGAGAACCGATGCCGTAAATGCATGACACGGATGCGACAATCAGAACATCCCTGCGCGTCAGCAGACTGCGGGTGGCCGAATGGCGCATCTTGTCTATCTCGTCGTTGATGGATGAGTCTTTTTCTATATAGGTATCGGTGGTGGGCAGATACGCTTCCGGCTGGTAGTAGTCGTAGTAGGAAACAAAGTACTCGATGGCGTTCTCCGGAAACAGTTCCTTGAACTCGCCATACAACTGGGCTGCCAGAGTTTTGTTCGGCGCGAGGACAAGGGCCGGACGGTTGACCTTGGCAATGACATTCGCCATGGTAAAGGTCTTGCCCGAACCGGTAACACCCATAAGGACCTGATCCGTATCACCCCGCAGGAGCCCCTCGGAAAGTTCCTTGATCGCTTTCGGCTGATCTCCTTGCGGCTTATAATCACTGATAATGCTGAACTTTTCCATATCCTTTAAAGAGTACCGCAAATCAGTTCAATTGGACAAGAAATATTCCCGGGAGAGTTTATGCGGGATCACCTTGATTTTTTGACAGTTGAATGTAATAATTCCTGCAGTAAACTGAATTCACGGAGGATGGAATGTTTGGAATCGGCATGCCGGAACTTATCGTAATATTGGTAATAATACTGGTGGTCTTTGGAGCAGGCAAGCTTCCCGAGATCGGAAGTTCCCTGGGAAGGGCAATCAAGAACTTCAAGAAGGCCACAGAAGGAAAGGATGAAATAGAGATCAAACCGAAGCAGGAAAGTGACACGAAGAAACAAGGTTGACAAACCACTGCATCGCAAAAGTCAACATTCGATCAGCGGCCAAATATCCCCGCTGTGGCGGAGATGCGAGAGCCTCTGTAACTTTATAAACTCCTGGTGTTTTTCGGCAGTTCTATTTTCGGTTCCCTGCCCTTCCTGTACAGGAGAACGGTCCTGCCGAGTACCTGGGCCACTTCGGCGGAACATGCCTCGGCAAGCCTCTCGGCAACTTCATGGCGATCCGACAGACAGCTTTCAAGGATTTTGACCTTGATCAGTTCATGGCACTCGAGCGCCGCCGCAGTCTCACCGCAGAGGGATTCGCTGATTTCACCCTTTCCAACCGTAACAACAGGCTTCAGTTCATGTCCGAGACCACGCAAAAATCGTTTCTGTTTTCCTGTCAGCATATATCCTCGCTCTCCTGAAAAGGTTCTTTCATCTACCCGGTTTTTATCGGTATAGCATGTAGTGCCATGCAAGGCAATGGTATGTTTTCATCAACCCGGAAATCCGGAATATCACCATAAACGGCGGGATGCTTTCTCATTAAACATTCTATCGACTCCCCGGTGATGCCGCTCCTTGCAAATACTCCGCTGATTGATATAATTCCACAGGCTAGCCGGAATGCGGACACGCTGTATCACCGGTTCTAAGCCCGTAATTCCGGGTAAAGCGGCAACTGTTCCGCAATAAGGTCCCGGACCATTTATGTTTTAACGGAGCAGGGATGGAATTGGAATGCTGCTGGAAAACTGAAATAATAGAATCCGCCCAATGCCCCAACATTATGGACGACGAAAGGGAACTTCGTTTTTCCCTGAAGCGGAGACTCCTGGAAAAATGCCTGGAGTGCCCCCGTTTCGGCAATGATCTTGAAATATTGGCCAGAACGGAACCTTCACTTTCCATGGTGTTGCGCAACCTTGCAGCCGAATACCTCGATCAAAAGGAACAGATTCACTATATGGCCGGTTTCCTGAACAGCAGGAACCGTGAACTGCAGTTCCTTCATGAAATCGGCATTGTTCTGCAAACATCGATGGAACTCGACGAGGTTTTATCTGTCGCGATGACTGCCATTACCGCGGGGAAGGGCTTCGGACTGAACAGGGCTTTCCTGTTGCTCATCGACGACGAAAAGCGGACCCTGAATGGATATCTGGGGGTCGGGCCGAAAACCTATCAGGAAGCATGGCAAACCTGGGAGGAGATCGGAAGGGACGACTTCAGCCTGAGAGAGATGGCAAAGATTTTTCACGATACGAAACTCTCTTTTGAAAAGGCCAAATTTCAGGACCTGCTGGAACAATTGACCGTTCCGCTCGACGATCAGTCCCACATCCTGAACAGGGCGCTCCTGAACGGCAAGCCGATGCTGGTTGAGAACGCATTCAACAATCCCGGTGTCGACCCCGTGCTTGCACGCATCCTCGGGGTCGACACCTTCCTGATTCTTCCCCTGATTTCCAGGAAACGTCGCATCGGCATGATCATAGCCGACAACTTCATAACCGGCAAACAAATAACCGGCGACGACATGGAATCTATGGAAATCTTCGTATTTCCGGCAGCACTTGCCATCGAAAGGGCTTCATTGCACGAGAGACTCCAGGAAGAAGTGGAGAAGCTGAGCAAGGCAAACAGCAAACTGAAGGAACAACAGGAGCTGATCGTAAAAATGGAAAAGATGGCCCTGGTGGGAAAAATAACTTCCAGCATAGCCCATTCCATACGAAACCCTCTCATGATCATCGGCGGTTTTGCCCGGTCCCTCCAGAGGAAACTGGATGAAAACGACCCGAAGCGGGAATATGCGGAATCGATTCTGTACGAAGCAAGAAAGCTCGAGGATGCCCTTACTGAAGTACTGGGTTATGCCGACTCCCTTCATCCGGCCATGGACGTTTGGGATATAAACGAACTTGTAGAGAATGCAAGCCGGGAAATGCGGGACGAAATGGCAAAGCAGGGGGTTGTCTGTTCCCTGGACCTGGGCATAAACCTGCCGATGGTTTTCATCGACTACAAGCAGGTTGCCTTCTGCATGAGAAAGATTATCGGCAATGCCATTGAAGCGATGCCCGAAGGAGGCATGATCGGTATCAGTACCCGGGCGGACGATCATGATTGCCTGGTTTTGGAAATACGGGATACAAGCACCACCATAACTGCATCGTTGCAAGATTATCTGTCCGCACCCTCATTTACCACGAGGGAGCAGATAAGCGCTCTGTCCGTCTCCCTGTGCAAGATGATTCTGGAGAAAAATTGCCTGTCCTTCCATGTGGAGAGGTCCACTGAAGGCGGGACACGCTATACAATCAGATTACCTTTGAAGAAGGAGGAAACATTCCATGAGTAAAATACTTGTTGTCGATGACGAGAGCAGCATCAGGCTTCTCTATTCGGAAGAATTGGCCGATGAAGGTTTTGAAGTGGTGACCGCCGGCACTGCCGCGGAAGCCGCAGAAAGGGTGGCACAGGAGGAATTCGATCTCATGATTCTCGACATCAAGCTGAAAAATGAGAGCGGGCTGGACCTGCTGCAGAAAATAATCAGGGAGCGCCAGAATCTGCCGGTCATCCTCTGCTCGGCATTTTCCTGCTACAAAGACGATTTCTCGGCATGGCTGGCCGACAGTTACGTGGTCAAGTCGAGCAACCTTCAGGAACTGAAGGATGAGATACGCAAGGTATTGGCGAAAAAGGCCCAGAGACAAAATCTGCACTAAACAATCACGGAGAAGGAGTCTAACACGATGAAAGCGGTAATCATGGCAGGAGGGTTCGGAACCCGTATTCAACCACTGACAAGCAATATCCCGAAACCAATGATACCTTTGGCCAACCGGCCGATCATGCTGCACATTCTGGAATTGCTGAAAAAACATGGCATTACGGACCTCGTCATGCTTCTTTATCATCAGCCCGATGTCATAAAGAACTTTTTCCGGGAGGGGACCGATTTCGGGGTAAAAATCGAATACGTAACCCCGATGCAGGACATGGGAACCGCGGGTGCGGTAAAATGCGCCGAAAAATATCTTGACGAACGGTTCCTGGTAATCAGCGGCGATCTGCTGACGGATTTCAACTTGAAGAAGATCATCGACTTTCATGCTGAAAACAAGGCGCTGGCGACGATTACCCTGACGCCTGTCAAGGACCCGCTCCAGTTCGGTGTCGTGATCACCGACAAACACAAAAGGATAACCCAGTTCCTGGAAAAGCCCGGCTGGGGTGAAGTAATTTCCGACACCATCAATACCGGCATCTATGTGCTTGAACCGGAGATTTTCCAGTTCATCCCCGAGGGAGAGAACTTCGATTTTTCCCAGAACCTCTTTCCGTTCCTTCTGGAGAACAAGTACCCGCTGTTCGGTTACCCCATCAAAGGGTACTGGCGCGATATCGGCAATACCGACTCCTACCGGGAAGCCCACCATGACATCTTCCGCGGCAGGACAAACATTCGGATCGACGAACAGAAGCTCGATTTCCTGGGCAAGGACCTCCGGGTGGGAAGTGAGGTAACTTTTGAGGACTCTTCGACTCTCGACGGGACGGTAATCCTGGGGGACAATTCGCAGATCCTGGGCTCCGCCCACATCAAAGATTCCGTTATCGGCCGCAACTGCACGATAGAGTCCGGGGCAAGGCTGTTCCGCTGCGTCATCTGGGACAATGTGTATATCAGGAAAGGTGCGAAAATCACCGATGCGGTCATCTGCAACAACGTCAGCATCGGCCAGAACGTTACCATAGAAGAAGGCGTGATCGTTGCGGACGATACGTCAATAGGTGAAGAGGCTTTCATAAAACGCGACGTCAAGATATGGCCGAAAAAACTCATTGAAAGCGGCGCCACCGTATCCGGAAACCTTATCTGGGGAGAGAAATGGAAGAAGACGCTCTTCGAGGGAGCCATGATCAAGGGGCTGACCAATATTGAACTCACTCCGGAATTTATGGCAAAACTTGGATGCGCCTATGGCAGCACACTGCCGAAAGGGAGTTATGTCCTGGCGGGAAGAGATGCAAACCGGTCTTCACGAATGCTCAAGCGCAGCTTTCTCGGAGGAATCCTTTCTACCGGCATCAATGTCCGCGACCTCAAGATGATGCCTTTGCCCATCATGCGCTACAAGCTGAAAACCTTCGGTGAAGTGGGAGGTATCCAGTTCCGCCAGGGTGCCGATGAAGGTGCGTCTACGGAAATCATCTTTCTTGACGCCGACGGCATCGATTTTTCCAGTTCCATGGGGAAAAATGTCGAACGGATCTATTACAAGGAGAATTTCCGCAGGGCCCATTACACCGAACCGGGTGGAATCTCCGAACTCCCCAACGTAATCGACTTCTACAGGGAGGGTTTCCTGCGTTCCATCGACAGAAACGCCCTGAAAGGCGCTTCATTCAAGGTAGTGATAGATTTCAATTACTGCCCGGCAAGCCAGATTCTGCCGGCGCTGTTGAACGACCTGGGCTGCGAGGTGATTGCTCTCAATGCGTATGTTGAAGAAGAGCGGGGATTACGCATAACGGGCGATAAATCCCTCAGGCTTCAGCAAATATCGAAGATTGTGACCGCTCTTGAAGCGAAAGCGGGATTCCTGCTCGAACAGACAACGGAATCAATCATCCTGGTCGATGAAACCGGGAAAGAATGTAGCCCCGTCGAGTTACTCTCGCTCGCTGTGTCGCTGATGCTCAGAAAAGGAGAAAAAGGTGTATTTGTCGTCCCTGTTCCCGCCCCTTCTGTGATCGAAAGGATGGCCCATGAAAAAGGGTGTGTGGTTCACCGCACGAAAAGCAGTGAACGGGGGTTGATCGAGGCATCCCTGTCATCCAATGTGATCCTTGCCGGTTCGATTGACGGCCGGTTCGCCTTTCCCGTATTTCAGAACGCCTTTGACGGAATGTACGCGATAGCCAAAATCATCGAACTGGTGGGATCGGTTGATTTGCCGGTGTCAAAGTGTCTCGAAAGCATCCCCTTCCGCTCCTATGTCCAGGCGAAAGTTCCCTGCATCTGGGAAATGAAAGGCAGCGTGATGCGCAGGATGAGCGAGGACAGCATGGACAAGGAGGCCGTATTTATCGACGGCATCAAGATAAATTTCGGGGAAGACTGGGTCCTTGTTCTCCCCGACCAGTACCAGCCATTCATCCATATCATATCAGAGTCTAAGGATGAGAGTACTTCACAGGAACTCCTCAAGGTTTACAGGGAGAAGATAGAAACATGGAAGAAGGAGTCGGCCTGATTGCACGGGCCGATCTGCATGGCCTTTCTCCGGCAAATTCTGTTTTTTTCCATTAAAAATTACTGGCCGGGTGCTGACATTTTGCCAAACCGAGGTATTATTTCTCAGTGAAGAGGTAAAAAAAAAGGATATCACCTCACGAGACCCGAATACTCTGACAATGGGTAGAGACATGATTCCATTGCAATAAAGGATGACACATGAAAATCTTATTTGTCGCTTCCGAGGTATCACCTTTCGCAAAGACAGGCGGGCTTGCGGACGTTACAGGATCCCTGCCAAAAATTTTGAAGGAAATGGATCATGACATACGCATCATCATGCCTTTTTACAAAATGGTGGAGGCATGCGGCTCCAGCATTAGAAAAGGAAGAAAAGGCGTTGAATTCCCCATGGGAGGGGTTGCCCAGAAGGGTCTTCTCCGTCAGACATCAGTTGGCGATATTCCGGTTTATCTTGTCGAAAACAAGGAATATTTCCAGCGGGACTTTCTTTATGGCACGCCGTCCGGAGATTATCCGGACAACCACCGGCGCTTCGCTTTCTTTTGCAGGGCGGTATTGCAACTTCTGAAAAGAATGGATTTCAGACCTGACATCATCCACTGCCACGACTGGCAGGCGGCACTGATACCGATCCTGCTGAAATACGAACACAAGGAAGACCCCTTCTTCATGAAAACAGCGGTGATTTACACGATCCACAACCTTGCCTATCAGGGCATATTCCCGAAGGAATCCCTGCCTGAAATGGGACTCGATCCTTCCTGGTTCACCGTTGATCGCCTCGAATATTACGGCAAGGTAAACCTGATGAAAGGGGCTATCCTGACAGCCGACATCATTAACACGGTTTCCGAAACATACTGCAGAGAAATTCAGACCCCGGAGATGGGTTGCGGCATGGACGGCCTGCTGAAGCAGCGGAGCTATGATCTGTACGGCATTATAAACGGGATCGATCATTCGGTCTGGGATCCGGCAACCGACACCGAGATTTTCAGGAATTACACCTCTACAACCCTGAGTGGAAAGGCCGCAAACAAGAAGAAATTGCAGAAAATGCTTGGACTCGAACCCCTCAAGGATACCCCTGTACTTGCCATGGTTACCAGGCTGTCCGCACAGAAGGGACTCGATCTTCTCGAACCGCTTCTCCCGAAATTTGAAAAGGAAAAACTCCAGTTGGTAATCCTCGGAATTGGTGACGAAAAGTACATGAGGCTTCTGGCAGATTACAAGGCGGTCGCTCCGGGAAACATTTCCATCAACATGGAGTTCAAGCCGCATCTTGCCAATCAGATCTATGCCGGCAGCGACATGTTCCTCATGCCGTCCCATTACGAGCCGTGCGGACTTGGCCAACTCATCGCGCTCCGCTATGGAACCGTTCCCATCGTCAGAAAGACCGGAGGGCTGGGAGACACGGTTTTTGATGCCCGGGACGATCGCAAGGAACCCAACGGATTCACCTTTGACAAATATAAACCGGAAGCATTCTGGGAAGCTATTTCGCGGGCGCTGGAAGCATACGGCGAGAAGAAGAAGTGGGAAAAAATTGTGCGCAACGGCATGAATGCCGACTTTTCCTGGGAAAGATCGGCCAAAAAATATGACGAATTGTACCGAAGGGGTCTGAAAAAGATTTTCGCATAAAGATGAATATGATAGATATGAACATTATGGATCAGAACGAATTGGAAGAACTCGCGCAAAACATCAGGAAAATAGTCCAGGACAACAGGAAATTTCTTGAAAAGGTCATGGACGAGGATTTCGAACCGGATGAAGAGAAGGAAGAAGATTTTTCACAGGATTTTGAAGAACTGTGATATCTCGTAACACCCCAGTATCCTGACAGGGAACAGTACCTGATTGAATACTTAGCGAGCATATCCCCCTCCCGAGACAGCCTGCGCCGTGAGGCCTGTCGATGCGCAAGCGGAATGGGGCCAGGGGGGTAGGTGCTTGAAGGGGCGAACCTGGTGTTCGCCCCTTCTGATTGTGTTATGCAAACAAAATTCAGATATTTCCCTCCGCAGTATGGCATTCGTTGCAGTTTGTCCTGTCCAGTTCATCCCCGATATCCACCGGATGGACAAATTTGGTAACTCGGGTACCCGTCAGGATATTTTCCTGTTTCTGGTTTATGACCTCATGGCAGAGATTGCAGTCCCGGGAAATCACCCTTCCATCCGTCGACCGGTGCTTGCCGTCGTGACAGCGGAAACAGCCCGGATTCAGAAAATGGCCGATATTGTCCCGATGGGTGTTCCATGCCGTTTTCATTTTCGGGAAAAAATTCCGCGCGTAGATATCCTTTACTTCCTCAACTCCCCGGTTTATTGCATCAGCCTTCCGAACGCCGATTTGGGGATAATTCGTCATGTAATAATCCTTTATGCCCGACGCGATTGCCTCATAAGCCTCTTCCCTGCTCTTATAGGGTTTTGAAAGTAATTCTATCGACACTTTTCTTATATACGGCAATGAAGGGTCTATATGGCCGCTGACGAAGTTGTCGTCCATTTCCTGACCGGGAGACCGGTAGATATGTGTTGGCCGGTTATGGCAATCGATGCAGTCCATCAGCCGCTGTTTGGCCACGGCAATTTCATTCTTCCCCAGTGGCCTTTCAGAATCCATATATTCCGTTATTTTCCCGTCCTTCTCCCGTACCCTTATCAAAGGAATATCCTGCCTTTTCTCATCCCTCGCCTGATAATGGATTTCAGTACCGATATGCCAGTGAATGCCCTTCGCGTTGGGAAGGCGCGGGGTTCCCCCCGTTTTCAGGAGCATATTGATCTCACGCGGCGAATTCTTTTCATCGGAAGCAAAATGATAGAAAATCTTGTATCGGCCGGAATAGAAATTTTCAGGCCAATGGCACCGTTCACAGGTGTCGCGGGCCGGACGGAGGTTTGCCACCGGAGTTTCGATAGGTGTAGGATAGGTATTGCTCAAAACCTTGTAGACCTGCCTGAGGCCTGAGAGTTTCGTTTTTACGAACCATTCGGCACCCGGGCCTATGTGGCATTCAGCGCATTTGACCCGCGCATGGGGCGAGTTGCTCCACGCCGTGTATTCGGGTTCCATGACAGTATGGCAGACCCTGCCGCAGAAGGCTACGGATTCGGTATACTCATATCCTTTAATGGCGGCTATTGCCGTAATCATGAGAAAAACCAATGTGGCAACAACGAAAAAGATGAATTTGCGGCGCTGGGGCGGCTCGTTGAAATCAAGGATCGGGTACGGCGGAATCTCCAGACGATCCCGCACCCTTCGCCGCTTTCTCTCCCGAAGCATGCCGAAAGGTATCAGCAGCAGACCGGCCAGCAACATTCCGGGAAAGGCGAAATAGACCAGAATTCCCGTATATGCGCTGGCAAAACCGGTAATCGCTTCCATGGCGATGAAAACAATCATGAAGCCGCCGCCGATAACAGCCAGAATGAGCCCCGACAGGCTCAACAAGTTGTAAAAATACCCCAGTCTGCTTCTTATCATGGCGCCTCCCCTGAAGACAGGTCCCCGCTTGTTCATCTGTTGTACATAGTACCAAAATTCCCGGCCAATGAAAGGGCCGCACATATTGATTCATACTCCCCCGGTTCTTGACAATTCCTATCCGGTCTGCTAGCTTCAGTACCGCCTGATGAGTACTGGCCCGAGGCAGCGGCGCAGACCATCAGGACAAAACACTCCAGAGGAGGCGTCTATGAACAAGAAACTTTTTATTCCAGGTCCAGTAGAAGTACACCCCGAAATACTCCAGGCTATGGCCACGCCCATGATCGGCCACCGCATGAAAGAGTACGCTGTTCTTCATAAGAATGTTAAGGAAAAACTGAA
>JAGFXO010000063.1 GCA_017861285.1 Geobacteraceae bacterium | reverse complement strand
ATTCTCTCGGATACATCGGCAAGCCTGAATTCCCCCATGAAAAGAATATGTTTCAGGACAAGATCGGCGAGAAAAGACGGTTCGAGTCCGGTATCGGCAATAGACTTTGGAGACTTCGGATATCGGTGCAGAAAACTGTCAAGAAGGCTTTGACTCAAATAACCCAGTTCGATGAGGTTGTCGCCTAATCTCCCCCCTTTGGTTTTCTGCCTCAACAGGGCTTCATTGAGTTGCTGTTCGCTAATGATATTCTCTTCCAGGAGCATAGAGCCGATCTTCTGTTCCTGGGGAGCATTCCTGGTTGCTTGGGACTCAATGTTTTCGTCAATCACAAAAGCACCTCTCGTCTCATTAGTTTGTAAGTACTTTAAACCCTAATAGTGTAGCTTCAGATCATTCAATGCACAAGTTGTAAGTCCATTTTTCTCAAAATTTCATGAGAACCGGAATACATTTCATTTTGAGCTTTCAGGAATTTCCTTCTCCAGTCCCTTGAGAAAATCGCCGACTTTTTTCAAGAGATTGTTGGGATAGTATTCCTTGGGGACTTTGAACGTGCCTGATTTGTCTATGGGTACCCTCGTAGTGCCGATTGCGCCGCCGATGTTCAGGTCGGCATGGAGCTGGTACGGGATGGCATCGGGATTCGGTCGGCGTTTCAGAATGTCGATCAGCCCGCTGTACGGGATCTTTGCCGGCAACAGCAGGTCGGAGGTGGAGTTGGCGTAGAAGTTCTGCGTTGCCTGTGAGGACCCCTGCGCCAGAAGCAGGGACATGATTTTCACATCGTAGGTGTAGTCCTTCAGCTTGAGGTCAAAAGAGTTCGGGTTGCGAACCGAAAAATAAAAGTCCAGGTCAAAACCTTCCGCCCCGACGCCTACCAGTTTCACGTCTTTGAGGGTAATCTCCGGCTTTGCGATGAACGTGGAGCAGGCGGTCAGAAAAAGCATCGATGCAACAAGCAAAATCTTCATGGTAATTTTCCTTTTTTCAAAATAGACTATTCTCACTTCTCACTTCTCACTTCTCACTTCTCACGTTACACGTCTCACCTGCCATTGTTACGGCGCCGTTATCTGCACCACCGGGCTTGAATCACCATTCGGGTTCAGCACCTGGATCCGGATATTCTTCGGCGAGCTGTCGTACGGGTATCGCTCATAAATCAGCTGGCTGCAGCTGACATACGTGAATCTATCCATTCCGGTGCCATAGGTGCCACTGGTCGAAAGTCTTTTCCCATCTACGATCAGGGTCGAATTCTGGTGGAAATTCCTGCCTTCGATAATCAGGTTGTAGGTATTCACATACTCGCCTCCCTGTGAAATGCCGAGAATCTCAGGTTTGGAGTCGATGAACAGCGCTATGGTCGTGGAAAAGGTGTTTTCGGGATTCTCAACCTGCACCTGATGGAGACCGGCGGGCACGTCGGGCGCGGTGAACCAAAGCTCTTCTGGTGAAACGTACCGGCTTTTTATGGCCGCGCCGTCAAACATCACCTTGGACATGGGCAGGAAATTCCTGCCGGTGATCCGGACTGACCGCTGTCCAGGGGAATCGCAGGCGTTTATCCGGTCCGGTTCCACATCAATAACTATTGGTTTTTGCGGCAGAATGGCAAAGTTGTAGATCTTGCTGGTGCTGCCGTCCTTGCGCTGCAGATAGAGTGCATACAAGCCGGGTTCCAGTCGGGGTATCTCGAAGGAGAGTTGTTTTGAACTGAGTACCCGCGCCGAGATCGGGGTGTTGCCGAGAAAAGCCGAAGTGTCTTCGCTAAACCCGCTGCCGAAAAGGGTGACGGTTCTCCCGGGTTCACCCTGGGCAGGAATGATGCTGAGAATGGCGATGGCAGATTGACGCGTTTCAGACCCCTTGGCGGGGGTTGCCTGGGAAACCTTCAGTGGTGCTGCCGCAGACGCGGATACAAACAGCGCCGTGAGGGAGAACAGTAAAATCGTGATCCGGAGAATCATGGTGGCCTCCGTGTTATTCTAGTTTTTGGTTTTAAATTTTAGGTTTTAAGTTGTTTTTTAACTATGAACTTCTCACTTCTCACTTCTTTATCACTTTCCTGCCGCTTGTCAATTGTTCACGGTCATTGTCAGCCATATTGCCGTCAGCGCGAAGATGAAATTTGCCGCCCAGGCCGAGATGAGGGGCGGCAGCACGCCGGTCTGCCCGAAAGACAGGAGCATTGCGTTCGTTGCAAAAAATGCGAAGCCGATGATGATGCTCAGCCCTATGCCGAAGGCCGCTCCGCTTGACCGCCCGCTCCGGATGGCGAACGGTATGCCGAGAACTGCCATAATGAAGGAGGTGAAGGAGAGGGAGATTTTCGAATGCATCTGGGCTTCGTACCTGGTCGGGTCAAACCCGCTTTTCTTCAGATTCTCGCAATAGCGTTTCAGTTTGAAGAATCCTATCGTGTCGGCATGCTTGTCCAGTACTTTCAGGTCGTCCAGCCGCAGGTCCAGTGGAACCGGCGTGTCGGGCTCTTTGATGGCCATTGCGATATCCCCGCTGCTTATGTATCTGGTTACCACACCCTTCAGTATCCACGATTTGCCATCCCACACGCATTTTTCTGCTTCGGTGCGTTTTACCGGCCGCTTCTCCTCATCTGTCTGCCAGAGAGTCACCCCTTCGAGGGTTTGAATGGAGGGGTTGAAGAGTTTTGCCAGCATGATCAGGTTCTTTTCCCGGTACCAGATGTTGTTCTGCCGAAAAAAGGCGTTCGGGCTTTTGCCTTCTATGAGTACGGACTGGATATATTTCATCTCCTCGGAGGTGTTGGAAACGATGACTTCATTGGAGAAAAAGGTAAAAAGGCTCAGGAAGAAAGCAATGACCAGTATTGGCGCCGTTATCTTGCGCAAACTGATGCCGCAGCCGCGCATGGCGATAATTTCACTGTTTCGCGACAGGGCGCCGAGGGTGAGAAGGGTAGCCATGAGGGCGCCGAGGGGCATTACCTGCGAGACAATTTCCGGGATCTTGAAGAGAAAAAAAAGCAGAATATGGTGAAGCTTTCCGTGCGCACGGGTGAAGCGATTGATCTTTTCCAGAAAATCAATGACCAGATAGATGGTGACAAATGACGAAAGACATAGTCCGAGCATCTTGAAATAGGTTGCCGCAATATAGCGGTTCAGTATTTTCATGAGGCATCCGTCCGTGAACTGGCTTTGCTTCGCAACCATCCGGCAATCAGGGGGATTGCGTCCAGAATGGGGATACTGCGCTCATCCGCCGTTCTCTTGAAAAGATATAGCCCGATGCAGAGAAAAATGAAATTTGGCAGCCACATGGCGGCGAACGGGGGAATCACCCCCTTCTGGCCCAGGGTTTTCCCTATTGAAAACAGGACATACTGCAGCAGGATGGCGAATATGCTGACGGAGAAACCGGCTGCTTTCCCGGAACGCTGGTTTTTTATTCCCAGCGGGACACCGACCAAAGCAAAAATAAAGCAGGCGAAAGGAAGCGATAACCTGTAGTGAAACTCCAGCAGCATTTTGGCCCTGGTTCTGTCGTCCAATGCTTCGCCCCGGATATTTTTTCTCAGTTCTGCGAACGACATATCCTCTTCGCTTGTATTAACTCCCGGTGATGACTGGCTCAGGTTAATGCTCAGGTCGTAGTTGGAAAATTCTATCATGCGGTAATCCGATATGCCCGAACTCCGGTGTATGCTGCCGTCTCTCAGGTTGAGCCGGATTTCCATCTTCTGAGGGTCGGTGGCGATAGCCCCGTTTTTCGCGAATATGGTGGCCGTTTCGTCGGGATTTCTTTCGTCATAGATGATGACATCTGAAATGGAATGCCTCTTGTTGTTGTATTCGTCCACATACAGAACCATACCGGGGAAGTTGTCGTTGAAGACTTTTTCCTTGAGGTTGAGGGTAATCCTGGCCTTGATGACGTCATACAGGAAAAGTTTGAAGGAGGTGTTGCCCCAGGGAAGTGCGTAGACCGTAGTCAGTAACGATATGACAAATACGATGCATGCAAAGGTCATGACGGGTGGAAGCATTCCGTAGAGACTTATGCCGCATGATTTCATGACGGTTATCTCCGAGTCGGAGGAAAGCCTTCCGAAAGCAAGCAGCAGGGCAAGCAGAAAGGACATGGGAATTGTTACGACGCAGAAAGAGGGGAACATATATACTATAAGTCTCAGGATATCGGATACTGGTATGCCCTTGGCAATGACCATTTCCGCAAGATTCAACATCCTCCCCATCAGCAGTACGAAGCTGAAAACCGTGAATCCGAGGATGAAGGGAACGGTTATCTCTTTGAATATGTAGGTATTGATTATCTTCTTCATGCCGGTACGAATGATACATTACCGGGATAGGTATGTAAATAGCCGAGGTTAACGTTCTGAAATAGTGTCGTTTTTCTGTTACGGTGGTTTCTCCCCGGTGGAAAATATCCTTGCGCAAAACAACTCTCCGTGGTATATAGAAACGCTGTTCAAATTCACACGCCCCTTTTCCCTCCCGGTGGTGGTCCTTTTGTTCGAGGATTCCAGGAGGGGGTTATGGAGGCGGAGGGAAAACCAAAAGGAGAGAAAGATGTCGAACATTACCATGAAGGAACTGCTGGAGGCCGGTGTACACTTCGGCCATCAGACCAAAAGATGGAATCCGAAGATGAAACCGTTTATTTTCGGGGCAAGGAACGGAATCTACATTATCGATCTGCAGAAAACGGTACGACTCTTCAAGAATGCGTACAGTTTCGTAAGGGATGCCGTTCAGTCGGGGGAAACCGTACTTTTTGTCGGAACCAAGAAGCAGGCACAGGATTCTATCGCTGAAGAGGCGCAGCGGTGCAATATGTTTTATGTTAACCAGCGCTGGCTTGGCGGGATGCTTACCAATTTTTCCACCGTGAAGCAGAGTATCGACCGGCTCAAAAAACTGGATGCCATGTTTGAGGACGGCTCCGTGGAAGCATACACGAAAAAGGAAATACTGAGCCTGGAAAAACAGCGCCAGAAACTGGAGAAGACGCTGGGCGGCATCAAGGGCATGAACAAGCTTCCCGGGGTGTTGTTTGTCGTTGATCCGAAAAACGAAGCGATTGCAGTCTGCGAGGCGAAAAAGCTGGGGATCCCCGTCGTTGCGGTTGTTGACACGAACTGTGACCCGGACCCGATAGATTATCTGATCCCGGGAAATGATGATGCCATTAGGGCCATACGCCTGCTGTCCGGCAAGATAGCGGAGGCGGTAGGCGAAGGGGCGCAGGCCAGGGAGATAGAACTCCAGACCGAGAGTGAAGGTGAAAGCATGGACGAGGCGGCTGTAGATACTGAAGCTGCTGCCCAGACCGAAGCTGTTGAAGTCGTCGAGCAGGGAGAAGCGTAAAATATCCCCCAACCCTCCCCCGTCAAGGGGGAGGGAGGATTTTTTTTTTGAATGTTTCTGCAAGTTATTGCTAGCAAAAAATCGGTCCGGCGTGCTTCGCCGGCAGGTATTTGGAGGATACAGTGAGTATTACAGCTGCTCAGGTTAATGAATTGAGGAAGGCCACCGGTGCTGGCCTTATGGATTGCAAGAAGGCCCTGGCTGAAACGGGTGGGGATCAGGAAAAGGCGGTTGACTACTTGAGGAAGAAGGGCCTCGCCGCAGCTGCGAAGAAAGCGGGGCGCATTGCCTCCGAAGGCGCGGTTGGTTCCTACATTCATGCCGGCGGGAAAATCGGTGTGCTCGTGGAAGTGAACTGCGAAACCGATTTCGTGGCCAAGAACGAAAACTTTCAATCCTTCGTGAAAGATATTGCCATGCATATCGCTGCTGCTTCACCGCAGTTCGTGCGACGTGAAGAAGTTCCCGCGGAACTTCTCGAAAGGGAAAAAGACATTTATCGGGCCAAAGCGAAAGAGACGGGAAAGCCCGATAACATCATCGAAAAAATTGTCGAAGGGCAGATCAGCAAATTTTATGCTGAAATCTGTCTCCTGGAGCAGCAGTATGTGAAAGATTCTGACAAGACGGTCCAGACTTATCTGAACGAAACCATAGCTTCAATTGGCGAGAACATGTCCATACGGCGCTTTACCAGGTTTGCGCTCGGTGAAGGGCTTGAGAAAAAGGAAAGCGATTTTGCCGCTGAAGTTGCCGCCGCTGCCGGGAAATAATGTGAAAAATAGCCGGTCATGAAAATGGCCGGCTTTTTTTGCGCTTGGCGACCGTATATACAAAAAAGCGTACCAAGGTGATCAAGGAATGGACAGACCTGTTTACAGAAGAATATTGCTGAAGTTGTCCGGCGAAGCTCTTGCCGGCGACCAGAAATTCGGCATAGACCCCACGACGATAACTTCAATAGCGGCTGAGATCAAGGAAGTTGTCGAGTCCGGAACCCAGGTGGCCCTCGTGATAGGTGGAGGGAATATCTTCAGAGGCTTGGCCGCTTCATCGAAGGGGATGGACAGGGCGAGCGCCGACTATATGGGAATGCTTGCCACAATGATAAACTCCCTTGCCATGCAGGATGCCCTGGAAAAGATCGGCGTCGATACGCGCGTGCAGTCGGCGATCGAAATGAGGGAGGTCGCGGAACCGTATATCCGCCGGCGTGCCATCAGGCATCTCGAGAAAGGCAGGGTAATCATTCTTGGCGCTGGTACCGGAAATCCGTATTTTACCACCGATACGGCAGCCAGTTTGAGGGCCATGGAAATCGCGGCCGATGTAATTTTGAAGGGTACCAAGGTAGATGGCGTTTATTCAGCCGATCCCGTGAAGGATCCGAGCGCTTCCAAGTTCTCCCGTCTGAGCTATATAGATGTTCTCAAGAAGGGATTGCAGGTGATGGATGCTACGGCGACATCTCTCTGTATGGACAATAATCTGCCCATAATAATCTTTAACATAAAGACCCCCGGTAATATTAAAAAGGTCGTTTTTGGAGAAGAAATCGGTACTATTGTCAAAGGAGACAGCAATGACTAAAAGCGTGATCGCTTCCATGAAGACAAATATGGATAAATCTGTGGAGTCTCTCCGCAAGGAGTATCAGAAAGTCAGGACCGGACGGGCAACGACGGCGCTTCTGGATGACATAAAAGTTACCTATTACGATGTGCCGACTCCTCTGAATCAGGTTGCCTCACTGAGTATTCCCGAAGCGAGGGTCATGATCATACAGCCCTGGGAAGTAAAATTGATCCCGGTTATAGAGAAAGCCATTTTAAATGCGAATATCGGGCTGACCCCGACAAATGACGGCAAGGTCATTCGCCTTTCCATGCCTCCTTTGACCGAGGAGCGCCGCAAAGAGATCGTCAAAATGCTGAGAAAGATGGCCGAGGATGCCAAAATCGCCATGCGGAATATACGCCGTGATGGCAACGATGAGTTGAAAAAACTGGAAAAAGATAAAAAAATATCTGAAGATGACCTGAAAAGGGCGGAGAAGGAAGTTCAGGACGTAACAAACAGTTTTGTCTCTAAAATTGACGAAGTTCTTGCCCTCAAGGAAAAGGAAGTAATGGAGGTCTGATCGGCTTTCCTCAACGCTTTTTGACTTGCGATATTTATTCTGATATGATTTAATTCGTTCCAACCCCTCTTGTAGGGGATTTTTTATTTCAGGATTCTCATGCTCGAATTGGACAGAGAAAAACTTCCCAACCATCTTGCCATTATTATGGATGGAAATGGCCGATGGGCTCAGGAACGCATGCTGAAAAGGATAATCGGCCATCAGAAGGGCGTGGAAACGGTTCGTTCGATAGTCGAGGAAAGCTCCCTGATTGGAATCCGCTATCTTACCCTGTTTGCCTTTTCCGCTGAAAACTGGCTGAGGCCCAGGAGCGAAGTCAAATCGCTGATGGCGCTGCTGAAAAAATACATCGCCATGGAAACTCCCCGTCTGATGAAAAACAATATACGTTTCAACGTTATTGGAGATCTGCGGGAACTGCCGGCCGATGTCGGTGATGCGGTACAATCGGCTGCTGCCAGAACCGCCGAAAACACGGGTATGGTCCTGACACTTGCTCTCTCCTACGGATCACGGCAGGAGATCCTGACGGCGGTCAAAAGGCTTGCCGAGGATATTGCCGCGGGAAGAATCTCCAGTGAAACCGTGGACGAAAAAATTTTCACAACGTATCTTTACACGTACGGACTTCCGGACCCCGATTTTCTTATAAGAACCAGCGGTGAAATGAGGATCAGCAATTTCCTTTTATGGCAGCTGGCGTACGCGGAACTGTATTTTACGGAAGTAAACTGGCCTGATTTCGGGAAAGACGAGTTTTACAAAGCCTTGGGCAGTTTTCAGGCGAGGGAAAGACGCTATGGCCTGACAAGCGGTCAATTGCGGAACAGGAGCTGAAAATCAAAAGGCTACTCACGGGCATTGTTGTCTTGCCTCTTCTCATATTGTTTATCCTCAAGGGGACCGCCGTACAGTTTTCCTTCCTGATAATCGTCCTTTCGCTGCTCGGGCTTTATGAGTTCTGCGAGATGGCATTGCCGGGGAAGAAATTCGAATCGGCACTGGTGATCATTTCCGGGGTTCCGGTATGCCTCGCTGTCTGGACAAACGATTTTACCTGGCTGCTGCTCGCAATTACCCTGGCGGTACTCGGATTTTCCCTGGTTTCGCTCTTCAGAATCAGGGATATCAGGCAGTCTGCCGGCGAGGTTGCCCTCGTGTTTCTCGGTGTGCTCTACATCCCGCTGCTCTTGAGCCACCTGGGGCTTGTCAGGGGATTGCCTTTCGGGATCGAGTGGATCTTTCTGCTGCTTGTTATTGTCATGTCAGGGGATACCGCGGCTTATTATACCGGGAGTACGATTGGAAAAAGGAAATTGTATCCGGTTGTAAGCCCGAACAAAAGCGTCGAGGGCTCTCTGGGTGGATTGGCGGGCAGCATTCTCGGGGCGTTCATTGCCCGGGGGACCTTTTTCCCCGAGTTGTCCGTTTTTGACTGTTTCGCAGTTGCCCTTCTGCTTGGCTGCCTTGGGCAACTCGGAGACCTTTTTGAATCCATGCTGAAAAGAAGCTTTGGCGTGAAGGATTCGGGAAAGCTCATCCCCGGCCATGGAGGTATACTCGACCGGCTTGACAGTATACTTTTTGCAGCCCCCGCGGCATTTTTCTATGCCAGTTTCGTGTTTTCACCGGCCTGATATGACTGACTGCGGGATTGGCAGCAAGAACCCGCATATGGAAACGTATTTCCCTTAAAGTGGGGAGGGTATGAAAAAACTTGCAATATTAGGTTCTACAGGTTCGATAGGCGTCAGCACCCTTGAAATTGCCGCAGCACATCCCGACAAATTCGAGGTGGTCGCTCTTACCGCGGGCAATAATCTGGATCTTCTGAAAAAGCAGATAGAGCAGTTTTCTCCCAAGATGGTTGCGGTCATTACCGAAGAATCGGCAAAAAAGCTGCGGAAAATGCTGGGGTTGAAGAAACCCGAAATTTTTCACGGGGTGGAGGGCCTGATAACCGCCGCTTCCGCAAACGACGCATCCATGGTGGTTGCCGCCATAGTCGGTTCCGCCGGACTGGTGCCGACAGTTGCCGCCATAAAGGCGGGGAAAGATATCGCCCTGGCCAACAAGGAAACACTGGTGGCGGCGGGTCATCTCGTGATGGATCTCGTGAAGCGGCACGGCGTGGAACTTTATCCCGTCGACAGCGAGCACAGCGCTGTATTCCAGTCCTTGCAGGGGCATAAATACGAAAATGTGAGGCGGATCATCCTTACGGCTTCGGGCGGTCCCTTCCTGGATTATCCTCTCGACAAGCTTTCCGGCGTTGCCGTCAGTGATGCCTTGTCTCATCCCAACTGGAGCATGGGGCAGAAGATTACCATTGATTCGGCTACCATGATGAATAAAGGGCTGGAGATTATCGAGGCAAAGTGGCTGTTCGGCATGCCGCCTGATCGTATCGATGTGGTAATTCATCCGCAAAGTATCATCCATTCAATGGTGGAATATATCGACGGGTGCGTTATTGCACAACTGGGGGTTCCGGATATGAAAGCCCCGATCGCGTATGCGCTCACCTATCCCGAAAGGGTTGCCACGGGAGTGAAACCCCTTGATCTGACGGACATGAATACGCTGACTTTCCTGAAGCCCGATTACGATCGTTTCCCTGCGCTTCGGCTTGCATACCGATCCATGACGGGTGGCGAAAGCCTGCCCGCGGTCATGAATGCGGCGAACGAGGTTGCTGTCGAGGCTTTTCTCACCGGGAAGATCAAATTTACAGAAATCGTAGCCTATATTGAAAAAACGATGGACTCCCATCAGCCCCATTCCCTTAATTCCATTGAAGAAGTGCTGCATGCAGACAAATGGAGCCGTGAAAAAACGAGGGGATTGATCGGCGGGGGAAAATAGAATGTATTGGTACGTCTTGCAATCTTGCAGTCAAACAGGTTTTTGTCCATAACAGGCAGAGGATATACATGATAAGTCTCGTTTCAGCAATTATTGTTCTGGGTATTCTGATTTTCGTCCATGAACTGGGTCATTTCATTTTCGCCAAGATCTTCAAGGTCGGTGTCGAGAAATTTTCCCTTGGTTTCGGCCCCAAGGTGTTTGGGAAAAAAATCGGAGAAACCGAATACCTTCTGTCGGCCTTTCCTCTTGGCGGGTATGTTAAAATGGTGGGCGAAGCCGGAGAGGAGGACCTTTCCGAAGAGGACCGGTCCCGCTCCTTTCTCGCGAAACCGCCTTTGCAGAGGATGATGATCGTTTTTGCCGGTCCGCTTTTTAATCTGGTTTTTGCATATCTTGCTTTTATCTCGATTTTCATGATGGGTGTCCCTTTCACTACGTCTAAAATTGGCGAAGTGGTGAAAGACATGCCCGCAGCCCGCGCCGGTCTCAAGGCCAATGACATCGTGGTCGCGGTAAACGGCCAGCCGGTTTCGAAATGGGGTGATCTTTCCAAATCGATAATCGAGAGTGGCGGAAAACCACTCGACCTGAAAGTGAAGCGAAACGGCGAAACCTTCGCGATACGCGTGGTTCCGCAAGTCTCATCACAAAAGAATCTGCTGGGTGATACGGTAACATCACCCATAATAGGAATTGCCGCCTCCGGCGATTTTGTTGTCGAACGGTTCGGCCCGGTGGAATCGGTGGTGAGGGGAAGCGAGCAAACCTGGAATGTCGTTAAGCTCACGATAGTCGCTCTCGGCAAAATTGCCAGCCGTGCAATACCTCTGGATACGATCGGCGGACCGATCATGATTGCAAAAATGGCGGGACAGCAGGCTCAAGAGGGTGTAGCCAATTTTATGGCTTTCATGGCTCTGCTGAGTATCAATCTCGGGGTGCTGAACCTTCTTCCCATACCTGTTCTGGACGGCGGTCATCTTGTTTTCTATGCGTGGGAATTGCTGTTCAGAAAGCCTGTGGGCATGAAGACACGTGAGCTTGCCCAGCAGGTTGGCCTGGTTCTGTTGATCGGTCTCATGGTGCTCGCTTTTTACAACGATATCGTACGATACGTTGTCGGGCAGGGGTAAGATGTCTTCAGCCCCGAAATTATTAACCATAGATACTTCCACAACTACCTGCAGTGTCGCGCTGACTGACGGGTCGAGGATTATCGGTGAATACCTTCTTGATACGGACCGGACTCTTTCCGGGCAGCTTCTGTCTGCCGCGGATAGTATCCTGCGGGATGCGGGGCTTGCGATTCAATGTGTCGATGGTATCGGCATAGCTCTGGGACCAGGCTCTTTCACCGGCCTGCGTGTAGGTGTTGCTACAGCTAAAGG
>JAGFXO010000158.1 GCA_017861285.1 Geobacteraceae bacterium | reverse complement strand
ACCCGGTTTGGTAAGCAGGATACACGCATATGACGGGTGGAAATCATATGGAGGCAGTAAATTCATCCTTTCTGCTGGAATTGCTCCCCCTTGCCCTGTATACGGCAATGGCGGTCGGTCTTGTTGGCTGCCTGCTGTTTCTGGGCTGGTGGCTTGGGGAAAAGAGAAGGGGGGCCGTCAAAGAGGCGGCCTATGAATCGGGTGTACAACCGACCGGATCGGCACGTCTTGCCTTTCCGGTTCCTTTTTATCTGGTCGCCATCTTTTTTATCGTATTTGATGTGGAGGCGGTATTCATCTTCCTCTGGGCAGTTGCCTGGGATCTTCTCGGAATCACCGGTCTTTTCCATATTACCGTATTCATACTGGTGCTTCTGCTGGGGCTTTGCTGGCTCTGGAAAAAAGGGGGGCTGGACTGGGGGCCTTCCCGGCGCGGGGTAACGTCGATTTCCCATGGATGAACGAGGGTTATGCCTTGGAGAATGATATTCCGCAAAATATACTGTTGACCCGCCTCGACGATCTCATCAACTGGGGGCGGGCCAATTCCCTCTGGCCGATGTTCTTCGGCCTTTCCTGCTGCTTCGTCGAGATGATGACTTCATTCACGTCCCGCTATGACATTTCCCGGTTCGGAGCGGAGGTGCTGCGCGGTTCTCCCCGTGAGGCAGACCTGATGGTGATTGCCGGAACGGTCTTCAAAAAGATGGCCCCCTGTGTTCTGAGGCTGTATGAGCAGATGGCGGAACCCAGATGGGTCATGTCCATGGGCAGCTGCGCCAATTCAGGCGGTATGTATGACGTGTACAGCGTTGTCCAGGGGGTGAACCAGATCCTGCCTGTGGACGTTTATGTCCCGGGCTGCCCGCCCCGTCCGGAAGCGTTCCTGCAGGGCCTCATCATGCTTCAGGAAAAAATCAGGCGCGAAGAGCGTCCGGCGCGCTCGGTGCTTCACATTCCGGGGGGAATACAAGGCACAAGTTCCCCCGTTCTTGTCGACGGGGAAACCAAGTCACGTGATACCCGGGGACCGGGGATGGAAGGTATACAGGCCCGGGGGACCTCGGTTGCCCATCCGGATTTCTGGATGCCGCGCTCCGATGAGATGTGGCGGCCGCCTGCTCCAAGGCACCCCTTTCCGGCTTTCGGCCTTGATGGAGAACTCGAAGCGGTTTTCGGCGGGGAGGTGGCCTCAGACCCGACGGCAGGCGACATGCCGACCTATCGGGTCCCTGCCGGCCTTGTCCCGGATGTACTGGCCTATCTGAAAAACCGGCCGGAACTATCCTTCAAGAGGCTTGAAGATATAACCGCCGTAGACGAGTCGTGCCGCCGTGAAAGAGCCGGGTACGGCGATTTTACCGTGTACTACCATCTCCTTTCCTTTGACATGCCGGGGCACCTCCGAATCAAGACCGAACTCACCGGGGATCTCCCCCACCTGCCGACAGTGACGAACGTATGGCCTGCCGCCGCCTGGTATGAAAGGGAGGTGTTCGACATGTTCGGCATTCGCTTCAGCGGCCATTCCGGTCTGCGCCGCATCCTGATGCCCCATGACTGGGAGGGACATCCCCTGCGCAAGAGTCACCCCTTCCGGGCCACGGAAATGCCTCCCTACACGGTGGAGGATGCCCGGCGTCATGGCCCGCTCGACGCGTCCGAATTCTTCGAACGCGTTGATGAGGAAACCCTTATCCTCAACCTCGGTCCGCAGCATCCCGGAACCCACGGCATTCTGCGGGTGATCCTGAAACTCGACGGCGAGGAGGTCGTCGATGTGGATACCGACATCGGCTACCATCACCGCGGAGCGGAAAAAATCGGTGAACGCCAGTCGTGGCACCAGTTTCTCCCCTATACCGACAGGATCGACTACCTGGCCGGAGTGCAGAACAATCTTGCGTACGTGAATTCGGTAGAGCGTCTGTGCGGCATCAAGGTCCCTGATCGTGCTGTCCATATCAGGGTGATGCTGGCGGAACTGTTCCGCATCGCCAGCCACCTTGTCTGGCTCGGCACCTTTGCCGCCGATATCGGCGCCATGACCCCTGTTTTCTATACCTTTACCGACAGGGAAAAGATATTCGACATCGTCGAGATGATAACCGGCGGCAGAATGCACCCTGCCTGGTTCAGAATCGGCGGAGTGGCGGACGACCTGCCGGAGGGGTGGCAGGAAAAGGTGGTGGAATTCCTGCAATGGTTTCCGCGTCGTCTCAGGGAATATGAAGACCTGCTCAATGGAAACCCTATCTTCAAGGCACGGCTCCTGGGGGTTGGAAAGATTTCCCGGGAAGAGGCCATCGACTGGGGGATATCCGGCCCGAACCTGAGGGCGTGCGGTTTTGACTGGGACCTGAGGAAAAAGATTCCCTACAGCGGGTACGATGCCTTTACTTTCGATGTGGCGGTTGCCGAAGGGGGGGACTGCCATGCGCGCTACCTGGTTCGCATGGAAGAAATGAGGCAGTCGCTCTCCATCGTGCGGCAGGCAATGAAGGATATGCCGGGCGGACGATGGATAACGGATGATTACCGCTATGTGCTGCCGCGGAAAAGCGATACGCTGCAAGACATAGAGTCGCTGATCCATCATTTCATCAACGCCTCGCGGGGCATGACTCCGCCCCGTGGGGAATGCTACGCTTCCATCGAGGCGCCGAAAGGGGAGACAGGGTATTTCGTGGTTTCCGACGGTCTCAATATTCCTTACCGGATGAGGATCAGGACACCCAGTTTTCCCCATGTCCAGGCATTGCCCCTTCTCAGCAGGGGATGGCTGCTGGCGGATATGCTGGCGATACTGGGATCTATAGATTTTGTGCTGGCTGATCTCGATAGATAAGAGGGTTTGACCGGATGATCCCTGAATCGCTGAAAGATGAATTGCTTGCCAAGGTTGCTTCGTCGGTAACGCCCCGTGAAGCCGCTGTCGATGTGATGAAGGAACTGCAAAAACATTACGGATGGCTTTCCGACGAGGCTGTTGACGAGGTGGCGGAAATCATCGGGCTGTCTCCGCTCCAGGTGGAGGAGTTGGCTACCTTTTACGAAATGATCTATAGGAGGCCGGTCGGGAAAAGGGTAATTCATGTCTGCGATTCCATTTCCTGCTGGAGCGTGGGGTGTGACGAGATTCTGTCGCACCTGCGGATGCGTCTCGGGGTCGAGCCGGGAGGCACCACGGAAGACGGGATGTATACCCTGATACCGTGCGCCTGTCTCGGGAACTGCGGGGAGGGGCCGACCATGATGGTCGGTGATGCCTTGTACGGCAGGCTTACCCCGGAGAGGGTGGATGAGATTCTGGAAAAAGAGAAGAAAAAAGCACAGGAGGAAGGATTATGAAAAGACTGATTTCGGCTGCCGTTGCAACGTTCTCCATGGTCGCCTTTGCGACTGCCGGCCATGCTCTGCAGAAAAAGGCTGACGTAGGCAAAGGGAAGGAACTGTTCAATAAGCATTGCGCCGTGTGCCACCCGAACGGCGGTAATATCATCAACCCCAAAAAGCCCCTGGGCAAAAAAGCGCTCGCGGCCAATAACATCAAAACCGCACAGGACATCATAAAAACCATGAGGAAGCCCGGACCGGGCATGACCAAGTTTGACCAGAAGACGATATCCGACAAAGAAGCCAAGGCGATAGCCGATTATATAGTGAAAACTTTTAAGTAAGGGCGCAGGCTGGGGAATCTGAACTTTAAAAATTCAGGTAAAATCGTACGATTAACTTATCGATAACCCCTCGAATTGGATATTTAACCTTTTGCCCCGTGCCTGACTTTATTCTATGGAACATGTCCTGTTCAGACATAACAAGCCCGGCCGACCGGTGACCTTTGCGGAATATTGCTCCGAGGGTGGATTCGAGGCGCTGCGGAAGGCCTTGGGAGGCATGTCCCCCGAAGATGTCCAGCAGACGGTTATCGACTCGGCGCTGCGGGGAAGGGGAGGCGCCGGATTCCCTACCGGCAAGAAATGGTCATTCGTCCCCCGGAATCTGGCCCCCCGCTACCTGATCTGCAACTGCGACGAGATGGAGCCGGGAACCTATAAGGACCGGGTGCTGCTGGAACATAATCCCTGGTTGCTGGTTGAAGGGATGATACTTGCCGGATATGTGCTGGGTGTCGAGCACGCCTTTATCTTCATCCGGCGGGGATACGAGGTCCCTGCCCGGAATATTCTCCAGGCCCTTGCGGAAGCGAGGCAGGCCGGATTGCTGGGCGGGAATATCCTGAATAGCGGTTTTTCCCTGGAGATCGACCTGCATGTTTCCGCCGGCCGCTATATCTGTGGCGAGGAAACCGCGCTGATG
Source organism: Geobacteraceae bacterium (assembly GCA_017861285.1). Lineage (GTDB taxonomy): Bacteria > Desulfobacterota > Desulfuromonadia > Geobacterales > Geobacteraceae > CAIWTU01. The sequence continues at coordinate 342 of JAGFXO010000158.1, read as the reverse complement.
AACGCGCTGGAGGGGAAGCGGGCCAACCCGCGGAGCAAGCCACCCTTTCCGGCAATCAAGGGATTGTGGGAGGGGCCGACGGTGGTCAACAACGTCGAAACGCTGTCGAACATACCGTCAATCGTGCGCAACGGAGCGGAGTGGTTCAAGGGGTTGGCGAAAATCCCCGAAGCCGCGGGAAACAAGCTGTTCTGTTTTAGTGGCCATGTCCGGAATGCTGTGTGCGTTGAACTTCCCCTCGGGACGACACTGGGCGAAATGATCGAGGGCCCCTGTGGGGGGATGGCTCCGGGAAAGAAATTCAAGGCGTGTATTCCCGGGGGGGCGTCCACCCCGTTTTTC
>JAGFXO010000157.1 GCA_017861285.1 Geobacteraceae bacterium | reverse complement strand
AATGCCGGAACCGGTTCTTTGGCTGTAGACAGGCACCCTGCCCTTGCGGATCCCCTCTTTCACCGCTTTCACTACCCTGTTCACCAGCGGATGGTGGAGAGGGCAATCACCCGTATCGACAACCTCATGACTTCCGGTGCGATACATACCGATACGCGGTTCGGCGAATTTCCCGGCAATGACCAGTTTTGCCGAATTGCGATATCCGAGAGGTTTCGCCGAAGGAATGACAGGATGAACCGAGGCTGACGCGAGAGACGGGTAGTGACGGATGAATTCTTCCACCATTTGGCTTTTCCAGTCGAGCTGCCCCTGATAATTCATCCGTATCAGGGGACACCCGTCACAGGCAGGACTATTGCCGCAGGACGCTTTTGCCAGACGCAGGGGGGACCTTCGCAGCACCTTGACCATCTCGGCAAAGCATTCCCGGCGCCCGGCAAATGTCAGTTTCGCACGCACCAGTTCACCGGGAAATGCACCTCGCACCAGGACGGCAATCCCTTCAACCAGGCTGACCCCGTATCCCTCGTTATTCAGCGATTCAATTGGACAGTCAATGACCTGTCCGACTGAAAAGGATTTCTTCTTCTCAAGTATTTTTGTCTTCATTTTTTGGGTATCGGTTCTGGATTTCATGGCTTTTACTTAATAGGAATACACCGGGTTTGTCAATCTATCTTTGAATGGAGCAATACGGCAGCGAACTTATCGCCTCACAACGCCAAACCCACCTTGATTTATATGCACGAATCCGCTACTATAGCGCGTTATGAAAAAAACGACGAGACAGATTCAGGTGGGCGGAGTTTCAATCGGCGGTGGAGCACCATGCTCGGTACAGTCCATGTGCAATACCGACACCCGGGACAAAGTCGCTACGGTGGAACAAATCAGAGGGCTTGCCGAAGCGGGGTGCGAAATTGTGCGCTGCGCCGTGCTCGACATGGCTGCGGCCGAAGCCCTCGGCCCCATAAAAGCCGGATGCCCCATTCCGCTGATTGCCGATATACATTTTGACTACAAACTGGCGCTCAAGGCAATTGAAAAAGGTGTGGACGGGCTTCGTATCAATCCCGGGAACATCGGGGAAAAATGGAAGGTGGCCGAGGTGGTGAGAGCCGCTACCGAGCGTAGCATTCCGATCCGCATCGGAGTCAATGCCGGGTCACTGGAGAAAGAGCTGCTGGGATATGACCGGATCAAGATATCCCTCAAGGCTTCGGATGTGAACAAAACTGTCGCGGCGTACAGGCTGCTGTCAGATACGGTCGATTACCCGCTTCACATCGGGATCACAGAAGCGGGTACCACCTTCTCCGGCACCATCAAATCGTCCGTGGGACTGGGAATTCTCCTCTCCGAGGGGATCGGAGACACAATGAGAGTCTCCCTGACCGGAGACCCGGTCGACGAGGTGCGTGTCGCCTTCGAGATACTGAAAGCCCTCCGGTTGCGGACCCATGGAATCAACCTGGTATCCTGCCCCACCTGCGGCCGCTGCCAAATCGACCTGATAAAGCTGGCGGTCAGCGTCGAGAAGCGCCTGCAATCCGTCAGGGCTCCCCTTAGGGCTGCGTGGTAAACGGTCCGGGAGAGGCACGGGAAGCCGACGTGGGCATTGCCGGCGGCAAGGGCGAAGGGCTGCTGTTCCGGCGCGGTGAAATCGTGCGCAAAGTCCCCGAAAAGGAACTGGCCGACGCCCTGGTGGCGGAGGTGGAAAAGATGGCAAATCTACCGTAACATAAGATAATAAAGGAATTCATCATGCGATATTCGCACTACTTCATCCCAACGGTAAAGGAAACCCCCGCCGATGCGGAGGTTATATCCCATAAACTGATGCTGCGCGCCGGCATGATCAGAAAGCTGGCTGCCGGCATATACAACTACCTCCCCCTGGGCCTCCGTTCAATCCGCAAGGTCGAGAACATTGTCCGCGAGGAGATGAACCGGGCCGGAGCCATCGAGATCCTCATGCCGGGCGTGTTGCCGGCTGAACTGTGGCAGGAATCGGGACGATGGGAGATGTACGGCAAGGAGCTGCTCCGTTTCAAGGATCGCAAGGACGCGGAATTCTGCCTCGGCCCAACCCATGAGGAAATCGTTACCGACCTTGTACGCCGTGAAATAAAGAGCTATCGGCAAATGCCGGTCAATCTCTACCAGATCCAGGCCAAGTTCCGCGATGAGATCAGGCCCAGGTTCGGCCTGATGCGCGGCCGTGAATTCATCATGAAGGACGCGTATTCATTCGACGTTGATGAAAAAGCGGCGGATCTTTCCTACGAAAAGATGTATCGTGCCTATCGGCGCATTTTCGAACGTTGTGGCCTTAATTTCCGGGCAGTAGAGGCAGATACAGGCTCCATCGGCGGTTCATCCTCCCATGAGTTCATGGTGCTTGCCGATTCCGGGGAGGACGCAATCGTATCTTGCTCGTGCTGCGAGTACGCGGCCAATGTCGAAAAGGCCGAGTCACGGACCGTCTCGACGGAGCATGCCGACCCTCGCCCACTGGAGCGAGTCGCAACCCCGGACAAGCGGACCATAGAGGAGGTATCGGACTTCCTCGGTGTTCAAGCAAGTTCCGTAGTGAAGACCCTCATCCTCATGGCTGACAATGAGCCGGTCTTAGCCCTGTTGCGAGGCGATCACGATCTTAACGAAATCAAGCTTAAAAACCTGCTCGACTGCACCGACCTTGAAATGGCCGGCGATGAGGTGGTAGCAAAACTAACGGGTGCTCCGGTCGGCTTTGCCGGTCCGGTGGGGCTCTCGATCAGGATTGTCGCTGATCTTGCGGTGCAAGGCATGAGAAACTTCGTGACCGGCGGCAATGCAAAAGATCTGCACTTGAAGAACGTCAACATCGACAGGGATTTCACCGCAACACGCTTTGCCGATATCCGCAATGTGGTGCACGGTGACCAGTGCCCGCGGTGCGATGCGGGAATTCTCGAGATGTGGCGGGGCATCGAGGTCGGCCATGTATTCAAGCTAGGCACCAAATATTCCAAGGCACTCAAGGCAACCTATCTCGATGCCGACGGCAAAGAGCAGATAGTTTTCATGGGATGCTACGGCATCGGCATCGGCCGAACAGTAGCTGCATGCATCGAGCAGAATCACGACGAAAACGGTATTATCTTCCCGCTGCCCATCGCTCCGTTCCATTGCATCATTTCCGCGCTGAATATGAAGGAAGAGCAGGTAAGAGTTGCATCCGAAGCTATCTATGAGCAGTTTGCGACCGCGGGGGTCGAGGTGCTTCTTGACGACCGCGACGAGCGTCCCGGTTTCAAATTCAAGGATGCAGATCTGATCGGTATTCCTCTCAGAATTGTCGTCGGCAGCAAAAACCTTGCGGAAGGCAACGTGGAACTCAAGATCAGAGGTACCGGCGAAGTGTTGCTGCTGCCTGTGGCTGAAGCTGTAGCAAAGGTGAAGGAAATTGTTGATCAAGCACTGAAACCAGTGTAACCGGTTTCACCACTGAGGATTTCTATGACAAGAGATAAAGCGCGTTCGAGGGTGATTTTCGCCCTGGACGTCGACAATTTTGACTCGGCGAAACGCTGGGTATCCCTTCTCAAAGGGCATGTAGGAATGTTCAAGGTGGGGAAACAGCTCTTTACGGCGTATGGTCCCGATGTGGTTCGCATGATCGAGGGTTTCGGCGCTGAAGTCTTCCTCGATCTGAAATACCACGACATCCCCAATACAGTTGCTTCCGCATCGATCGAAGCGGCCCGGCTCAAGGTGAAGCTGTTTAACCTGCATGCCCTGGGCGGATACGAGATGATGTCACGGACGGTGGAACGCCTGCACAGGGAATTTCCCGGCAAAGACCGGCCGGCAATCTTGGCGGTGACAATCCTTACATCATCCACCACTGAGACCCTCCGGGATGTGGGGATCGCGTCTCCCGTTCCGGAAATAGTGGTGAAACTTGCAGTTCTTGCCCGCAAAGCGGGTATTGACGGGGTCGTTGCCTCTCCTCTGGAAGTCCCGTTGATACGGGAGGCATGCGGGAGTGATTTTCTTATTGTCACCCCGGGGGTCAGACCGGCATTTGCCTCACAGGACGACCAGAAACGGATCATGACACCTGCCGAAGCGGTCAAAGCCGGATCCGATTTTCTTGTCATCGGCCGTCCGATAAGCGCCGCTCCGGATCCACAGGCAGCCGCCGAAGCAATTATCGAAGAGATAGCCTCAGCAGAACGATAACTGAAGCATAAGCGATGCCTGAGCAGCGCAACTATTGCCCCTCCTGGCAAGACATGAAAGGTAAACATGGTGAAGGAAGAAATCATTTACGGTTTGAATCCGGTCATCGAGGCTCTCCGCGGCAGAAGGAGGGCCTTCGAACTTTTTGTAGCGGAAGGAAGCGGAGATAAGAGGGTGGAAAAACTCCTGAGACTTGCCTCCGACAAAGGTGTGCCGGTCCGTACGCGGGAAAAAAGGGATATCAACCGGTTATGCGGCAGTGACTACCATCAGGGTGTAGCATTGAAAGTGGAGCCGTTTACCTATGCCGATCTCGGCGACACCCTGAACCGCTGCCGGGAATCGGAGAAAGGCGGGCTGTTGCTGGTGCTCGACGGGGTGCAGGATCCGCACAATCTCGGGGCCCTGATCAGAACTGCCGCATGCTCGGGTGTGCACGGCGTACTTATTCCTAAGGACCGTGCGGCGCATATAACACCTGCGGTTGAAAAAGCTTCCGCTGGTGCGGTTGAAACCGTTCCGGTTGTCCAGGTTGTAAATGTCGCGCAGACAATTGACGAGTTGAAAAAGGATGGCTTCTGGATCTACGGTGCCGCGGGGGATTCGCCGACTAGCGTGTACGAGCAGGATTTTTCCGGGAATGTCGCCATTGTGGTCGGCAGCGAGGGAGAAGGCATCCGGCCGCTGGTCCTTAAAAAATGCGACGTCCTGTTCTCCATTCCCCTGATGGGCGGCGTCAGTTCACTCAACGCATCAGTAGCCGGAGGCGTCATACTTTTCGAGATAGTTCGCCAGCGCTTCTTCAGAACAGTCTGACGAGCAGAAACAGCCCCACCATGGCAATGCCGATGGCCAGTTTTCCCGCCACACCAACCGCCATGCCGACGACAGTTCCGAAACCGGAGCGGCTTGCCCGATTCAGGCTGCGCTGCAGCGACAACTCACCCAGGACAGCCCCGGCAAACGGCCCGATCAGGATCCCCGGTATCCCGAAGAAAAGTCCCACCAGCCCCCCCATGGCCGCCCCGGCCATTGCGCGCCGTGAACCACCGAACTTCCTGACCCCGAGGAGTGAAGCAACAAACTCGACCAGGTAGGTTAACCCGGCCATGCACCCGAGGAGCAGCAGTGTCCAGATTCCCACGTACTGGAAATTCTCTGCCCAGGCAGCACAGACCAGCCCGAGAAAAAGAAGCGGAGCACCAGGCAAAACCGGCAGCAACAAACCGGCCAGTCCGGTAACGGCAAGAATGCCACCGGTAATCAACAGAACAAGTGACTGCCCGGTCATTTGAAACCTCCCGTCTACGCACCTTTTACGGTTCGCAGCCTGATCCCTTCAACGGTAATATCGATGAGCCCCTCTTTGTACAGGCCTCCTACCCCTTTCTTGAAACTCTTTTTGCTCAGTCGCAGCAGCCTGGCAATTGCTTCCGGCGTGCTTTTGTCGGTAAGGGGAAGAAAGCCATCGCGGTCTTTCAGGGCAGCGAGGATGGTGTCCCGGTCGGTTGCCGCCCCCTGCACCCCGCCTTTGCGCAATGTTACATCGATCTTGCCATCATCTCGGATTTTTTTTACATAGCCCCGAAGACGCTCACCCCGTCCCGGCTTGGCGTAGAGTTCATTGCGGAACAGGACTCCGCCAAAGGTATCGTTGATAATGACCTTGGCGCCGAGTTCGGTGAAGGCATAGGGCAGCAGTTCTATCTCATCCCCTTCCGACAGGGAGCCGTCAGCAGGTATGAGGTATTTTTCCAGTTTGGCGGAAGCGGCAATCCGGCCGCTGTTGTCCAGGTAGAGCCTTACCACCACCTGCTCACCCTTTTTCACCGGTGAGATCTGCTCGCCGAACGGCAGCAGCAGATCCTTATCCAGCCCCCAGTCAAGGAAGGCGCCGATCCTGGTGTTGTCCTTCACTCTCAGCAGGGCGAACTCGCCCACCACCGCCCGGGGCTTCTGAACAGTCGCCACCAGTCTGTCTTCCGAATCACGGTAGATGAATACATCGATGTCATCG
>JAGFXO010000156.1 GCA_017861285.1 Geobacteraceae bacterium | reverse complement strand
GTGCAGGTGCTGCCTACCGGCGAGATGATAAAGACTATCGGCTGGTCGGTAGGGGGGTTGCCCAGCTTGTGGTGGTCGATCACCTCAAGTATTTCGACCTTATCCGCCCCCGGCAGCGCCTGTCCCAGCTCATTGTGGTCCACGAGGATGAGGGCGTAGGGGAGCGGCGATAAAAGCGACGACTTGGTGGCAACCCCGGCAATGGTACCGTCCTCCTCCACGGCAATCACCGCCGGCTCGCCTGCATGGAGGAGTCTGATCCGCAGGTGGTCCAGTGGTTCGGCAACGCCGATCCGGGCAAAGTTCGTTTCGAGAAAACCGGCCAGCGGCATCGAAAGCTTGGCCAGGCTGACAGCAGTTGCGGTATCGCACGGGGTCGAAATGATGGTTACACCCCTTGTCCGGGCCCGGGCAAGCAGGTCATCTTCAACCGGCATCCCCCCCGTCACGACAAGGAGACGCACCCCTTTTTCTATGGCCGCTTCCTGGATTGAACGGCGGTCGCCGGTGATGACCAGGAGAGCTGCCGGATCATACCCGTCGATTCTCTTCAGAAAAGACTCCTCGCCCATGGCACCGATAAAAAGCAGCAGACGTTCGACCTCATCTGCAGGACTTCCTGTAAGGAACCTTCCCTCCAGACAATGGCAGAGAGAACGCAGGGAAGCGTCAATCACCCGCCTGCTGCTCGTACCGTCGACCAGGTATTTCTCGGACAGCTTTAGAAGGGAAACAATCCCGCTGGGCACGTTCTCTTCATCGACGACCGGCAAGACCCTTATGCCATGACGGTGGAGCAGCTCGAGGGCCTCCTTGAGAGGCATGGCGGCATGGGCGGTGACTGGCCGACGGGAAAGGACGTCCCGGACCTTCGGGTGGACGTCCGCCAGGTACACCGGCGGTTCGAAACCGAGGCGATCGAGGATGTACCGTGTCTGGGGATTGGGCGAACCCGCCATTGCGGCGCAGACGGTTGTCTGGCCCAGTTTTTTCTTCAGTTCCGCGTATGCGATGGCCGCCGCAATGGAATCGGTATCGGGATTCAGGTGCCCGACAACGTAGATCTTTTTCTCCATTATTGTTATCCTTCTCTGCTGAATAGATTTCTCATTTCAAACTGAATTTCCGTTTGATGGTGCTACAATAATATCAGACGGCACGGGCACGAAAAAAATTTCCTTACCGCAGGAGCCGGACATGACCCCGAATGTAACCATAACAATATCCAGGCAGCTTGGCAGCGGCGGTTCGTATGTGGGAAAACATGTGGCCGACAGGCTACACATCAAATACGTCGACCGCGAGATACTGCGCAAGCTTTCCGCCTACCTTCAGGAGGACGAAAAAGTGCTTTCCGGAAGAGAAGAACGGGTTTCCGGATTCTGGGAAAGGGTCATGCAGACATTCTGTTACGGTGTTCCCGAAGCAGGTTATCTCCCCCCTCCCCTCCGCACGATACCCGATGAGGATTTCTTTGCCGCCGAAGCGAAGATTATCAGGGAAGTAACGGGGGACTGCAGCGCAGTTATCGTCGGAAGGGCCGGCTTTCACATCCTCAAGGGGCGACCGAATCTGGTCAAGGTGTTGCTGCATGCACCGAGGGAATTTCGCGTTCAGCGCATCATGAAGATTTACTCGATACCGGACCGCGAAAGTGCGGAGGCAATACTTGACAACTCCGACCGGCAACGGGCAAAATTTGTCAAAACGGTAACAGGCCTGGATTGGATGGATGCTTCAAGCTTCAACGTGTGCGTCGATACGGAAGCTGCCGGTTTTACCGGGGCTACGGAAATAATCCTGAGACTGGTGGAAAATATTCTGCACACTTCCTCTGCAAAAGGAGAGAAGGCAAAACGATAAACTCCGCCTTCTCCTGCTCTACTTCCCTTGCTTCCAGCAAGGATCAGAAGCTCTCCCCCCATTTTCCTGAATAGACAATCTCGCCGAGCGCCTTGCGAGGCCTGGTTTCGCCCTGGTCGACGGGATATCCGACCGGGAAAAGGCCGACGATCCGGATCTCCCTCGGGATGCCCAACAGTGAGCGGATCTTGTCTTCCTCGAATACGCCGACAAAAACGGTACCAAGCCCCTGGGCATGGGTTGCCAGCATCAGGTTCTGGGATGCGATCCCTGCATCGGTCATGTAATACTGCTGCTCCCACAGATTGCCCGATTTCGCCGGATCCGCGCAGAGTACTATAACGACCGGGGCCTGGGCTATGCCCTTCTGTGCTGGATTGCTTTTATATCCGATCGGCCCGAAATAAGCCTCAACGAAGGCGAGGTCGGCAAGTTTCTGCCTCGTTTCCCCATCTTCCACCACGACCAGCTTCCAGCACTGCATGTTTGCCCAGGACGGTGCCCTGCGCACCGCTTCAAGAATCGCTTCCAGTTTCTCCTCTTCCACCGGCTTGTCCAGAAACTTGCGGGAGCTTCTCCAGGTTTTGATCGCCTCAAGGGTCTCCATAGCATACCTCCTTTATTGGATTTCCAGCGCACCAACCAGCTCTCTGACTGCAGAGATCCGGTTTTCCACAAGATAACGCTCCATGTCGTGTACGATCTTTTCCGCAATGCCGGGTGAAATAAAATTGGCGGTTCCGACCTGGACGGCCGAAGCGCCGGCAAGCATGAACTCCAAAGCATCCGTCGCTGTACCGATCCCTCCGATGCCGATAATGGGCAGGTCGACCGCCCTGGACACCTGCCACACCATGCGCAGCGCAATCGGTTTGATTGCCGGACCGGAGAGCCCGCCGGTTATATTTGCCAGTACCGGTTTTCGCTTTTGCAGGTCTATGGCCATGCCGGTCAGCGTATTGATGAGGGAGAGCCCATCTGCCTCTGCTTCGGCGCAGGCGTGGGCCATTTCCACAATATCGGTTACATTCGGGGAAAGCTTGACAATAATCGGCTTGATGGTTGATTCGCGGACCGCCTTGACCACTGAATAGGCGTTATCCGGCTTCGAACCGAAAGCAATGCCTCCCTGCTTGACATTGGGACAGGAGATGTTCATCTCCAGGCCCGACACTTCGGGAATTTTGTCGAGCCTCTCGGCCATTTCGGCATACTCATCCTCGGTATTGCCGAAAAAATTGACGATGACCGGCGTATCGACAGTTCGCAGAAAAGGAATCTTGTTCTCAATGAAAGCCTCTATTCCCACATTCTGCAGCCCTATTGCGTTGAGCATGCCGCCGGGTGTCTCAACGATGCGCGGCATCGGATTCCCGGCTTTGGGACTGAGAGACAGTCCCTTGGTCACGATTGCCCCAAGGCGCTCCAGGTTGAGGTAGGATGAATACTCCTCGCCATACCCGAAAGTCCCTGAGGCGGTCATTACCGGATTGCGCATCTTTATCCCGGCGATTTCTACGGTAAGATCTGGTTTTTTCATTATAACTCGCTTTTCTCAACCCCACAGTATTTGACGGGAATCGAACACCGGCCCGTCTTTGCATACACACCGGTAATCGGGTTTTTCTTCCGTATGGCTGCTGCCTTTGGTGACACAGCCGAGACAGGCGCCTACCCCGCATGCCATATTCGACTCGAGCGATACCTGGCAGGAAATGCCATGAAGCTCCGCTATGGCAGCAGTCGATTTCAGCATAGGCCCTGGACCGCAGGCGAAAATAGTGCGGCGCTTTCCACCATCGGAAAGGTATTTCTCCAACACCTCGGTCACCAGGCCCATGGAACCCAGCGTACCGTCATCGGTTGCAACGTATGTATCGATCCCCAAGCGCTCGAATTCGGTAACACAGAGAATATCCTCCTTTTTCCGGCCTCCGATGAATACCTTCACATTCGATACGGAAACCAGGCGCTTTGCAAGGAAATACAGGGGAGCAAGGCCGAAACCGCCGCCGACAAGGATTTTTTCATCATCCTCATTACCCATAGTAAATCCGTTTCCGAGCGGTCCCAGTATGTCCAGATAATCGTTGTGATGCAGAGACTGAAGAATGCCTGTCCCCCTGCCGACTATCTTGTACAGAATTTCCAGATAGTGCTGTTTCGGCATGTTCGGATATTCCGGTTCGAAAACACCGAGATCGTAGATACCGAAAGGCCGCCTCAACAAAGGGTCTATACCGTCATACACCCGTACCATGACAAACTGGCCGGGTCTCGACTGTACTATCTCCCGTGGCGCGGTTAAGCGGATTTTGCAATATCCGGGAGAAATCTGGTCATTAAAAATCACCATTGACTTGAACTGCATCATTTCATCCTTTTTCATGGAGTAAAGATGTATTCCATCAGGATTGCATCTTCTCCGTTCTCATAATATGCCTTGCGGCGGCCCGTTTCCACGAAACCAAAATTCCTGTACAGAGCAAGTGCGGTGCTGTTCGACGTTCGAACCTCCAGGGAGACAAATTCTGCATCTTGCATACGGCATTCGTCAAGAACCTTTTGTACCAGGAGACCGCCAATGCCCTTGCCCCGGCAATCGGGACGAACCGCCAGATTCAGGATATGCCCTTCATCGATAATGAGCATGGGGCAGACATACCCCGCAACGCACCCCCGAGAGTCGACGGCAACCATGGGGAAGGAAACGGGTGAATTCAGTTCTGCGACGAAATGCCCCCTTGTCCAGGGCAAGGGAAATGACTCCTTTTCAATGGACAGAACGGCATCCAGGTCATTTTCAGTCATGGGACAGATCGATATAT
>JAGFXO010000062.1 GCA_017861285.1 Geobacteraceae bacterium | reverse complement strand
TACCCACAAAAAGAAAAGGGGCTAGCGTCGGATAGCTAACCCCTTGAAATCAGTGGTGCCCAGAGCCGGAATCGAACCAGCGACACGAGGATTTTCAGTCCTCTGCTCTACCGACTGAGCTATCTGGGCAAAAGAAGTTAAACTTATATAACCATTTTGTATTCGTGTCAACAGATTTTTCCCGTTTTTGATCAGGCCCGGGATATGAACCTTCCATCGCGGGTATCCACCTTGATTTTTTCCCCGGCCTCAAGATACGGCGGGACCTGAAGCCTGAGGCCGGTCTCCAGGAGCGCCTCCTTGGTCTGGGCGGTGGCGGTCGCATGCTTGAGCACCGGGGCGGTCTCGGTGATCGTCAGTTCAACCGTCATGGGCAGGTCGATATTGACCATTCTCTCCTGGAAAAGCCCGAGGGTTACCTCGGTCCCCTCGAGGAGAAAGGGGGACAGCAGGGCAAAGGATTCCTCGTCCTGCTCGAACTGCTCGTATGTTTCCAGGTCCATGAAAATCCCCTTGCCGCCGTCGGCATACAGGAACTGCCCCTTGTGCCGCTCGAAGTCGGCCTCATCCACCTTGTCGCCGGACCGGAAGGTCTTCTCCAGAACCTGCCCGGTGATGAGATTGCGGTACTTGGTTTTCACCATGGTATTCGCGCCACGTGCCGACGGAGACTGAAAAACGACATCGATTATGAGGCACGGGGCGGCGTCGATCTGTATGACCAGACCTTTCTTGAATTCGGAAGTTGTTATCATCTTGTTATTCCTCGTCACAATGTATTCGTGTCTTTTTTCATATCACACATTGGCTGCAAATCTCAACCTTTGACCATGCCGGAGGTAAATATCCCGGTTTATGGTTGAAGGCAGAGAGAAGCTGGAGTAAAGTGTAGAACAATCATGCGCCATAGCGGGCAACTTCCGTTTTTCTGGAGAAAAGGGATGCAGAACTGGCATACATATGACACAGACGAGGTTGTGCGGCAGCTTGAGACCAACGCTTCCACAGGCCTGACCGCAGTAGAGTCCGTCCGCCGCCTGGCTGTTTACGGGCCGAATGAATTACAGGCCGCAACCCCCGTATCGAAGTGGTCGATTCTCCTGGAGCAGTTCAGGAATATCCTTATCCTTATCCTGCTGATTGCCGCGGCAGTCTCGGCTTTCCTCGGGCATGACACCGAAGCGATAGTTATTGTGGTGATCATGCTGTTTACGGTCCTGCTAGGGTTCATGCAGGAGTACCGTGCCGAGCGCGCCCTGGATGCATTGCATCGAATGGCCGCTCCCGTCGCCCTCGTGGTCCGCAACGGGGAACAAACGCTTATCCCTGCTCGTGACCTTGTGCCCGGTGATCTGGTCATATTGCAGACAGGCAATCGCGTACCTGCCGATGTCAGACTGATCGAGTGCGTCAACCTGCGCCTAGACGAGGCAGCGCTTACGGGGGAGTCCTTCCCCGTCGAGAAACAGACCGGTGCCCTTGACTGCCCCGATATGGCAGTGAGTGATCGTGGCAACATGGCGCACGCCGGCACGGCAGTCTCCTACGGACGGGGCCGCGGCATTGTCGTCGCTACCGGCATGCAGACCGAGTTCGGCAAAATAGCGCGAATGCTGGAAGCGGTCGAAGTATGCAGGACGCCTTTACAGAAGAATCTGGACAGGGTAGGCCGCATACTGGCGTGGAGTGCCCTGGCAGTAGTGGCACTTATTGTCGTCCTCGGCCTGCTGCGCGGCCAGCCGCTCCTGGAGATGTTCATTTTCGGCATTGCCCTGGCAGTTGCTGTTGTACCCGAGGCGCTGCCGGCTGTCGTCACCATCTCGCTGGCAATCGGCGTACAGCGGATGGTGCGTCGCAACGCTCTCATCCGTCGGCTGCCCGCAGTGGAAACACTTGGCAGTACGTCGGTCATCTGTTCCGACAAAACGGGGACGCTTACCAAAGACGAGATGACGGTACGCAGGATTTATGTGGCGGGGGAAATGTGGCGGGTGTCCGGTGAAGGGTATGATCCGCACGGCACATTCGACCGGGGAAGTGACTCAGTTCCACCTTCCGAACCGTTGAAGTTGCTGCTGAGAGCCGCCGCCCTCGCATCGGACGCTCACGTCGCACGCGACGAAAAGGCCGGCAGATGGTGCGTGAAGGGCGACCCCACCGAGGGGGCGCTGGTGGTGGCGGCGACCAAGGCCGGGATGGACAAGATTGCACTGGACGAGCAATACCCGCGGTTCAGCGAGATCCCCTTCAGTTCCGAAACGAAACGCATGACAACGCTCCATGTTTCGTCCAGCGGCACGGTCGCCTACGCAAAGGGCGCGCCGGAAGCAATTCTCGCATCATGCACACACCGGATGACCGGCACCGACTGCATTGCACTCGATTCAGCGGCCGGGGAGGCCATTCTCGATGTGGCCCGGCAGATGGCGAATGATGCACTGCGGGTTTTGGCAATAGCATCCAAAGACGAAGCGCGAATCGAAACCGCCGAGAAGGAAATGACATTTCTCGGGCTTGCGGGAATGATCGATCCGCCTCGACCGGAAGCGCAGCGTGCCATTCTGACCTGCCGGCAGGCAGGAATCAAGGTGCAGATGATCACGGGTGATCATCCGTTCACCGCCCGGGCAGTTGCCCGCGAACTGGGAATCCTCAAGGAGGACAGGGTTATCAGGGGTGCGGAACTGGATGCGATGGACGACGCTGAGCTTGAACGCGAAGCGGAAGTGAACGAGGTGTATGCACGTGTCTCGCCGGCTCACAAGCTGCGGGTTGTCAGCGCCCTGCAGAATAAGGGGTACGTAGTGGCGATGACGGGCGACGGCGTCAACGATGCACCCGCGCTGAAGAGGGCGGATATCGGCATTGCCATGGGTATTACCGGCACTGATGTGAGCAAGGAGGCGGCAGCCATGACCCTCCTCGATGACAATTTTGTCTCGATTGTCGCTGCGGTGGAGGAGGGGCGCGGCATTTTCGAAAACATCAAAAAGTACCTTATGTACCTGATCTCGTCCAACATCGGAGAAATCCTGCTGATGGCGGGGGCCGTGCTGATGGGACTGCCCCTTCCGTTGAGCGCCGTGCAGATACTCTACGTCAATCTTGCCACCGACGGGCTGCCCGCACTCGCCCTGTCGGCGGATCCTCCCGAACCCGACCTGATGAGCCGCCCGCCGCGCAATGCCCGCAGCGGCATCTTTACCCGGCCGGTCGTCAGCCTGATGGGAATGGGCGGATTATGGTCGGCGGTGGTCAACCTCGCGGTGTTCGCCGGGGCATTGAGCACCGGTTGTCCCATAGAAAAAGCCATGAGCATGACGTTCGTTTCGCTGGTCCTCATCCAGTTTCTCAAGGCATATAACTACCGTTCCGACCGCCATTCGGTATTCAGGCGTCCTTTTGCCAACGGGTGGCTCAATCTGGCCATTTTGTGGGAACTTCTACTGTTGTTCCTCGTCATGACCGTCCCGGCATTGCAGAAAGCTTTCGGTACCCACAGCCCCTCGCTCATGGAATGGGTGCTCCTTGCGGCGGTCGCCTTCACCGTGGTTCCGGTGATCGAGATCGGGAAATTGCTGGTGCGGAAGGGTTGTTTCGGTAAAATCTGACTCATGAAGGGAATGAACACGTGAAGATAGAAACTGAATACATAAAGCTCGACAGCTTCCTCAAGGCTGTCAATGCCGTTGCCTCGGGCGGAGAAGCTAAAATCGTGATCAACGAGGGACTGGTCAGGGTAAACGGCGAGTTGGAGACACGCAGGGGCAGGAAACTGTACCCCGGTGACCAGGTAGAAGCGGACGGCAGAACTTTTAGCGTCGAGTGAACGGATATGTATGGACATGCTGAAGATAACTGAATGCCTGATTGCAGACCTTGACCATTTAAGGTTTTCATCCCCTGTCGAATACGTGTATAATCCGCTCATTTATGCCGGAGAACCTCACCGCCGCTACCTCAGTAACTACGGAGGAGAGGAAAAGGAGGCCCTGTTCGTCGGCATGAATCCAGGCCCCTGGGGGATGGCCCAGACCGGGGTACCGTTCGGGGAAATCGCACTTGTCAGGGACTGGCTCGGCATCGGGGGAACGGTGAACAAGCCGCCCCGGGAACATCCGAAAAAAATGGTTGACGGGTTTCAGTGCCGACGCAGTGAGGTGAGCGGCCGCCGCTTATGGGGGTTGTTCCGGGAAAGATTCGCTACCCCCGAGAATTTTTTTCACCGCTTCTTCGTGGTGAATTATTGTCCGCTGCTGTTTCTCGATGCAGAAGGGAGAAACATAACCCCGGACAAGCTGCGAAAGGCCGAAAGCATCCCGCTTGTCGCTGCATGCGACAAGGCACTGCTCAGGACTATCGAGCATATGAGGCCGACCCGTGTCATCGGAGTGGGTAATTTTGCCGAAACGCAGTTGGTGAATGCCCTGAAGGGGTTGGATATACGAATTGGCAAGATTCTGCACCCGAGCCCCGCCAGCCCTGCCGCAAACAACGGGTGGAAGGAGACCGTCCTTAAGCAGCTACAGGAACAGGGGGTTGATTTCCGGGGGCTTTGATTGCATCACCGAAACCCCATTACGGGGAAAATCGAGGATTTTATCGTGAAAACAGGGATAATATTGACAACTTTGCTAAAACAAATTGCCTTCTCAGGTGCCATCGCTCTTTTGCTTGCCGCACAACCGGCTCATGCGGATGAAATACACCGGGTGCTGGAGAAACGCATCGAATCGCTTCTCCCGGAAAAGGCGGAATGGGCCCTTGTCGCCATCGATATGGAGAGCGGAGAAAATATCGCCGAATTCGGCAATTCACTCGGGGAACAGCTGATTCCCGCTTCGCTGACGAAGCTTCTCACCACCGGGGCGGTTCTGGATCATGTGGATCGTGGTGGAGCGGTCGAGACAATGGTCACGGTCGGGACAAAGAGTGTGCGGAAAGGGAAAAGAATGGTCAAGAGGTCAGTCCGCCGCCCTGTTGCAATCCGCGACCAGGGACAAATCCTCACCCTGCTGCGCGACATGAACGTACACAGCCGGAACCGGACAGCGCAGAACCTGGCTGATTTCCTGGGAGAACGGCATTTCGGACCCCCGGGATCCAGGGTCAAAGGAGCCAGGGCGGTTTGCGACTTCCTGAACGGATTCGATCTGCCGACCGGCGAGGCTGTCATTGCCGATGGATGCGGTCTCAAGAGGGAAAATCGCGTCACGGCACGCTTCATGGCCCGTTATCTCCATCAGGTTGCCGAAAAACCCTGGTTCGGCACGTTCCGCGAAACCCTTCCCCGTCCGGGTTTCGAAGGCACCGTAAAAAGGATAGGTTATACCGACCAGCGGTTCCGGGTGAAGACGGGTAGCCTCAATGATGTTTTTGCCTTGGCCGGATATGGTGTCGATCTAAGAGGAAAGGATTTTTCCTTCGCATTTATCGTCAATGTGAAGAACCGCAGGACGTCCGACCACAAGCACAGCAGGGGGGAGATTATGCGCCTGCTTGCCGCGGGGGCCCTGCAGCAGGATCTGATTGTCGGGGATCTGGTAAGCTCAAGTACCGATTGGCATTAGGAAGTTGATTATTTTTTCTGTCCCATCCGTATCTGGCGATGATACTGATAAAAAAAGCCCCCTGCCTTGGAAGTCAGGGGGCTTTTGTATGCAGC
Source organism: Geobacteraceae bacterium (assembly GCA_017861285.1). Taxonomy (GTDB): domain Bacteria; phylum Desulfobacterota; class Desulfuromonadia; order Geobacterales; family Geobacteraceae; genus CAIWTU01. Next base: position 6,219 of record JAGFXO010000062.1, on the reverse strand, counting down.
GTGCTACTCAGGAGCTTGAAATCGGCTCATCAGGATAATCGAGGAAGAAAGCGGGGGACGGAACAGAGCCGTGTCAAGAGCCGCAATAAAGCGTTTTCGGTATGGCCGTGCTACCTTCTATGTCAAGACCGTGGCAACCCTCGGTCTAACATTCGGTTCCAAGCTGCGCCGCATTTGGCGGCGATTCTGCTCATTCTACCCGGAAAGAACAAACCAACCTGCTTTTGCGAAGCTCCGGAAATCAGCTGCTTATCTGATTACAGTAAGTCCACAGGCTGTGGGGTTTTCCGGATCCACATCAATCCTGAACATGCCGGAATTTCCCTGGTTGTCCTGGTCGACGATGACAGCGTTGGGAAGAACATTCATAACGTTTGCTACATAACCGGTTTCGTACTTAACAACATTTCCCTTTTTGAAGACAAGTTCTGCGCTCATTCTGACTTTCTCCTTTCGATTCTGATTCCCAGAGTCTGGGCTCATTTATTTCATCCCACCGTGTCACCGACCATCGGTTTGAGCGGGTTGAAACCTTCTTTGGATTTTTTTCCTACGGGATATTTACGAACAAGATGTGCTTGTGTCAAACGGGGACAGTTTATTTTATGTATACGACAATGTCAATAGTAAAATTAGCTGTTTTTTTGTTCAGCTCACGATCTCTTTAGAGATAAAGCCGGATGAAAGATATTATTCTCGCGCGGCGAAAATGCGAAAAAAATTACTTGCTTTATAAACAAAATCACAGATACCTTTGTTCATCCGGCAACCTGACGTTCACCAGGGCATTCTGCAGGCTCTTCGTACTGCACGGAAAGTAATGGCCAATGAAAATAACTGACGAACAAAAACCGATGCTGCGCTTTCTCGCGGCCATGACCGCTTCTTCCATGATCGGCCTTCAGGGTTACACCATTTTGTTCAATAACTATGCCGTCGAAGTGGTGGGGCTGGACGGACAGGCGGTGGGTATCATCCAGTCAGTCCGCGAACTGCCGGGGTTCCTCTCGCTGCTGGTGGTATTCGTCTTGCTCGTCATCAAGGAGCATCGCCTATCGGCCCTATCCATAGCACTTTTGGGAATCGGCACGGGAATCACGGGACTGCTTCCCAGTTACACGGGACTCGTTTTTACCACTCTGGTCATGAGCTTCGGTTTTCACTATTTCGAAACCACAAACCAGTCGCTGACTCTGCAGTACTTTTCTACGGGGATTTCTCCCCTCGTTTTCGGCAGGCTCAGGAGCCTTGCGGCCGTTTCCAGCATCGCGTCAGGCATTCTCATCTGGCTGCTGGGGTTCTTCCTGGATTTCCGCGGGACTTTCCTCGTTATCGGTGCTCTGGTGTTTGCAGCCGGAATCTGGGGGATTTTCCAGGAGCCGACCCACGGGAGCGTGCCGCCACAGCGGCAGAAAATGATCCTGCGCCGGAAATATTCGCTTTTCTACCTCCTTACCTTCCTGTCCGGGGCACGGAGACAGATATTCATGGTATTTTCCATGTTTCTCCTGGTGAAGATGTTTCACTTTTCCGTGCGGGAAATAACGCTTCTGTTCATTGTCAACAACCTGGTCGCCTACGTGATGAACCCGGTCATCGGCCGCGCCATCGTCCGTTTCGGGGAAAGAAAGCTCTGCTCCCTGGAATACGTCGGGGTCATCGTAATTTTCCTCACGTACGCCTTCACGTCATCGAAACCCCTCGTCTCCTTTATGTATATTGCCGATTCACTGCTCTTCAACTTCGCAGTCGCCATACGCACCTATTTCCAGAAAGTCGCCGACGAGCAGGATATTTCATCTTCCATGGCAGTCGGCTTCACCATCAATCACATCGCTGCGGTTTTCCTTCCCGCCCTCGGCGGATTTCTCTGGATGATCGATTACCGTATTCCCTTCATTGTGGGCGCCGCACTCGGCGCAGTGTCACTGGTGGCCGCCCAGTGGATGCGCACCGGGCAAAGAAAGAAGCCTTGAACACCGCCAGGACAAGCGATATCCCCGTGCTCATGCATCACTCTTGTTGGATTTGCACACTCAGGGAGTGCCTGGATTGTGTTGCAAGCGCATACAAAGAAAGGAATGCGGGATGATTGGAATGGTGAAGAAATTCTGCTTGCGTTCATTGTTACGTGGATTTCCTGGGGTACGGCTTTTGCCGCCCTGGCGGGAATTGCCTGGCGATTCTGACATCAAACGGTAAAATCGGCACTGCTGGCGGAATTACCATCCCCCGTCCTGATTTTGTCAATCATCCACCTGATTAGCGTCAATCTTCCGCTATGGTTTTACACAGTCCCCTCTCCATGAGGGAGAGGGTTAGGGCGAGGGGGAAAAGCTGGATTTATAGGTACTGCTACCCCCTCATCCGGCCTTCGACCACCTTCTCCTTCAGGGAGGAGGGATCTCAGCAGAAGATTGACGCTAATCAGATGAATTTATGCACGTCAGGTCCTTTATTTATCGCGCTCTCCGCCTTCGTCTGTTTGCATCCCGTTTGCGGCTTGCATGCCTACAGCCCCCCCCAACCCCTGCGGATCCGGGATCCGGGCAAGCGCCCGGTCCTCGGCATACTGGTAATGCCCCTCGATCTCACGATTCAGGAGATCAAGTTGCTTGCGCAGTTCGGCATGACGATGCTGCGGCAGGGTGTCCATGAGATTTCCCAGCATCGAGCGCACCCGCCGCATGACCTGGACGCTGCCAGCACCGCAATGTCGTATTTCAGTGCAGGCGAGGTGCACGAAGTCTTCCCAGTTCGGCGTCCTGAAAACGAGCCGCAATTCGCCGTCCGCGTCGTGAAACTCCTCGCGGCTGACATGCCGGAGGCCGACCATACGAAGCAGACGGTGAAGCTGGTCGATGGCCAGCACGGCCGTCGTCGGATCGTTAATGGCTGGTGACAACGCCTTGATCGCGATATCGACCAGTATACGGAAGGCAAAGGTCGGATCCTGGTCGAGAGTGCGTTCGGACCCGAATGCGACTGCCGCCCGCAGCTGTTTGTCATCGATGGCGCTGGCGCCGCTATAGAGCCGGAACAGGGGTTCACCCACTGATACGAAGTCACCCGTCTGGGGGACGAATTCTATAATCCCGTTGGCGTGCCGCGCTTGTGCGACCAGTCCCACCAGATCCAAGGCGAGAACGATCCCAGAGGTGCCCACGTAGGCGACTGTCCGCTCTGGGGATTCGGACTTGCGGGACGGCTCGCTGGATCGGGGGCCCGTGGTTGACTCCGGATAGATGTTCTTGATAACCGCAATCCCGGACTCTCCTACCTGCTGCACAATGCTGACGGGACGCAGAAATCGTGCTGCGTAGTCGATCAGAAAAAGGAACACCACAACCGAGATCAACCCCAAAAGCCCCGCAATGAATATAAAGAATTGGGGGACGACCTCGCCGCTCATCCTGGTCAACCCCCTGAGAGTAAACAACAGGTCAAAAACGAAATAACCGACGGTGAACCGGATTGCGTTGTTCCGCAGCAGTATCGTCGCGATGATCCGTGGCGTGTACTGCCCGCCTGCGACCTGAATCGCCACGAGCAGAGACCCGAAGGTAAATACAAGGAAAGAAAGGTTTGCCGTGACTATCGTCTCAAGCAGCGACTGCGCACCTGCAATGGACAGACCAAAAAAAGCGGTCGTTTCGTCGATTCGTCCGGTCCGCATAAGCCAATCATCGATGCGTTGCGTGTTACGGCTGGCCACCAAATGAAGCACTACCGCGAAAAACGGAACAAGCCAGAGCGAGGCCCTGATGTAACTCTTGAGCATGTACTTTCGATTCCAGCGCATTTTTCATTATCCTTCAGTATGGTCTCATGTAACAATACGGACCAAAGCGCCTAGATGAGGGCCTCAATCCTCCGCCCTTCGATACCATAATCAGTCACAGTCTATCCCGCTTCTTCGCTGATTTTTCAGTTAACCCTCTTCGAGCGACACGTGAAAAAAGTTAGCGTCCAGGTTACCCACATCACCAGGCAGACAGGCAACGAAGATGCGTGAACAAAAAAGAAGTGCACCTGGCAGGGGGCTAGGCTTCGCTGGCTGCGCAATTTTCCATGTCAACAAAAACCGGTCATCCAGGAAAATTGCCAAGGGTAGACCCTGTATAGCGTCCCAACACGGACTCAAAATGAGAGGCAATCGTGCGGCGCCAGGGCGTGGTGCAGCCAAGCTAAATCAGTTTGCCGAACAATAGTTTCAGCAGTTCTTCCAGAGGCATTATAGTAAGGACCAATGGCCCAACCGGCACGAGCGTCGCGACCACGAGGCGAAGGATTACCTCCCGTGTAACGGGAGCAATGCGCATTGTCTTCACCACTTCATAACTATTGGCAAGGTCCGCGAGGGACTGGATGTCGGCACTACCAACCAACTGCTCATCTGCTGGCGCACCGCCGCGCAGCCACTTGGCATCGAATTCGCTTACATAACGTTCGGCCAGCGCGCCATATTCACGAACGCCCACCCGCTTTGCCTGGGCAAGCTGAGGCGCGAACACCATGAGCGGCGAGAGTACCACGCACAGTAAAGCACCGACATAGGTGCCAATCAAAATCGTGAACTCAGGCAGTTTGGCCCCGAGGTGGAAGATGCGGTTGGCGATGGATCCGGATAGAATTACACCGGCCATCACCGCCAGCGGAATGAATGCATAGACCGTGTTGGAGAGAAATCCCAGCCCTCCGACGCGGTCCGGATGGGTGGGAACCAGGCTCAAGTTGATGCGTGACACCTTCCAGAGAAAGCGCGCCCAGATGACTATCCGAAAAAGCCAGCGTATCAACAGGAACTGGAAGATCGGCAGACTTACCCAGGCAAACCACATCCCGGAAAGCGAGAGCTTCAAGCCCTCGGCGGTCGGCGACGCATGCCACGTGGCCGTGTCGAGTTGGTACTGCTGGCGCCAGAGCAGGAAGCCCACGATATATACCAACACGATGAGCAGCACTTCAGCCAGCACCGAGTTGCGCAGCCGTAAGGTAGACGCGATAGCGGCATCGAAGCGTTTCATGGCGCCTTCGGGAATCAAATTGCGCTCGAAAAATTGCAGCACCACGAAACGCATCCGACGGTGAACCACAAGCTCCGCAGCGATCAAGAGCGGCAGGGCCAGCAGAAAGCGGAGATTAACTTCCACGTCCAGCAGGAAAGGCACAGCCACATTCCCGCCAAGCGCATTTCCTTCCAGCGTCGAGAGCACCAGGAGCGGCATCCACGCAAACAGCGAGATGACTATGATACGAAGGCGCATCAGCTCCAGATCATCACCGGAAAGATGTGACCGACGAAGAAGCTGAAAGAGCGGCCCGCCCTGAACGAGCGAGAATTCTGTCTGTTCCTGAAGAAAATCCTTACTGGATTGTGACTTGTGGAGTGTCATGTGTCGTCCATTTTAGTGGGGTCAAAGAAAAAGGCGTTTCCTCTATTCCGTTGTTTTGGAGAGAACTATCGAAAGTATATCATCGTCGAGTAAGTTTGACATCTCCACCCACGGCCATGCCGATAAAATCAGAAGGAAAAAGCAAAAAGGGTAGAATAGCGGGCAGGGGTACCCCAGCCCGCTATTCTACCTTCTCAAGGGGTTTCCTCCTGCGTAGCGACGCTAACCATCTTTCTGCTGTATCACGCGTTGCGCATGCCGTTCCCGTCGGCAGCTGCCATCGCACTTCTGCCGACAATTCTGCCTGAAGACGCGCTTCTAACTCAACTTTCGCAGATGATAAAAACATATAACATAATCTGATTACCGTCATTCTTCCGCTGACGCCGGTTGTGACACATAATGTCACAACATAGTGGAATGTTTCATGGCATCTTACATCGGGAGGATTGCCATGAAGATGAACCGAATTCAGTTTCAGCCAGGCAGGAGCCATAACCGGTTCCTTGACCAGTGCAGGTCACAGGAGCAATGCGAGTCAGCTCTCGAAGCATCGCGCTGGCCCAACGGATTTATCTGTCCCAAATGCCAGAGCAGTCGCCATAGCTGCTACCGTCGTGGCCGACGGGTCAAAGTGTTTCAGTGTAGCGATTGCCGAACCCAGACGACGCTGACAGAAGGAACGATCTTCCACTCATCAAAGCTGCCTTTAACCATCTGGTTCCAGGCAATGTTCTTTCAAACCCAGAACAAGAACAACGTCGCCATCCTGGAACTCAGACGCTTGATCGGCATCAGTTACCGTGCGGCCTGGCGACTCAAG
>JAGFXO010000155.1 GCA_017861285.1 Geobacteraceae bacterium | reverse complement strand
ACCGATAACAATCACCAGGGCAAACATGGTCAGGGTATTGATGGAAAAGCCACTGGCCGACAGCACGCCCATGGTGCCGAGCAGCACTACAGGCACGGCAATGGTGGGGATCAGGGTGGCCCGGATGTTCTGCAGGAAGAGGAACATGATGATACCACCTCTTCGATGGAGATCTTTACAAAGGGTGTGGTATCGTAGGGATAGACGACCTTCATACCCGGCGGAAAGTATTTGGACAGTTCCGCCATCTTGGCCTTGACCCGATTCCCCGTTTCGAGTGCGTTGGCGCCGGCTGCCAGCCGGATTGCCATGCCGCCCATCGGATTTCCCTTGTAGAACGACTGGATATCGTAATTTTCGGTGCCGATTTTGCTTTCGGCAACGTCCTTGAGTTTTACCGTGGAGCCGTCGCTGTTCGTGCGCAGTATGATGGCATCGAACTGTTCCGGCGTCTGGAGCAGGGTGCGGGCGGTGACGGTGGCGTTCAGCTGCTGGCCCTGAACGGCAGGCGTGCCGCCGAACTGGCCGGCCGATACCTGGGCGTTCTGGGCCTGCAGCGCAGCAATCACATCGTTGGTGGTCAGGTGGTAGTTGTTCAGCCTGGACGGATTCAGCCAGATACGCATGGCGTTCTGGAAACCGAATAGCTGCAGTTCGCCAACCCCTTCGACCCGGCTGATGATGTCCTGGATGTTCGAGACCAGGTAGTCATTGAGGGCGTTGCGGTCCATGGACCCGTCCTCCGACACCAGACCGATAATCATCAGGAAGTTTCTGGTGGACTTGACCACCTGGATCCCCTGTTTCTGCACGATCTGGGGCAGAAGCGGCGTAGCCAGCTGCAGCTTGTTCTGCACCTGAACCTGGGCGATATTCGGGTCTGTGCCGGCCTTGAAGGTCAGATTGATGGCCACGGTACCGGCCGAGTCGCTGGTAGATGACATGTAGATCAGGTTGTCGATCCCATTCAGCTTCTGTTCGATGACCTGGGTGACGGTATCTTGCACGGTCTGGGCGGAAGCACCGGGATACATGGCATTTATGGTGATCTGGGGCGGCGCGATGGGCGGGTACTGGGAGACCGGCAGCGTCTTGATCGCCAGGAGGCCAGCCAGCATGACCATAATGGCGATGACCCAGGCAAAGATCGGGCGATTGATAAAGAACCGGGGCATGAATGGACTCCTTTATTTTTTTGCTGCCTGTTGGGGGGCGACGGGAGCAGCGGTGGGCTTGGCTCCGAACGGCACGGCCTTGACCGGTGTCCCCGGCTTTGCCTTCTGGATCCCTTCCAGGATGACACGGTCACCAGCTTTCAGCCCTTCGCTGACCAGCCAGTTGTCGCCGACGGTCCGCGCGACCTTGATGATCCGTTGTTCCACTTTATCTTCGGTGCCTACTACCATGACTGTGGCATTGCCGGCAGGGTTACGGGTGACTCCCCGCTGGGGGACCAGGATCGCCTGGTCGTTGACCCCTTCCTCCACGATGGCCCTGACGAACATGCCAGGCAGCAGAATCTGTTTCGGGTTGGGGAAGACAGCCCGCAGAGTAATGGAGCCGGTGCTCTGGTCCACGGTGACTTCCGAGAACTTCAAGGTGCCCGGAAACGAATAGGCACTGCCGTCCTCCAGCAGCAGTTTGACTCGCGCCTGGGCTGCCCCGTTTTCCTTCAACAGGCCGCTGGCAAGGTTCTGCTTCAGTCGCAGCATCTCGGCGCTCGACTGGGTAACATCCACATACATGGAACTGAGCTGCTGAATAGTGGCCAGAGCAGTGGGCTGGCTGGCGGTTACCAGTGCGCCGTTGGTCACGGTCGAACGGCCGATGCGGCCGGAGATGGGAGCGGTCACCCTCGTATATGCCAGATTGATGCGTGCGGTTTCAACCGCGGCCTTGCTGGAGGACAAATCGGCCTCGGCCTGCTTGAGCGCTGCATAGGCATCGTCATAGTCCTGTTGGCTCACGGCCTTGATCTTCACCAGGTCACGGAATCGTTGTTCTTTGAGGCGGGCGGGGATCAGGTTGGCCTCGGCCCTGGCCTGTGCCGCCCTTGCGCTGGCAAACGCCGCACGGTAGGTGGCGGGATCGATCTGGTAAAGCACCTGCCCGGCTTTTACGTCGCTACCCTCGGTAAAGAGTCGCTTCTGAACAATCCCCCCCACCTGGGGGCGCACTTCCGCAATGAGATGGGCCGATGTCCGTCCCGGCAATTCCGTGGTCAAAGTCACGCTTTGCGGCTTCACCACTATCACCCCGACTTCGGGGGGGCCACCTGGTGTCGGGCCCGAATTGTTTTTTTTCCCGCATCCGGCAATCATCAGTCCTCCTGCAAGAGCTCCCACCATGATGAACAACTTCGCTTTGCGACTGGTTAGCATAAACACCTCAACATTTTTTTTGGATGACAGTGGATTTCGATAGACCCTGAACAAGAAATAATAAAACGCAATGGATCCCGGATCACCGTCTTACCCCGTCCCAGCATGCTTCACCGGTCTTGGCAATCAGGTCATCGTCAAGTCTTATGAAACCGAGGATATGATCCCGCATAACTGCAAGAAGCGGCCCGAAGGACATTGCGAACAGGATGACGAGGGGGAGATCCTTCATGACGTGGCAGGACACACCCTCTTCGAACAACTCGCGAAAAATATCGCACCCTTCCTTCTTGCCAAGGATCCTGTCTCTGCGGTATGCCACTCCGTACGGGGAGTTATGGAACTGTTCCAGATAACGGAAATCGAGTGGATGGCTTATGAAATAACGCAGCAGTGACGTACCCAGGTGCAGAAACCGCTCCCGTATGGGCTTTTTCATTGGATAACCAACCAGGAGGTCAGACCATATCTTCTTTTCCACCTCCAGGTACAGATCGTTGATGAGAACGTCCTTGTTCTCGAAGTAACGGTAGATCGTCCCCGCGCCAACACCTGCCCGTTCGGCAATCAGGGCCATGGGAGCGCCATGAAAGCCCTGCTCGGCAATCAGTTCCAGTGCCGCGTTAACTATCTCGTGTCGTTTGTCCGGCCTTGACATGATTCTCCTCGATCGAATAGGAATGAACATTCATTCACTTTATAGTCTGTCATCTTCGAAATGTCCAGCAAATATTGCATTACCGGGAAACGTGAAGGTCAACCGCGAATAATAATACTCCCCGCAGATCAAAACCCGTGTCTCAATGTATTCGGAAATCATCTCAACGATGAGGCTCCGATTCATTCAGCGTGCAAGACTTGTCTGCCGTCAATATTCATCTATACTTAAAGGCAGGTTGGAAAGAAAGGGGGATAGCGATGGGTATTCTATCTTGGATCGTGATGGGCTTGATCGTTGGCTTGCTTGCAAAGTTGATCATGCCCGGCAAGGACCCCGGGGGATTCATTATTACTATTCTGATAGGAATAGCGGGAGCTTTCCTGGGTGGGTTTATCGGGTCCTTTTTGGGGTTTGGGCCGGTGACGGGTTTTAATCTCGGGAGCCTCCTGCTGGCTATCGGCGGCGCTGTTCTGCTATTGATACTGTATCGGACAATAAAGAGAAAAACCCCGTAGGGGCCTGCCACCTGACCAGGGACAAGGCCCGCACCCGGGAAATATTCGTTTCAGATAATCATACCCATGGAGTCAGAAGTATGTGACCTGCAGTAACGGGGCAAGTGCTCCACGATCAACTCCCGTGGTATCATTGATTTTGATTAGGCCAAATGAAACTGCCCCTAAATCCTCCATTATTCGAATCTGGAAGTCAGGCAGCTGCAAACGCTGGGCTTCCACCATCAATGAGGTCACATCTACGGGCACGTGCATGCCGAAGTCGGATTGTGAAATCGGAGGTGTGATCATGGTGCTTGCCAGTGCCGGCTGGTCAAAATTCGTCCCTATTAACGTTGGCGGTTGAAAGTAAACGAGGTCGATCCGAATCGGGATCGTGAAGTTCAGCGGTTGGGGAAGGATGCTGTTGATCACGATATCGAGGACCGCCGACACGATGACTGCGTTAAGCGGGACACTTGTCAGGGGGAAGTCCAGGAATGCCCGGTATTCCTCTTCTGTAACAGGGTCTATGCCGGCAAACACCTCTTGAGTGCTGCCCTGTGTTACCGTGTACAAACCGCTGAGGGGATCTTTCACGATATCACCGTCATACACCGGGTCACTGAGGATATCTGTCACAATTGGCGGGGGTGCGGGGGGTTCGTTATAGTCGTCGTCGCCACACCCTGCCAAGGTCAGGAACATGAACACCATTATTGCAGCAATGAACGTCCTTTTCATGACTGCCTCCCGGTTTTTTGAACAGATGAAATGCCTTTTCTGACTTTACCCTTAAGGAAAGGGTACCAAAAAAAGGGCAAAGTGAAAGTGAAAAAGCGGGGAAGGTATAAAGTTCTCAATATCAATCTGCCCGGGCATGCAGTCCCTTGCCTTCAAAGGCACGGAATCTGTCAGGAAGGTTTTATGTAGATTAAGGCGGTAAATTTCATGAATGCATTTCTCCGCATTGATCCAACCCCAAGAAAAACGATTCGAGTGGAGGCATAAGATGACTGCGTTATATGCCCCCATCATGAAGTAATTGGAATACTCGATAACAGATTCTCTTTCGATCGTAATTATCGATTTGATTTATGGCCAACGGTACGATATCTTACCAGGATGCAACCTCAGATTGCCATGTGCAACATATTCGACCAGGATGCGGAGAGGCTTGCGGAATTTGCCTCCGGGAACGGCTTTTCATGCATCGACTGGTCGATTGAACATTCAATGCCGGAGAGGGAGTTTCTCTCCCGCATGAAGCTCCTCGCCGGTTTTCAGCTGCGCTATCACTGCCGTTTCCACGGTGTGGACGTGGCCTATTCCGACCGGCGGGGCGATGATGCCCTTGATCTTCTGATGCGCACC
>JAGFXO010000154.1 GCA_017861285.1 Geobacteraceae bacterium | reverse complement strand
CTGAAGTTCAAGATCCAGAATGGGATGGGACTGATTCTTCGCGGCAGATTAGGCGTGTACGACCAGCGTGGAGAGTATCAGCTGATCGTTGAATATGCAGAGCCGAAGGGGATAGGGGCTCTGCAGTTGGCTTTCATCCAGTTGAAGGAGCGGTTGGCGAAGGAGGGGCTTTTTGACGAGTCGCGCAAGAAGGCTTTGCCGATGCTTCCGAATTGCATCGGCATCGTGACCTCCGCAACCGGTGCCGCTATCCATGACATGCTGAAAGTCCTCAAACGCCGATATGTAAACCTGGAGGTGCTGATCTGCCCGGTCAGGGTGCAGGGTGAGGGAGCGTCCGCAGAGATTGCCGCTGCGATAAGAGACTTGAACTCGTACCGGAAGGTGGATATCATCATCGTCGGCAGGGGAGGTGGCTCCCTTGAAGACCTGTGGCCGTTTAACGAGGAAGTTGTTGCCCGCGCCATTTATGATTCGAGAATCCCGGTTGTATCGGCGGTTGGGCATGAAATTGATTTTACTATTGCGGATTTCGTTGCCGACCTGCGTGCCCCGACCCCTTCAGCGGCCGCCGAACTGGTTGTAAAGAACAAGAGTGAATTGACTGCGGAGGTGGATAATCTTTCCCGGCGCCTCGAGTTTGCCGTCAGACAAAATATCCGCCAACTCTGGAGCGGGGTTGAGGGACTTTCCCGTTCCGTCAAGGATCCCTCCATGTTCCTCGGCTACCTGGTTCAGAGGGTCGATGATCTGTATGAACGCCTCAACCGGTCTTTAAAAGTTCAAGTGACGCAGCGGAGGGAAAGACTGGCCTCGCTGGCAAATCATCTGCGGTTGACAAGCCCGCAAGTGGAAATGGAGCGTAGCCGGGAGCGATTGCTCAAGCTCTCTGCAAGGTTCGAAACCTCGACTCGCAAGATGCTGGACGAAAATCACGAGGCGACAGCTGTCCTTGCGGCGCGATTGCAGGCCCTGTCCCCCCTTGCCACCCTTGCTCGGGGGTTTGCTGTAGCCAGGAAACTGCCGGATGGTCCCGTCATCAGGGAAAGCAGCCAGATTGTTCCGGGGGACAGGCTCGATGTGACTTTCCATCGTGGGTCAGCTGTATGTGTAGTCGAATCCGGTAGCGAGAACTCGTAAAGTTATTTACGGACAACCCCGTAATCTGTATAATGCGGATTCTGGTATTTTCGTGCAGTGATGTAATTCATGACCCTTTATCCGTCAAAAGTTTCCAGGAATTAATACGCTATGGCTGCTGAAAAATTTGAAACGGTACTGAAAAAGCTTGAAGATGTGGTGCGCAGGCTGGAAGGCGGAGAACTTTCGCTGGATGAGTCACTGAAGGCCTTTGAAGAGGGGGTGCGGTATGCAAACTTCTGCACCAGGAAACTGGATGAGGCTGAAAGCCGGGTTGAGATCCTGCTGAAGCAGAAAGACGGCACTTTCGTAAAAAAGGAATTCCGGCCCGAAGAAGAGGACTAGCGTTGTACAGGAGTCTGTTTTCCGCCAGCGGAAAAACCGTCATGTTTATTTATATAATCCGAATGTAAAGCGAGATATTCATGGACCTGAAAAAGTATCTGAAAGAAAAATGCCAACTGGTTGACGATTCGCTCGATAAATTCCTGCCGAAGGAAGATGAACTTCCTTTCAGCATTCACAAGGCTATGCGATATTCAATCTTTGCCGGAGGAAAGCGGGTCCGCCCGATCCTGATGCTTGCTGCCTGCGAGGCTGCCGGCGGCAATAGCGAAGGTGCCATGACTGCGGCATGTGCCATGGAAATGATCCATACCTATTCGCTGATACATGATGATTTGCCAGCCATGGACAATGACGATTTCAGGCGGGGCAAACCTACAAATCACAAGGTTTTCGGGGAGGCCGTCGCTATTCTGGCCGGAGATGCCCTGCTCACGGAGGCCTTCATTCTTCTGAGCAGCCTTGAGGCATGTCCATCCATCGACCCTCTGATGCGTCTGAAGGTCGTCAGCGAGATAAGCCGTTGCGCAGGTTCTCGCGGAATGATCGGGGGGCAGGCAGTGGATATGGAGAGTGAGGGAAAGCCGGAGATAGATTTTGCAACGGTCCAGTACATTCACACTCACAAGACGGGGGCCCTGATCAAGGCTTCCGTTAGGGCAGGTGCACTTCTCGGTGGCGCCGACAAAAAAAGCGAGGCCGCCCTCGTAAAATATGGGGAGGCTGTCGGGCTTGCCTTCCAGATTGCGGATGACATTCTTGATATAGAGGGTACGACAGAAGAAATAGGGAAAGATGCCGGTAGCGACCAGGAAAGGGGTAAGGCTACCTACCCGGCTGCCATCGGCATTGCCGAATCCAGGAGGCGCGCCGCAGAACTGGTCGATGTGGCCCTTGATGCCCTTTCATGTTTTGGCGAAAAGGCCGATCCTCTTAGGGAGATCGCCAAATACATAGTAAAGCGGAAATCATGATGACGGACATTCTTGCCAAGATTGGCTCTCCGGCCGATCTCAGGAAGCTGTCGGTTCAGGACCTGAAGATCCTGGCAGGGGAATTGCGCGAAGTGATCATAGACACCTGTGCCGTGAACGGGGGGCACCTTGCTCCCAGCCTGGGGGTTGTGGAACTGACCATTGCGCTGCACCGGGTTTTCAATTCTCCCGAGGACCGGTTTGTCTGGGATGTGGGACACCAGGCATATGTTCACAAACTACTTACCGGTCGACTGGACAGGTTTCATTCTTTAAGGACCATGGGGGGGCTGAGCGGTTTCCCCAAGCGATCCGAGTCGCCTCATGATGCATTTGATACCGGCCATTCCTCGACATCCATTTCAGCGGCCCTCGGTCTAGCCGTTGCCCGGGACCTGAAAGGAGCCAAAAACAAGTCAATTGCGGTGATCGGTGACGGGTCGATGACGGGAGGTCTTGCCTACGAAGGCTTGAATAATGCGGGGCACCTCAATAAGGACCTGGTGGTTATTCTCAATGATAACGAGATGTCAATTGCCGAGAACGTCGGCGCGCTTTCCAATTTTCTGAGCCGCACTATTACCAGCGAGTTCGTGCACAAGATCAAGAAGGAGTTGCAGGGCTTCCTCGAGGGGTTGGATGTCGTGGGAAAAGGAGTACTGAAAATTGCGCAGAAGGCGGAACAGTCGCTCAAAGGGCTTTTCACCCCCGGCATGCTTTTCCAGGCGTTCGGATTCGAGTATGTCGGCCCGATAGACGGGCACAATATAGAACTGCTCGTGAATACCCTCGAAAACGTGAAGCGATTCGATAATGCCGTCCTGGTTCACGTCCTGACAACGAAGGGGAAGGGCTATCGGCCCGCCGAGGAAAATCCCTCCCTCTTCCACGGGGTCGGCCCTTTTGACAAGGCAACGGGCAAGGTCCTGAAGGCAAAGGGTGCAGCCGCTTCTTTTACGGCCGTATTCGGAGAGGCGATGAAGAAAATTGCCGCGGACAACGAACGGGTAGTAGCCATTACTGCCGCCATGCCGGAGGGTACGGGGTTATCCAGTTTTGCCGCGGAATTTCCGGACCGTTTCTTTGATGTAGGAATTGCCGAACAGCATGGCGTTACTTTTTCGGCCGGGCTTGCTGCCGAGGGTTTCAAACCGGTATTCGCCGTCTATTCCACCTTTCTTCAGAGGGGATATGACGGAGTATTTCATGATGTGTGCCTTCAGAACCTGCCGGTAGTGTTTGCCTTGGACAGGGCCGGTGTTGTCGGTAATGATGGCCCGACGCACCACGGCGTTTTCGACCTATCCTTTTTGCGACATCTGCCGAACATGACCGTAATGGTGCCGAAAGATGAAAACGAACTGCAGCATATGCTGCAGACAGCGATCGGGCACGACGGCCCTTCGGCTATCCGTTATCCACGGGGGAATGGTTATGGTGTTCCCCTGGAACAATGCTATCACTCTCTTCCTTTCGGCAGGGGGGAACTTCTCCGGGAGGGTACCGATGGAGCAATCCTGGCCGTTGGGACCATGGTGTATCCCGCCCTGTCGGCGGCGGAAATGCTGGCCGGCGAAAATACCAGTCTTGCCGTAGTCAATGCACGGTTTGTCAAGCCACTGGACAGGGAACTGATCATTTCTCTAGCCGCAGCAACCGGAACCATCATCACGGTTGAAGAAAATGTCCTGCAGGGAGGATTCGGGACTGCTGTCCTCGAGGCTCTGGAGGAAGCGGGACTTTTTGACGTCCGTGTGCTGCGACTGGGATTCCCCGATGTTTATATCGAGCAAGGTGGGCAATCTGAATTGCGAGCCTTGTACGGACTTGATTCAGCGGGGATTGCCGGCAGGGTCGGCATGTTCATGAAGGAAAGAAATTCCCGCTGAAAGCCCTGGCCATTTATATATTAGCGGTTTCGACACTACCTTCTGCTGTCACTTCTTGTCCTGCAGGACCGCGATTTTTCCTGCCTCCTCTGGCACGCTGAAAAAAATATATAATTAAATCTAGTGTTTATTTCTTTTCTCGTTGAAATGCAAAAAAATGATATAATAATACTTGACGCTGAGAACCGGCTTTGGTATAAAGGTCGTCCTTTCGCGGGGAGGAAGAGCGGGGGGAGGCAGGAAGCCGGTTGCAGGAAAAAAGTAGTTGACAGGCGGCGGAGAGTCTGGTAGAAGAATGGGCTTCGCGAAACGAGGCGAGCAGGAATCGCCGGCAGGAAGATTCGCGGGGCGAAAAAAAAGGTATTGACAGGCTGGTTTGATTCGAGTATAGTGCAAAGTCTGTCGCAGGACTTGGTCTTTGAA
>JAGFXO010000061.1 GCA_017861285.1 Geobacteraceae bacterium | reverse complement strand
AGGAGGTAAGAACCAAACCCCAGAAGCAATAGGAAATCGAGCACGAAATAGGCAAGAAAGATACGGCGGGATTTCTTAAGGAGCTCATATTCGGTATTCAACGAAAGGGTCAGGCGTGCCGCACCGACAACATTCCCTCTGTACATGACAGGGGCATATCGTGATATTTCCTGAGCCCTGGCTGAAAAACGGTATGTATCTGTGCCGCTTTTCAAGACGTCGTTCAAAAGCGCATCTGTGCCGGCCTTGTCCTTGAGGGAATAGACTATCCGTGACTGACCGTCAACAACCGTAAGACCGGCAAAACTTTTTTCAGAAGAAAGCCTTTCGGCAAAAAACCCGGCATATGAACCTTTGCCGGCAGATTCCAGGGTTGCCGTATAGAGATTGATGAACGAAGCCAGCAAAATGCGAACTTCCTGATTTTTCTGGGAGAGAAGATCATTTTCAGCTGTTTTGAAGGAGATGAGGCTCAAAAGGAACCAGGTGAGAACAAGAAGTACCGCAGTAGATGATAAAATTACAAAAGTCAGACTGAAACGATGCGGTTTCATGGAAACTCTGCCCCGTGCGTGACTTTCTCATACATGGAGGTACCACTGTATCAGTTGTTTGCCGAAGAATATATAAATTACCGCGCCCAAAGCAAGAAAAGGACCGAACGGTATTGCCAGCTTAGCGTCCTTTTTTTGCACCAGCATGAGGGTTATCCCGATCACGGATCCCAGGAGAGAACTTGCGAAAACGATGAAAGGAACCGATTTCCATCCGAGAAAGGCACCCATCATGGCGAGAAGCTTGATATCCCCTCCTCCCATGCCCTCTTTTTTGGTGATCAGCTGGTACACAAAAGCAACGGCAAGCAGACTGCCTCCGCCGGCAATTATGCCGATGAGTGAATTGCTCCAACCGAGGGTCCTGTTGAGCATAGACAGGTCATCGATGTAGAAGGAAAAAATGAAACCCAGTGCGATCCCCGGGATACTGATGACATCGGGGATAATCCGGTGCTCCAGGTCTATGAAAGTGATAACTATGAGCGCCGCGCAAAGAACAAACAGGAAAACGAAGGTAAGGGAAAAGCCGAATTTCAAGAAAAGGAAAAGTGTCAACAGGGCGCTGATAAATTCTACCGCGGGGTACTTCGGCGAAATGCGGGCCTTGCAGGCACGGCAGTTGCCACCGAGAATCAGGTAACTGAGTATCGGGATATTATCGTAGGCACGGACTGCGGCACCGCACTGCGGACAGTGCGAAGCTGGTAAAACAAGGGATTCGCCCCGCGGTACGCGATAGATACAGACATTCAGAAAAGAACCTGCTATCGCGCCGAATATGAAAATGGATATGGAGTACATCAAAGGGGACGTCATGACAATCTCCAGCGGGAGAATTACCGTTGCCTGAACATTAGCACGGTTTCTGCTACCGTAACCTACTTATTTTTTCCAGACTTTCCCTCAAAACCTGCGCCTTGTTTACAAAATCCTCAAGTTTTTTCTTCTCTTTTTCAACGATATCAGCCGGAGCCTTTTCGGAAAAATTCGGGTTATCGAGTTTGTTCCTCAGGAATTCGATATCTTTTTCAATTTTGCCAATCTCCTTCAAAAGGCGCTTCTCTTCCTCTTCAACGTTTACCAGGCCTTTCAAAGGTATGACGATCTCAATATCTCCGGCAACCTGCACCGATGCATCAACCGGTTTATCGAGTCCCCGGCCGATGGCGAGGTCAGAAAGTCTCGCCAGACTCATCACGTAAACTTCATTCTTCTTGAGCAAACGGGCACTTTCCCCGGAACCGCAGATGAGTATCGCCCTTATTTCCCTGCTCGGAGGGACTTCCATCTCTCCCCTGATATTGCGTATCCCCCTGATAACTTCCATCACCAATTCCATCTCTTCGGCACCCGAGTGAAAATCCCATTCCGGCCTGGGAAGAGGATATTCAGCGGTCATGATACTTTCCGTCTGCTTTCTGCCGGGCAGAGTCTGCCATATTTCCTCGGTGATAAATGGCATGAACGGATGCAGAAGCCTCAAGAGGTGTTCAAGGACCATCCAGAGTACATACTGGGCTGTCGTTTTCCGCTCCTTATCACCCCGGTACAGATCATCCTTGATAAGCTCTATATACCAGTCGCAAACCTCGCTCCAGGTGAAGCGATACAGGGCACTTGCCGCATCATTGAAACGATATGCCTCGAGAGCGGCTTGCGTTTCCCGGGCCGCCTCATTGAAGCGATAGAGTATCCACCTGTCCGCATTGGAAAGCTCAAGCCTGGAGGGGTCAAGTTTTTCGGGATCGAATCCTGCCAGATTCATCATGGCAAATCGGGAAGCGTTCCAAATCTTGTTAACAAAATTCCGATAGCCGGCAATTCTTTCTTCTGCAAGTTTAATATCCCTTCCCTGGGCCGCAAAAGCCGCAAGGGTAAAACGGAACGCATCTGTGCCGTATTCAGCGATGACCGTCAACGGGTCGATAACGTTGCCCCGTGACTTGCTCATCTTCTGACCCTGGGCATCCCTGACCAGCGCATGGATATACACGTCGCGGAAAGGGACTTCTCCCTTGAAATGCAGCCCCATCATCATCATCCGAGCCACCCAGAAAAACAGGATGTCGAAGCCGGTGACCAGACACGTCGTGGGATAGAAAGCGGCAAGTTCCGGCGTTTTGTCGGGCCATCCCAAGGTGGAAAAAGGCCAGAGCGCCGAAGAAAACCAGGTGTCGAGGACATCGGCATCCTGCCTCAGTTCATCGCTTCCGCACCTGACGCATCTGTCGGGATCAGTCTTGGCCACAGTAACCTCCCCGCAGTGGTCACAGTACCATGCGGGAACCCTGTGGCCCCACCATATCTGCCTGGATATGCACCAATCCCGGATGTTCTCCATCCAGTCGAAATACGTATTCTCCCATTGCTGTGGAATAATCCTGGTCCTGCCGTCACGAACCGCGGCCAGAGCCTGTTCCGCGAGGGGGGCAACCTTGACGTACCACTGTAGTGACATGTACGGCTCTACAACGGTCTTGCACCGGTAACAACCACCTACCGAGAGAGCGTGATTATCGATCTTCTCCAGAAGACCCTGGTCTTCGAGGTCCGCTATAATTTTTTTCCGTGCGACAAACCTGTCCAGACCCTCGTATTGGCGGCCGGCGGCATTGATAACTCCCGATTCATCGAGAACATTGATGCGATCGAGGTCATGTCTCTTCCCGACTTCGAAATCATTGAAATCATGGGCAGGCGTTATCTTCACGACGCCGGTACCGAATTCCATATCCACATATTCATCGGCAACAATCGGAATCTGCCGGTTCATCAGGGGAAGCATTGCTTTTCCGCCAATCAAGTGCCTGTATCGCTCATCCCGCGGATTCACCGCTACCGCGGTATCCCCCAGCATCGTCTCGGGACGGGTCGTGGCTACAACCAGATGCACGTCGGCACCGATGACAGGGTAGCGAAGATACCACAGCTTACCTGCCTGTTCTTCATGTTCCACTTCTATATCGGAAAGCGCCGTATGGCATCTCGGGCACCAGTTGATGAGCCTGTTATCCCGATAAATCAGGCCTTCTTCAAACAGGCGCACAAAAACCTCGCGAACCGCCGTCGACAACCCTGCATCCATGGTAAATCGCTCGCGTTCCCAGTCACAGGATGCTCCGAGCCTTTTCAACTGGCCGATGATCTGCCCACCGGATTCTGCCTTCCAGTTCCAGACACGTTCAATGAATTTTTCCCTGCCTATCTCGTGCCTGTCTTTCCCTTCGGCAGCCAACTGCCTCTCCACCACGTTTTGGGTGGCAATCCCCGCATGGTCGGTACCCGGCATCCACAGCACGTTGTAACCGCTCATGCGCTTCCATCGGCACAGGATATCCTGCAGAGTATTGTTCAGAGCGTGCCCCATGTGCAGCACGCCGGTAATATTCGGTGGAGGTATGACTATGCTGTACGATGGCTTCGGAGAAGGAACAACACCATGGAAATACCCTTTTGCCTCCCACTCCTTATACCATTTCTCCTCGACATTCTCAGGCTCGTACACTTTGGCAAGTTCTTTCCCGGTCATCAATGAACCTCTTTATGTGGAGATAGTAAATGAAGAATCATGACATGCAATCCATTTCACAAAATAATGGTACGACAATCCTCGACGGCTGTACAAACGAAAAAGGGGATTTGCCATCCCCGTTTTTCATTTCGCGATACCAGGAATGGTACCGTATCAACTGCCTTCCCTGATCTTCCGGATTTCTTCCCTGATAATTGTTTCCGCCAGGTCGGGCACGACCTCCCAGGCAATTTTCTCAATTATTTCTCTGGACACCTTGGCAACAATCCCTGCCAACTGCTCCTCGCTGAGGCTTATTGAACCGGCATCCGCATCTTTCCCGGCTACGGGCTCCCCAGGTTCTCCGTCGCAGGGGAAAACCTCGGCCGAACCTGAATCGGCTCCTTCCGGTGAGAATTGGATACCTGGAGCCGCATGGACGAAACTGGATTCAAGGGGCGACTCGAGATCATCTGATAAAAGTCTTTCTGATGGCGAAGCCACGAAATTGCAGATTCCATTTTCCGTATATTCCCCAGTCAACCCACGGGACGGTTCCAGCACTTCGGAAACCTCGACGGTATCCGCACCGGAAGATAAAACCCCGATTTCATCGAATTCCGTATCTTCCCTGAAGACAAAAGGCTCAAATTCTTCTACCGTATCGATTATTTCGGGTTTATATTCATTTTCTTCCAGAATTTCCCCCAGGTGAACATCCTCACCCTCTGCCGCCTCCACAACTTCAAAAGTCCCCCAGAGGTCATCCCCGGGTTCAGCCTCCACAGCATTCAGCGAGTCGAGACCACATTCAACCGGAACACCCGCCGCAGCGGCCGATACTTCCTTATGAATCGAAAAGTCAGGCTGTTTGTCCGCCTTGCCCCGCTCTTCCCCGAGTTGGAGCAGTTTCTTGACTTTTTCGATGAGATTCTGGGATTCGAACGGTTTGGACAGGTGATCATCGGCACCGCTGTTCCGTGCCTTCTCTTCATCGAAGGGTTCAAAAGCCCCCACAAGAAGAAGTATCGGAATATGCGAAAGCTCCCGGTCCTGCCGAACCTCACGGCACACATCGTAACCTGACTTTCCCGGCATGAGGGCATCCACCATGATTACATCCGGCAGCAGTTCCCGTGCCTTCTCCAGTGCGGCAGTGCCGTTGTCGACAACTGCTAGCTGATAATCCTCATTCGCAAATATGATTCCCACGACTTTTTGGATTGTTATACTGTCATCGGCGAGGAGCAATTTATAGCCCATGTATTTTTCCTCCGGAAGGAAGCTTGGCAAAGAAGGCCGTATAATTCTTCACGTACAAGGCAGGCAGGCATCAGGTCGACCCAAAAACTAGCATAAGAGACTATCGGGTGTCAAGTTTTTTGCCGTCGGCCAACTATTCAAATTTCCATGCAAAATCATACTTTTTACGCCTTTCGTGAACAGCGGAAACGGCGGCGTCGGAGAGGTCTCCACGCAAGCGGTTGAAATCCTTTTTCCGCGTGTACTCGAGCCTCGATGTTAGGAAAACCACAAAAACATCGGTTGCCGGATCTATCCAGACGGAGCACCCGGTATATCCGGTATGTCCAAAGGAACCGCCGGAAAATGCCTTGCCGCGCGGCGATGAAAACGGGGATTGAATATCCCATCCCAACCCCCTGAGAATCTTTCCGTCACAAAAAAAACAGGGTGCCGTCATCTGCGCTACCGACTTTTCCGTCAAAACACGATTTCCCTCGAGCGCCCCCTTGTTCAGCATCATTCTGCAGAATAAGGCCAGGTCTTCGGCCGTGCTGAAGAGACCGGCATGCCCGGCAACACCGCCGAGTGCAAACGCGGTAGGATCCTGCACCCTGCCAAGAAGACACGCATTGTCACCGGAGAGCGTGGCAGCGCATCGTGTTAGAATCGGTTGCTGTGGATTGAAGACCGTGTCATGCATGTGCAGCGGAACAAACAGATGCTCACGGGCAAAGGAGTCCAGCGGGACGCCTGTAACTCTCCTGACAAGCTCACCGAGAAGGATGAAATTGATGTCGGCGTAATGAAAGCGGGTACCGGCTTTTTCCTTTATTTCAAGGGCGGAACTCCGCTTGATGATTCTTTGGAGCGAATCGAGTACGGTGAGACCCCCATCCCGAATGCCCGACGTATGGGTAAGAAGGTGCTTGACAAGAATGTCGTCTTTCCCTTTGCCGGAAAACTCGGGGAACCACCTGCATACGGGATCGGCAAGGCTGATCCTTTCCTCCTCAACAAGCTTGAGAACGGCTGGGGCCGTTGCAATAACCTTTGTCAGTGAAGCAACGTCAAACAGTGAATCAACCTCAATCAGGCGTGCATCCGGCGATCCGGAAAGTTTTCCGTAAGCCCTGCGAATCAATACGTGGCGGTTGTCTCCGACGAGGACTACTCCACCGGCAATAAGTCCTCTGTTTATGGCGTCCTGAACCAAGAGATCGATTTCCCGGCAGCACGCGGGTTTTTCAGATACGTTTACATGAGCAGGGACCTTGGAGGGAAAGGCAGTGTAAACCATGAACGGAAGCAGCCATATGATGAGTCTTACATAAATATTCATTCTCTGGAAACCGGTTATTCAATGAAATTATCATTCAGGCCAAGGGAGAACACTGCGGCGCCTGCCTCACAAGTCCACCCTGCTCCCATAAGGCGGGCATCACGACTCGTGGCGCTCAGGTCCGGTAATCGGCGTTTATCTTGACATAATCATAGGAAAGGTCGTTGGTATAGACGGTTGCTTTACCCGTGCCAACCCCCAGATCAACAGTGACCGAGAACTCATTTTTTTTGAGCACTTCAGTACCCCGGGCATCGGCGTCACCACCGGCAAAAATCCCGTCACGGACCATCTGCACGTCATCAAAAAAAAGCGCCGTGCGGTTCATGTCAATTTCCGCACCCGAATATCCTGCCGCGGCAAGGATTCTTCCCCAGTTTGCATCCTGTCCGAAAAAAGCGGTTTTTACCAGCAGCGAATTGGCAATAGCCATGGCAGCCTTCTTTGCGTCACCGTCCGAAACAGCCCCGGTCACCTCGATTTCTACGAATTTGGTTGCTCCCTCTCCATCCTTGATGATTTGCCTGGCCAATCCCAGGAGCACATCCCGCAATAGCATTTCAAAAGCTTCCGCTTCCGCGGTTGCCGGACGTATGTCGGGATTCCCGGCAAGTCCGTTGGCCATGATAAGGGCGGTATCATTGGTCGAGGTATCGCCGTCGACGGAAATGCAATTGAACGAAATGTCTACTGACCTGGAAAAAACATCCTGCAAAAATAACGGGTCAACTGCGGCGTCGGTAATGATGAATGAGAGCATGGTGGCCATATTCGGCATGATCATCCCCGCACCCTTGGCAACGCCTGCAATGGAATACTCCTTGCCCCCGGCTTTGCCGACCCTTGTTTCCATCTTGGGAAATGTATCCGTAGTCATGATTGCCCCGGCTATTTCAGGCAATCCACCACGGGAGAGATTGTGAACAAGGCCCGGAATGGCTTTCCTCAAACGTTCCATGGGAAGAGGCTGTCCGATGACACCGGTTGAAGCCACAAGAACAGAGTCCTCGTGACAGTTCAACAGGCCGGCAACCGCTCTGCATGTCTCCAGAGCATCCGTCATGCCCTGAACACCGGTACATGCGTTGGCATTGCCGCTGTTCACTACCACTGCACGGGCATAGCCGCTCTTCACCCTTTCCATGGAAAGGAGGACCGGAGCGGCCTTTACTTTATTGGTGGTAAAAACCGCGGCTACGGCAGCCGGCACGTCGGAACAGATCAGTGCGAAATCAATCCTGCCGGGCTTTTTTACGGCAGCCTCCACGGCAGAAAAAGTGAATCCTTTTATCTCCAAGTCGCCCCCCGAAATGTCTCACCTTCATTGCAGATCGTCAGAAAGTACTCCAGAAATCCGTTTTTGTTGAAAACCAACATCTGGCCCCCTCGTTCAAACCGGGGGACAAATGCCTTATCAGCCGTCAATTTTGTTCATTGAATCAGGTGCCGCAGCATTTCTTGTACTTCTTGCCGCTGCCGCAGGGACAAGGGTCGTTTCTGCCGACCTTGGAGCTCTTGACGGGCTGCCTGGAAGCCTCCTCATCCACGAGATTGAACACCAGGCGCTGTCGCCGCTGTTGCTGTTCAATCGATTCCACAGCGCTTTCATCGGCAATCTGAACCCAGAATATTCTCTCCACAACCTCCTCACGGATTCGGGCAACCATATCCATGAACAGCTTATACGCTTCCTTCTTGTATTCCTGCTTCGGATCCTTCTGCCCATAGCCGCGAAGACCGATACCTTCCTTGAGATGGTCTATGGAGAGGAGATGATCTTTCCACTGGGAATCTATCGTCTGGAGCATGATAACCTTGATCAGGTGGTCCATGACCTCTGAACCGAAGGCCTCCGACCGTGCCGCGAAAGTTTCCCGTACTTTCTCCAGCAGAAAATCACTGAGCCTTTGCGGATTAAGCTGTTCAATCGAGGCGGGATCGATTTCCAGATGGAACCCGAAATCCTTGTAGACCCACTCGATAATGCCCTGCCAATCCCATTCCTGCGCCGGGACCTTCTCAATGGCACATGCGGCAATCATATCCTCGACCGTTTCCTCCATCATTTCCACAAACTGTTCACGAAGGTCCGCACCTGAAAGGATTTCCCTGCGCTGGCTGTAAATTACTTCTCTCTGCTTGTTCATGACGTCGTCATATTCGAGCAGATGCTTGCGAATTTCGAAGTTATGTGTCTCGACCTTCTTCTGGGCATTTTCAATTGCCCTGCTGATCAACCCGTGGGTGATTGCCTCCCCCTCTTCGATCCCGAGCTTGTTCATGATCATTGCTACTCTCTCGGAACCGAAAATCCTCAACAGGTCATCTTCCAGAGAAAGATAAAACCGGGAAGACCCGGGGTCCCCCTGCCGGCCGGAACGTCCGCGCAGCTGGTTATCGATGCGCCGGGACTCGTGCCGCTCCGTTCCCAGAATATGGAGTCCCCCAAGCCGTACCACTTCATGATGCTCGGCTTCACATTCCTTGCGAAACTTTTCAAGTACACTCTCATATTCTTCCTCCGAAGCCTCTGGATTCCCCTTCAGCCACTGTTTTGCCAGCCCTTCAGGGTTGCCTCCCAGGAGGATGTCCGTACCGCGGCCGGCCATGTTGGTGGCTATGGTCACCATGCCCTTGCGACCCGCCTGCGCCACGATTTCCGCCTCACGCTCGTGCTGTTTGGCGTTCAGGACGTTATGGGGGATTCCCTGTTTCTGCAGCAGGGAAGAGAGTGTCTCCGACTTTTCGATGGATATGGTGCCAACCAGCACCGGTTGGCCCTTCGCATGTTGTTCCTTGATTTCATTGATCACCGCGTTGAATTTTTCCATTTCCGTCTTGTAGATCACATCGGGGAAATCCGGACGGAGCAGCGGTCTGTTGGTGGGGATAACAACGACATCAAGTTTGTATATCTTATGGAATTCCTCGGCTTCCGTATCGGCAGTACCGGTCATGCCGGCCAGTTTTTCGTACATTCGGAAATAATTCTGGAACGTGATTGTGGCCAGGGTCTGGTTTTCATTTTCTATATCGACCCCTTCCTTGGCCTCTATTGCCTGATGAAGGCCGTCGGACCAGCGCCGCCCCGGCATGAGGCGTCCGGTGAATTCGTCGACGATGAGGACTTCACCATCCTTGACAACGTAATCCACATCCCTCCTGAACAGTGCATGGGCACGAAGGGCCTGCTGGACATGATGAAGTGTCTCCATATTCCTGGGATCATACAGGTTTTCGACCTTCATCATTTTCTCGACCTTCAGAATTCCTTCTTCGGTAAGGGTGGCGGATTTTGACTTTTCATCTATCGTAAAATCGCCGGTATAGCGCTTGCGCTTTCCAGAAAGCGTATTCGCCTCTTCTTCAATGACTTCCCCCTTTTTGAGGTAAGGGATAATCCTGTCGATAATATAGTATTTATCGGTACTATCTTCAGTGGGGCCGGAAATGATCAGGGGGGTACGCGCCTCATCGACTAGAATGGAGTCTACCTCGTCCACGATGGAGAAGTGAAAATCTCTCTGTACATACTCGTCGAGGCTGAACTTCATGTTATCCCGAAGATAGTCGAAACCGAACTCGTTATTAGTCCCGTACGTAATATCCGCATAATAGGCTTGACGGCGTTCCCGGTCGTCGAGCCCATGTACGATGACACCCACCGAAAGACCGAGAAAATTGTAGAGGCGTCCCATCCATTCGGAGTCGCGCCGGGCAAGATAATCGTTGACAGTAACGACATGTACCCCTCTGCCGGTAATGGCGTTCAGATATGCAGGAAGGGTGGCTACAAGGGTCTTCCCTTCACCGGTCTTCATTTCGGCGATCTTGCCGTTGTGCAGCACCATCCCGCCGATAAGCTGGACATCGAAATGGCGCATCTTCAGCACCCTTTTCGACGCTTCCCTGCACACCGCAAACGCCTCGGGAAGGAAGTCATCCAAAGTTTCCCCTCTTGCATAACGCTCTTTGAATTCGACCGTCTTATTCCGCAATTGATCATCGGAAAGCTGCATCGTCTCCTGCTCGAAGGCATTGATCCGCTCGACAACCGGCCAGAGCCTTTTCAATTCCCTTTCATTCTTGCTTCCCACGATCTTTTTTACAATGGCTCCTAACATTAAACATTTCTCCTGGTTGCTATTTGGGGGGGGGATAAGCTAAAAGGATTAAAATACCAAAACAAGTATGATTATACAATGAAAAGATCGGCTCATTCGCCGCTGACATCCAGAGTGCCTATGGCGAGGGAGGGCGACCCGACCCCCCCGTAAAAACGGAGATCGTTACCTACCACCACCACATCCCTGAAAAGATCAATAATATTGCCGGCGATGGCAATTCCCTTTACCGGATGGGAAAATTCTCCCCGTTCAATCATTATTCCGCTTGCGCCGACCGAGAAATCGCCGGAGATGGGATTTGCGGTATGCATGCCCATTACTCCGGTAAGAAGCAGACCTTTGCCCATCGTGCGGATCATTTCCGTTTGGGGAACAGTACCGTTTTCAATGAAAAAATTCGAGATGCCCATGCGGGGGGGACTTTTTACCCCGCCCCGCACGCAATTCCCGGTGGAGGAAGTTCCCTCTTTGCGGGCCGAGTAGGAATCATAGAGAAAACCTTTCACGAATCCCCTGTCAACCAGCACGTTGTTCTGGTGCGGGACTCCCTCTGCATCGAATGGAGCGGACGCCATGCCGCCCGGCAGAGTGCCGTCATCGCGTATGCACAGCGAACCGGAAAAAAGTCTCTCACCCATACGGCCGGCAAGCATCGATTTTCCTTTCTGGATATTTTCCGCAAGGAACGATGGCGCCAATACCTCCAGTATTTCAGAAGCGACATAGGTATCGAGGATCACCGGACAACGCATCGTAGCTATTTTTCTTGCCCCCAGCAGTGCAAGGGCCTTGGCCGCCGCCATTCCGGCTATTTTCCCCACATCTATTCCCGAAAAGGAATTGCTGTAGCCAAAATCCCACCCCATCTGGGAATCATCACCCTGTTCGGCTACGGCAGTAACACTGCAGGAAACGGCAGTGCCCTGGTAGGTTCCGGCGACTCCCAGCGAATTTCTTATGTATATCCGGTATTCGGACTCTCCGTACTGTGCCTTCCTGACCCGCTTCACCCTCGGGTCCGCGGACAGGGCGAAGCGCTCCAGGTCCATGGCCCTGAGTATCTTTTCCTGTTCGGCAACGGAAGACAATCCCTCATCATACATCCCGTCCACTTCAGGATATGCAAGGGGCAAAGGGAAACCGTTATTGAGGTCCGGTGTCTGGTTCAACGCCCCGACAACCGCATTTTCGACCATCTTCGCCAGCGCTGAATCTTCCATACTCGTGGAATAGGAAAACCCCATCCCTGCCGACTTCAAAACCCTGATGCCGACACCGACCGGAGTGGAACACTTGAAGGTGTCTATC
>JAGFXO010000153.1 GCA_017861285.1 Geobacteraceae bacterium | reverse complement strand
CATTCAAGAAACCGGGAGCAGGCTTTTGCGCTTGATGCTCTCCTTGACGACAATATCAAGATAGTGACGCTTGTAGGCAAGGCCGGAACAGGGAAAACCCTGCTGGCAATAGCGGCTGGGTTGCAGAAGACCGCAGAGGACAATGTGTACAACCGCCTGCTGGTCTCCAGGCCCGTGTTTCCCATGGGCAAGGACCTGGGGTTTCTTCCCGGGGATATCGAAGAGAAGCTTGCACCCTGGATGCAGCCTATTTTCGATAATGTCGAGCTTCTCCTGAGCGGGCATGAGGCCGAGAAGCGTCATAGCAAGGGGTACCGGGAACTCATGGCCATGGGCATCATGGAAATCGAGCCGCTAACCTATATACGGGGCCGGTCGATACCCAACCAGTATCTGATCGTCGATGAGGCGCAGAACCTTACCCCCCATGAAATCAAAACCATAGTGACCAGAGCCGGCGAAGGGACGAAAATTGTTCTCACCGGTGACCCTTACCAGATAGACAACCCGTACGTGGACTCATCGAGCAACGGGCTCACCTACCTTGTGGAAAGATTCAAGGGGCAGGAAATTTCCGGACATGTTACCATGATGAAAGGTGAGCGCTCGCAATTGGCGGAACTTGCCGCGAATCTCCTGTAAGCCGTGGCGTGATTTTATTCGTGTGTTGTTGAATATCAGGGAAAGGTGATTCAGGGCGTGTTCAGCACGCCCTTGGTGTTTTCAATGCTACTGCTTTCAATAGAATCTTCGTGCGATGAGACTGCCGCTGCCGTGGTGCAGGACGGGCGGAGTGTGCTGTCAAATATCATCGCCTCACAAGTTGCCACCCATGCGGAATATGGGGGCGTGGTGCCCGAGATAGCCTCGCGCAAGCACCTTGAAGCCATTTCGTTCATTATAGAAGAAGCCTTGCGCGAAGCCTCCGTTACCCTGTCGGACATCGGAGGGATCTCCGTCACCCAGGGTCCGGGGCTTGCAGGCGCTCTCCTTGTGGGGATCTCGACTGCCAAGGCGATTGCCTACGCAAGAAAATTGCCCCTTATCGGCATTCACCATATCGAAGGGCATATTTTTGCCGCATTCCTCGAACAGAAGGTGGAATTTCCGTTTGTTGCACTGGTCGTTTCGGGGGGGCATACCCATCTCTACCGCATTGACGGGTTCGGCCGATACCAAATCCTCGGGCAGACCCTCGATGATGCTGCCGGCGAGGCATTTGACAAGGTTGCAAAGATTATCGGGCTTCCATACCCCGGGGGCGCGACAATCGATCGTCTCGCTTCGCGTGGTGCTCCGAAGACTATCAGGTTCCCGAGACCTCTGCTTCATGACGGGAGCTTCAATTTCAGTTTCAGCGGCCTGAAAACAGCTGTAATGACCTATCTGAGAAAAAACCCCGTTTCCGATGATGGAATACTCCTCGAGAATTTGTGCGCTTCATTTCAGGAAGCGGTATGTGAGGTGCTCGTCTCCAAAACTGCCGCCGCCATAGCAGATACGGGTATCAGCAGGCTTGTCGTTGCGGGTGGGGTTGCATGCAACAGCGGTTTACGCTCCGGGATGAAAAAATTGGCTGTTGAGAAGGGTATAGATTTGTATATCCCTTCGCCGCTGCTTTGTACCGACAACGCAGCGATGATAGCTGTCCCAGGGGATTATTACCTTGAAAACGGGGTGTGCAGCGGTCTCGGTCTCGATGCCAGGGCGTCTTGGCCTCTTGATACAGTCTCTGTGGAACGGTAAGGCATACATCGTGGACAAACTGTACGCTAAAAAATCACTTGGTCAGAATTTTCTTATTGATCAGAATGTGCTTATGCGTATTTCTGATATCGTCAATATCACCCCTGATGACAGGATCCTGGAAATAGGCCCGGGCAAAGGGGCAATGACGGATCTTCTCGCGCAGAAGTCGAAGCACGTTGTTGCCGTGGAACTTGATAAGCGGCTTGTTGCTCATCTGCGGGAAATGTTCCGGCAATCCGAAAATGTGGAGGTGGTTGAGGGTGATATCCTGCAGACAGACCTCCTCCAGTTGCTTGGTGAACGCTGGACGGGCAAATGGAAGGTTGCGGCTAACCTCCCTTATAACATCTCATCGCAGGTCCTTTTCAAATTCATGGACAATCGGACCTGTTTTTCAGAATTGGTATTGATGTTGCAAAAAGAAGTGGGAGAGAGGCTCGTAGCGAAGCCGTCCTGCAAGGAGTACGGGATCCTGTCGGTTTTTTGCGGATTGTATTTTGATATTTCACGCGAGTTGCTGGTCAGACCCGGTTCATTCAGGCCTGTACCAAAGGTTGACTCGCTCGTATTGAAGTTTCGGGTTCTCGATACCCCGAGGGTTGACGTTGGAGATGAAATGTTTTTCCGTACAGTGGTCAAAGGTGCTTTTGCGAAACGCCGCAAGACACTCTGGAACTGTATTAGATCCGCTTTCCCATATATTAATGAAAAAACACTTGAACTGGTGTTCCGGCAATGCGGCATTGATCCCCGCAGGAGGGGTGAAACACTTTCTCTCGACGAGTTTGCTCTGCTCGGGAAAGCGCTTTCCAGGCCTTGATAATCCATTTGGATTGGCAGAGGTCTTGATTTTTTCATCACTCAGGGACTAAAGAAATAACAATCCCCCTGCTGAAGATGCTTTACGCTCGTTGAATGACAAAAATTTTCCGGTCTGTATGATTTTTGTTACAATTCAAAAAAATGCTGTTTGCGTGTGCAGAAAATTTCTTTTGACTCATGAAAAATCCTGTTTGACTAAAAGCTGAATTTGTTATATAGATCAGAGAAATTTTTTTAAAAACAGATTTATTAATGGTGTTACATGAATACGATCGCTATGCGGACACGGAACAGGAAAAGCGAAAAGAGCAAGCGCCCCGAACTGGGTGGTGAAAAGATAGATATTCGCACCTTCGGGGGGTTGACCGTATTGTATAAGGGTTCACCGGTCAGTATCGTCTGGGAGAGTCAGAAAGCAAGGTTACTGTTCTGCTGCCTTCTTGTCACGTACGATCAGTGGATTCACCGGCAGAAGCTTATCGAGGCTATCTGGCCGGGGTGCAATGTGGTTTCAGGCGAGAAAAACTTCAAAACCACCTTGAGTCGCCTCAGAAAATCTTTTTCCGGCGCTCATTGCCTGAATCCCGTTTTGACCCAGGGTGAAGCAGTGAAAATTAATTTCAACGAGGTCGACCTCGATGCGAGTCGTTTTAGAAATGACGCATCGCAGGGTATGAAATACCTTGTGCGTGGGGAAATAAAGATGGCGTTGAAATTTCTGGAGTCCGCGCAGGATTTGTATCTGGGTGAATTCCTGCCGGAAGAGCCATACAATGAATATATAACCAGTGCACGCTATGAATTGTCGGAAATATACTTGTCGGTCATTAAATCTCTTGAAAAAAGCTACCATCTGGAAGGCAATGTTGATGCAGTCGAAATTTTTTCCTATCTGAAAAACAACGTCTCTCTTGGCGAGGTTGTTTAGCTGCGCATTGATTTTTGTGAACGAGAAAGTCTGTTTTTAGCTTCCCGCTATCTGTCCGAGCACCTGATAAGAAACACGAAAAAGTTTCCGAACCACGGGGTGAACGGCAGTGCTTCAAGTCTTGTCGGCATTGCATAAATCCTGTTTTCTTCTTGCAAAATGAAATAGAATAGGATATTAGGAAAGTCCCTGCTTCCCGGAGGGGCTTTTTATCTTCATAACAGCTTTATTTTCCTTGACAAAAGACTTGGTATCTCTATACTAAAAGGCTTTGAGTGAAGGCGAGCGGGGCGTAATTGTTACGAGTCAAAGTAGAAGAAATCAAGTTAAAACCCGTGGAACTTATCGTCGAAGAACCGGCGAGCGGCTTCCCGGCGTTGGCTGAAGTCGATGGTTCCGGTGAGTGCGAGTTCATTGCGCCAGTAAGGGTTCATGTGACTGCCTTGCGGGAATACGATCACATAAGGGTAGAGGGAAATGTTGCATCGAAAGTCCGTATGCATTGCTCCCGCTGTCTTGAGCCTTTTGAAAGAGATATAAGCTCCTCGTTTACCCTTTTTTATAGTGACAAAACTGGAATACCTCTCGATGATGAAGCAGAGTTGACGGCTGAGGATCTTGTATCTGTCCATTACGAGGGAGACTCTATAGACTTTGCCGGCGAAATAGAAGAACAATTAATTATGGATATTCCGTATAAGCCCCTCTGCCGGGAGGACTGCCTGGGACTATGCAGTAATTGCGGCGCTAATCTGAATGACGGGGAATGCGGCTGCGGCCGTGAAGCGCCAAATCTCAAATTCGGCGTTTTAAAGAATTTTAAAGTAAATAAATAGAAGGAGATATACAAATGGCAGTACCTAAGAAAAAGACCTCTAAATCCCGCAAGAACATGAGGAGGGCTCATGACTTTCTGACGCCTCCTACCATTTCAATCTGCCCCCAATGCAAGGCACCGAAGCTCCCGCATCGTGTATGTGCTTCTTGCGGCACCTATAAAGGCAAGGAAGTGTTGTCTGCCAAGGAGCTGTAACATTTGCGTCTTCGATTATCCGATCAACCTTGATCCAGGTCTATTATGAGAGTTGCAGTCGATGCAATGGGGGGCGATAATGCCCCTTTAATTGAAGTTGAGGGAGCTGTTGCTGCAGCAAGGGGTATTCCGATCACCTTAGTAGGTGACAGTGAGCTACTGCGTCTGGAGCTTGCAAAGTATGATTGTGCCGGTCTGGATATTTCCGTACGGCATGCAAGCGAAGTTGTTGACATGCATGACTCCGCCTCTGATGCGGTCAGGAAGAAAAAGGACTCTTCTATCAGGGTGGCCTTCGAGCTTGTCAAGAACGGTGAAGCCGATGCGGTTGTGAGTGCCGGCAATTCGGGCGCCACCATGGCAGTGGGGATGTTCGTCCTGAAGCGTCTGAATGCCATTGAACGTCCGGCGATAGCGTCGATTTTCCCCACGTTGCGCGGCAAGACCCTTGTACTTGACGTGGGTGGAAATGTTGACTGCAAGCCC
>JAGFXO010000152.1 GCA_017861285.1 Geobacteraceae bacterium | reverse complement strand
AGCGCCGGCGCCCAGTCCCGCAATCCCGGAAGCTTCACCTTCTCGGGATGCCCGAGATCGAGCATCATGATTACGAACAGGAAAAGGACCATAATGGCGCCGGCATAGATGATGACCTCGAAAGCGGCCACGATGGGGGCCCCCAACAGGTAGAAGATCACGGCAAGGGCAAAAAACGATGTGGCAAGATAAATAATTGCATGCACCGCGTGCTTTTCACGAATGGAAAAGAACGTTGCCGCAACGACCACCGCGGCCAGCATGTAGAATACTGCCTGTTCCATAATTGCCCTTTGCCCTTTGCCTTGTGCCTGCCTTTATGGCATTAACGTTCTCGCATCGACCGGCGGCAGTTCGTCCGGATTGCCTCCCCGCGGAGTGACCACCCCGATTCCCGAATGCCGGTAGAAATTGTACTCCGCATCTTTTCCGCATCCCTCGACAAGAAGGTCTTCCTTTTCATAGACAAGGTCCATGACGTCACGCTTGCAGATTTCGAAGTCGGGAGTCATCTGGATCGCCATGGTCGGACAGGCTTCGGCGCAAAACCCGCAGAAAATGCAGCGGGAAAAATTGATGCGGAACCAGGCCGCATAGCGTCGCCCATCGGGCTGCTCGGCGGCCTGCATGGAGATACAGTCCACCGGACAGGCTGCCGAGCACAGGTAACAGGCAACGCAGCGTTCACCTCCGTCGGGGTCCCTGGTCAGCACGATCCGTGCCCGATAACGGGGATAGGGAATCCTCTTCTGCTCAGGGTACTGGATAGTCAGGGGGCGGCGGAAAATGTGCTTCCATGTCGTCCAGAATCCGAGGCCGAGTGCTTTTATATCGTCCAGTAGAGACATTGTCAGGTTCCGGCCTCTATACAGCCTGCTTGGCCCTCTGCGCCCTTTTCAGCAGATCCAGGGTATCGGGATGGCTGTTGGTTTCGGCGTACACCAGCGCGGTATTGCCGCTCATGGTCCTGGCGTTTATATCGGCGCCATAATCGATCAGGCTCGCAACACACTCGTTGCACCCATAATTGGCGGCAAACATCAGGGGAGTGTGTCCGTTGCGATCCCGCGGATCCACTGTCGCGCCATTCTCCAGAAGTATTTTGATAACCTCCGCATGCCCGTTGGCCGCGGCATAATGCAGGGCCGTCTTGCCTTTTTCGCTCCTTGCGTCAATATCCGCCCCCCTGTGAAGCAGATCCCTGACATCCTCGCTGCTCCCTTCCCTGGCCGCCAGAATCAGCGGTGTGTGTCCGTGCCTGTCTGTTGCATGTACATTCTCAGTCATAACACTTCCTCCTTGTGGTAGAGTGCCCTGCAATAGTTTCGATAGAGGTTATGAGTATATCATCAACCACCATCCTGTAGCCAATATGTTGACGAGCGCCAGCGGGGTGAGTACTTTCCACCCGAGATGCATCAACTGGTCATACCTGAGCCGCGGGAGAGTGCCCCGCGCCCAGATGAAAAGGAAGGCAAATGCCATCACCTTCAGAAGAAACCAGACAAACGGCGGGAGCCACGGTCCGTTCCAGCCTCCGAGAAAGAAGGTGGTCGCCAAAGCTCCCAGGACAATGATATTGATGTATTCCCCGACAAAAAAAAGCCCGAAACGCATTCCTGAGTATTCGGCATGAAAGCCGGCCACCAGTTCCCCCTCGGCTTCCGGCAGATCGAACGGAACCCGTTTGCATTCGGCAATTATGCTGACCACGAAGATGAGAAAGGCGACCGGCTGGTAGATGATGAACGGCACATCCGCCTGTGCCTGCACGATATCGCTCAACCGGAATGAACGGGCCAGCATGACAACGGGCACGAGGGACAGGCCCATGGAAAGTTCGTAGGAAATCAGTTGCGCCAGGCCGCGGATACTTCCCAGCAGGGGGTACTTGGAGTTCGATGCCCAACCCCCGAGGGCTACACCGTAAACTGCAATGGAGGAAAGGGCCATAAAAAACAGAAGACCGATATGGAGGTCTGCCACCTGCATCGAAACGGTCCGTCCGAACAGGGTAAACGGCGCCCCGAACGGTATCACCGCAAAGGTCATGATGGCCGGGATGGACGCCATGGCCGGAGCGAGCAGATAAAGCCACTTGTCTGCCTCGGCAGGCCGCACATCCTCCTTGGTCAGCATTTTTATCAGATCCGCCAGAGGCTGCAGCAGACCGAACGGACCGACACGGTTCGGCCCCTTCCGGTCCTGGATCCAGGCAAGGACCCTGCGCTCGGCAAAAACCAGGTACGCAGCAGCGGTAAGCAGGAACCCGTAAATGGCAACCAGTTTTGCCAGGAGCAGCACTATGTCGAGAGGCGTATATGTCATATTATTTCCACATGAGAAATCTGCCTACATAACCCTGACCCCGGGCCCCTCAGGGTCCAGGTCCCTTAAAAACTGCCACCTTCCGGTGAGCGGTTCACCAATCGTTTCTCCACCGAATCTTTTCATCAAACCTGCAATGATGCGCCATGAAGGCTGAGGATCCGCACCGGGCGGGGTCCGGCGATGTATCCGCGGTGGGTGCAGGGCTGGGTCCAGTCCCGCGATGGGCAGACCGGGAGACATGACCTTCCTGAAACGCTGCGCCCTTCCCTCGTTATTGACATAAGTGCCGTCCATTTCCACGTGTGCCGCAACCGGCAGGAAAATGCCGGCCTTTGCGACAGCTTCTGTCGGCAGCCAGTCGGCCACGGCAAGAAGTTCCACGCCCGCCGGCAGATCCGTGGGAATATCAGCCTCGATAGCAACGATTCCCCGTATGCATCCATCGGCCAGCAGTCGGGAAAGAGCTACCGACCGATGTTCGAGTGCCAGAAGCGCCGCGGCGAAAGCATTCGGACCGTTCAGCAGGAAAGCAAGCCTGGCGGGGGTCATTGCTGCCTTGCAAAGGGTATCCATGTCTCCGGAAGCAGTTCCGCAAACAATGACCGGGTTCTTGAATTGGGCAAAGGGAACTTCTTCGATCGTCCTGATCGCCGTAAAGGCGAATGGGGGGGCTTTCCTTTCACCCGGCGAACAATCCATCCCTGCCAGGAAAACCCTTCCCCCCGCACGCAATGCCTGCCGGACAGCAAGCGCCATCATCGGCCCTTCTTCAAGAAGGTCACCGGCAAGGACGACAATGCAATCAGCTGTCCCGATTTCCGCCATCGAAACGGCTTTTTCCCGGCTGAGCAGCGACACGGCCGTTGCCGCCATCTCCGCTTCCACTGCATCAGTGAAATAACAGGGGGAACCGGCATCGAGGCTTTCGGCAAGCCGGGCCAGCATGACATTGCCCTCGAGAGACATGCGGGAAGAACCGACCAGCGCCAGGCTTCCCTTTCCATGCAGTTTCACCATTGCATCGATTCGCACGGCCAGTTCTGCCAGCGCTTCATCCATACCGGCTTTCTTTCCGTCCACCCTCGGATTGCGCGGTCGACGCGAATCGTTCACGGCATGACCTGCAAACCTGCCCCGGTCACAGATAAACCAGCCGTTGACGGCGTCATTCCTGCGCGCCATGGTCTTGAGCAATTCGCGGTACCGGCCGGCCGGCACCGTATTGCATCCAAGGGAACACTGCGCGCATACGGAAGGCGCCAGATCGTAATCCCAGTAGCGGGCCCGGAAGCGGGCGGTTTTGTCGGTGAACACGCCGGTAGGACAAAGATCCACCAGATTGCCGGAGAATGGGGACTCCAGGGCTCCGTCGGCTTTCCTGCCGAAATACACCATACCTGCCCGCCCAAGGACTCCGAAGTCGGTACCGCCCGCGAACTCCTGGTAAAAACGGACGCACCGGTAACACTGGATGCACCTGTTCATCTCGTGCTGGATATGGTCACCGAGATGCTGGTTGACGTGAGTGCGTTTCTTCCCCCGGTACCGGCGGATGCCATGCCCGCCCGCCACCGTATAATCCTGCAGCTGGCATTCCCCTCCTTCATCACAGACAGGACAGTCGTGAGGATGGTTGATCATCAGCCACTCGATGACCAGGCTCCGCATCTTCACCGCTTCGCTGTCGGTCGTGGAAACAACCATGCCGTCCTGTGCCGGGATCATGCACGACATCTGGATTCCCTTGACCGGCCCTTCCAGGCATTTCACTGCACAGAGCCTGCATGCCCCGGCGCTTCCCAGGGCGGGGTGATAGCAGAAATGGGGTATGATGATCCCCGCCTGCCGCGCGGCATCAATCAGCCTGGTCTCGGGAGGAACTTCGATTTCCATGTTGTCTATAATCAGTCTTGGCATGATTTCCCAAAAAACTTTCACATTGCCACGGGGGCATACGGACAAACAGTATCAGCGACCAATCCGGCTGTAGCCTTGAAACGGGCAGATCTTCTTTGCTATGTGCTCGCGAACCTCATCCTCGAAATACTGTAAAAGCCCGGTTACCGGACCCATGGCACCGGGCGCCAGGGGGCAGAAAGAGTAGGAAAGGTATTTCACGTGTTCCCGCAGGATATCAATATCATCGATCTCTCCCCGCCCGTTTTCGATGCGTTCCAGGACATCCCGGACAAAAGGCAACCCCTCACGGCAGGGGGTGCACCAGCCGCACGACTCACGGGCATAGAAGCGGATCATGTTCAGCGTTGCGCCGACCATGCAGGTCTGCTCGTCGAAGACGACCACCCCACCGGTGCCGAGGCGCGAACCCGCCTTGGCCACCGCATCGAAATCCATCGGCACATCGAAATGAGCAGTGGTGAAAAACGGGGTGGACGCCCCCCCGGGAATACACGCCTTGAATTTCTTTCCCGGAGCCATCCCCCCACAGGGGCCCTCGATCATTTCGCCCAGTGTCGT
>JAGFXO010000151.1 GCA_017861285.1 Geobacteraceae bacterium | reverse complement strand
GACGGGTAAGGGTGAAAGGGTGAGGTAAGAGCTCACCAGGCCCGGCGGTGACGCCGGGTGCTCGGTAAACCCCACCAGGAGCAAGGCCAAATAGGGAAGCTGCAAGGACTGCCCGTCCGTGCTTCCGGGTTGGCTGCTTGAGGCGGCGGGTAACCGCCGCCCTAGAGGAATGGCCATCGCCTGCGGTTCCGGGTAACCGGCTGCAGGGACAGAACCCGGCTTATTGTCTGCTTCGGCCAATACATTCCGACGTTAACCGGCAGGACCGGGCTTGCGCCCGGAGACATCCGGCATGGTCTTGTCTGACAGGGATTCATTGATGAGAAAAGAGGAATGGAACAAGGCCGTGGATGTTGTCAGGAGGGAATTTGCGGCCCTGCCCGATATTTTCCCTCAGAAAATCGGGGCATTGGCTGCTGCAATAAAGAAACAGAAAAGGGCCCTGTATGAGATGACCATATCCGTCGAGGGAGAAATGGTTTGCGAGCTCTGCAAGGGTGGGTGCTGCGAGACGGGCGCATACCATTTCACGGTGGTCGATCTCCTGGTTTATCTTTCCGATGGAAGGGAATTGTTCTCTCCGTGTTTTGCAGGCGACCGCTGCCCGTATCTGGGTCATGGCGGCTGCATGATGGGACCGGAATACCGCCCCTTCAATTGCATAACCTTCCATTGCGAACATCTGGAGAAACTCCTGCCGGATTCTGAGGTTGAGGCTTTCTATGCTGTTGAAAAGCTTCTCCGCGGGCATTATTCGGAAATGGAAACGCTGTTCGGCAATACCTTTGCGCATGGTCTCCTGTCGAACTATGAGAGGAGCTATCCGGCAAAGGGTACCATATTGTTTGCGTGAAAGATTCCGCTGATACGTACCGGAGGTTGAAATGACGACCACATGTAATGACCTTGTCCTGGCTCATATCGATAACAGTCCGGCATTCTATGCCCGAATCGAGGAGATTTCCCCCGATGTAAAACCCGGGTGGTGGGTGGTGAAGCTGCTGGTCCTGACTCATCCCTGCCAGATCTACACCTGGATACTGGAAGAAAGCCAGATCAACGGGGCACCTTTCACGATGGGCGGCACCCCGGTCGTGCTCGAAAAAGTGGTGTCTCCCCTGGCCAGGGGAGAGGCGGTTGTGGATTCTCAATCCGGGCCGACAGGAGAGGAAAGCAGAAAAGGAGGAGGAAAGATAGTAGCGTTTCCGGTTAGAAACAAACTGGATTGATTACGGATTTCATTCCGGTTCAAGGCTTTGACGGAGTATATTTTTTCAGACTTTACCCGCATACTGATTCAGTCCTTTCCGAATTGCCCCGATAGATAATAAAGTCTTTTGTGATTCCGCCGACGTTCAATGATTATGCAGTGCATCGCTGCATCAAAAGATTGACCCCCTGTTTCTTCCCTTTCGACAGTCTATCCTGTGGGTACGGCATAAACATCTGGGTGATTGCGGAAATTGTTCTTGCTCCAGACCTGATCGACCACAAAACCTCTTGGAATAATTGAATAAATTTCCGCTGTATTTGCGGGGGGTGGCGCGAGCCATCCGTTTCGGGTAAGTCCTTAAAAAATCACCGGAAAATTATTGTTTTTCGAAATAATTTTGCCTTGACAACACCCCGGTCGCCTTGTATAGTTTGACCACAAAGTGGTACAAAGTGGTAAATTGTGGCAGATAGTACCAGGATGGACATGTTCCGAGGGATTTTTAACAATACGATCGACGGTAAAGGCCGGACAAGCATGCCGGCCAGATTCCGTGAAATCTTTACCGAGAGTTTCGGTGATGAAAGGTTTGTCATCACAAACTCCATTCCCGTTAACCTGGGAAATGATACCTATTGCCGCGGTCTGACCGTGTATCCATACAATGAGTGGCTGGCCATCGAGGAAAAAATAGATCAAGGGGTGGGTTTGACCCCGACCGAACTCAACAGTATCAAGCGGCTGATAATAGCCCCTGCCACTGAATGCGTTGCCGACAGGCAGGGGAGGGTTTTGCTCCCCGCCAACCTCCGGTCGTATGCAGCCATCGAGCGGGACATCGTTTTTGTCGGGATGCGAAAAAAGATCGAGATCTGGGACCTTGAAACCTGGAACAAGGTCTTTGGCCAGGCTGAAAAAGATATCCCCGGCGGAACTCTGGCCTCTGCCGAATTGGGTCTGTAAATGGTGGATTTCCACCATGTTCCCGTCATGTCGGGAGAAGTCATTTCCTACCTGGAACCCAAGCCGGGGGGGGTATATGTGGATGGCACGGTTGGCGGTGGCGGCCATTCGCAGCAGATTCTCGATGCCTCCCGGCCCGATGGAACCGTAATTGGTTTTGATCGTGACGAGGAAGCAGTCGGAGTCGCAACCGGAAGGCTCGCTCCTTATGGTTGCAGATTCCGGCTTTTTAACAGAAACTTTGCCGAACTGGAAAACACCCTTGCCGAACTGGGAATCGATTGTATAGACGGGTTGCTTCTGGATCTCGGGGTGTCATCATACCAGTTGGACAAGGCGGAAAGAGGATTCAGCTTCCTGAAGGATGCTCCGCTTGATATGAGGATGGACTCCTCGAACGGCGAGACTGCCGGACATCTTGTAAACAATCTTTCAGAGAAGGACCTTGCGAGGATTATCCGGGATTATGGTGAGGAGCGCTGGGCAGTCCGCATTGCGAAACGTATCGTTGAAGCCAGGAAAGCGGCCCCGCTGCAAACGACATTGCAGTTGACTGACATCATCAAAGGTTCAATTCCCCGGGCAAAATGGGAAGATCGTTTGCATCCCGCCACCAGGACTTTCCAGGCTCTGCGAATTGCGGTGAATCACGAGCTTGAAAGCCTTGAAAAGGGTCTTGTCGACGGCATCAGATTGCTCAGGAGCGGGGGGCGGATCGCTGTTATTTCATTCCACTCGCTTGAAGACAGAATCGTAAAAAACACCTTCCGGGAATATGCCAAGGGATGTGTTTGTCCGAAGAGCACCCCGCTATGTGTCTGCGGAAGAGTACCGCAGGTTAGAATACTGACCGGCAAGCCTGTCCTGCCGGGAAATGAAGAAGTGCTTGCCAATCCCAGGTCGCGCAGCGCCAAACTCAGGGTTGCGGAAAAACTTTAATCTCGAGAGAGGAACTTTTATGTCTACTGCCCGGGCAGCGTACAGCAAGGTGGCAACCCCACGGAAGCTTGAGTTGGCGGTTTCCCAGAGATGGGACATGTTTCCTTACCTGATTATCGTTACCGTTTTGCTGATGATGGTTTCGCTCTTCCATGTCTGGTCACGGGTCAAGGTAGTCGATCTGAACCTCGAAATTACCGAGGCAAGCAGAACTCTTAAGGATATGCAACAGGAGAAAAGCAGGCTGAGACTCGAGGTGGCATCCCTCAAAAACCCCGCGCGCATTGAACTGTTGGCAAAAGGGGATCTCGGCATGGCAATCCCTGCGGATCAACAGGTAATAGTGGTAAAATGAGAGACAAGAAGGAGAAATGGACCAGGGTCCGCATTCGTATTATTGGGGCCTGTTTCGCAGCCTTCTTTATTGTAGTATCCGCAAGGGCTTTCTACCTTCAGATCATAAAACAGGACAGCTGGATAAAACTCGCCGAAAGACAGCACCGGAAAATAGTACCCCTTACCCCCGCCCGGGGCACCATCTATGACAGCACCGGTTCGTCCATGGCAGTTTCGATCGAAATGGATTCCTGCTTTGCCGAACCCGACAGGATGGGTTCAGTTCCCCAGGCGGCGGCCAGGTTGTCACCGGTTCTGGGGATCCCGCGGGAACAGTTGCAGAAGAAACTGGGCAGCAACAAGAATTTTGTCTGGCTGCAGCGACAGATCACCCCGGATCAGGTGCGCAGGATCAAGGATCTCCATGTCGAAGGTGTCGGTTTCGTAAAGGAATCGAAACGTTTTTATCCGAATTCCGAAGTTGCCGCCCATGTGATCGGCTTTACCGGGCGTGATCCTCAGGGTCTCGAAGGAATTGAACTCAAATTCAACTCCCTGATACTCGGCAATACCGGATACCTGGTAACGGAGCGTGACGCGCTGGGTCGTGACATAGCACTGAAGGGGATGGTTGTCAAAAAATCATCCAGAGGGGCAAGCGTTGTCCTTACGCTGGACAAGAACATCCAGTATATTGCCGAAAAAGAACTCGCCAAAGCAGTTACAGGAAGCAGGGCAACCGCCGGGATCGCCCTGGTCATGGAACCGCAGACAGGCAAGATACTGGCCATGGCAAACTATCCGAATTTCAACCCCAATGCATATCACCAATATCCCTTCCAGAGTTTGCGCAACAGGGCCGTAGCAGACAGTTTCGAGCCGGGTTCAACGTTGAAGGTTTTCCTCGTCGGAGCGGCACTCGAGGAAAAGCTTGTCAGCCCCAATGACAGTTTCAACTGTGAAAACGGCAGCTATTCAATCGGAGGCCGAACCATACACGATACTCATAAATATGGGACCATCACGGTTTCGGAGATATTGAAATACTCGAGCAATATCGGAGCGGCTAAAATCGGCAGCAAACTCGGCCAGCAAAGACTCCACAACTATCTGAAGAATTTCGGTTTCGGAAGCAGGACGGGAATCGAACTCCCGGGTGAGGCACCGGGTCTATTGAGAGAGAGAAGCCAGTGGTACGGGATTGACCTTGCCACAATATCTTTCGGTCAGGGGATTTCCATATCGGCTTTACAGCTGGCTACGGCGATTTCCGCCGTCGCAAACGGCGGGAATCTCATGAAGCCGTATATTATCGATCGGATCACCGATGACAATGGAGCCGTTCAACAGCAGTTTTCACCGCAGATTCGCCACAAGGTCATTTCCGCCAGGGCTGCCAACGCTCT